>DAITMW010000050.1:0-30218 GCA_036834945.1 Steroidobacteraceae bacterium
GGCGCCATCTGACGCTGCGCCGGATAGCAAAGATAAAAGCCCGGAAACGGAGCCGACCAGGCCTCGAGCAGCGCCACCAGCCGCCCGGCAGCAATATGCGCTGCGGCGAGCTGGTCAGTAGGGAATGCAATGCCGACCCCGGCAAGGGCCGCCTGCAGGCAAAACTCCTTGCTGTTCGCGATGATGGGACCCCGCACAGCCACCTCGAACCACTGCCCGTTTTCCACGAATTCCCACTTATAAGGTGTCTCATGTCCCGGCCACCGCCAGCCGATGCACTCATGCGACAGGAGATCACGCGGATGCTCGGGTCTGCCCCGCCGAGCCAGATACTCAGGCGAGGCGACCGCGATCTGACGCAGATCGGCCCCAAGTTTGATAGCGACCATGTCCTGCTCGATCACCTCGCCGATACGGATGGCGGCGTCGTATCGCCCGGCCACGACATCGACGACCTCGTCGTCTACGGTGATGTCGAGAATTACGTCTGGGTATGCCTCGTGAAAGGATCGAAGGATAGGCTGCACGAACCGATCGGCGGCCGTGCGGAAACAATGCACGCGAACTACGCCAGCCGGCTGCTTGCTCAAATGACTCGCCTGCCCCAACGCCGCGGCAAGTTCTTCCACCGCCGGTTTGACGCGCTGGAAGAGTTGCTCGCCCGCCTCGGTCAGCGATACGCTCCGGGTGTTCCGATGCAACAGCCGGACACCAACACGCTCCTCCAGAGCGCGAACCAGTTGACTCAAGGCGGAAGAGGACACTCCCAGCTTCTCCGCCGCACGGGTGAAATTCAACACTTCCGCGACCGCCACGAACGCGCGGAGCTGGCCGAAATCGCCGGCCGAGAGAAAGGGATCTGTCGTGCTCATCGATGATTGCTAAGTGCAGCTTACAAGTGCTCTAAGCCGTGGGGCATTAATCATTACGCCCTCCAGCGACTACAGTCTGCGCCCGGCAGATGACTTCTGCCCTGAAAATGGAGACACATTATGCAGAACTGGCTCATCACAGGCGTTTCGCGCGGCCTTGGCGAGGCCCTGGCTCAGGCTGCCCTGGCACGTGGAGACACCGTCGTGGGCACCGTCCGTGAAGGCGCCCCTCAATTTGGCGATCATAAGGGCAAATTTCACAGTCTGAGCCTCGAGATGCGGGACCCTGCGGCCATCGAACAGGCCGCCGCGCGGGCGTTCGAACTCTGTGGCCGTCTCGACGTCGTGGTCAACAATGCCGGCTACGGGCTGCTCAGCCCAATTGAGGATGCCACGGATGCCGAAATGGCTCGCTTGTTCGAGGTGAACGTTTACGGCCCGATACGCCTCATCCGCGCGTTACTGCCCAAACTCCGAGCACAGCGTTCCGGCCACATCATCAACATCACCTCGATCGCCGGGCGGGCGCCCAATCCCGGCTCCGGTGTCTACGCAGCCACAAAAGCCGCACTGGAGGGACTCTCTCACTCACTGGCACAGGAAGTAGGCCCCCTGGGTATCAAGGTCACCGCAGTAGCGCCAGGCGCGTTCCGAACCGACTTCCTGTCCGCGCATTCCATCCGCAAGAGCCACTCCTGGTCGGATGATTACACCGGCTCCGCGGGCAAGGTCATCGAGCACCTCAACACGATGGACGGCCAGCAGCTGGGTGATCCAGCCCGCGCCGCACAAAGCATCCTGGCGCTCGTCGATTCAAACGCGCCGCCAGTGCACCTGTTGCTCGGCTCCGACGCGCTGCGACGCGCTCGTGAGGCGCTGGACACCCTCATCGAGGAGATCGATCGCTGGGAAAGCGTTACTCGCTCGACGGACTTCGCGGCAGGTGCGATACCATAACGCCATGGTTATTTGAGGAACATCCTGCCCACACCCTTCATGCCATGACGTCCTTCATCCTGAACATCGACGTACCGAGCATACAGGCCGCCGAGCAGTTCTACACGGCGGCCTTCGGACTTACAGTAGGCCGCCGCTTCGCAGCCGACTTTGTCGAGCTGTCAGGATGGCCCGTGCCACTTTATCTTCTGCAAAAGAAGGCAGGAACCATCGGCGCAGGGCAAAATGCTCGCGACTATAACCGGCACTGGACGCCAGTCCATGCCGACGTCATCGTCGACGACCTCGACGCTGCGCTCGCGCGTGCGACTGCGGCAGGAGCCATCGTGGAACGACCGGCGGTAGACGTTCCTTATGGACGAATCGCGATGGTCGCGGACCCGTTCGGTCACGGGTTCTGCCTCATCGAATTCAACTCCCGGGGTTACGACGCGCTGCTTTAGCGCAACCGGGGTCGACCGTTTCAACATTCGTGGTGATCGAATGTATGAGGCAACTGTCTACTGGGACACGCGCAACGTAGCTGACCGCATGGCGGCAGCCATGCAGTCGGCGCAGACCACCGGCACTTGAGGCCGTGGGTCAGGCCCAATCGAGCTGACCGGGCGGTCGGCCCAGACGGGGTCGCGCCTGGGCCAGCACCTCCAATAGTTGCAGCGCGCCTTCTTCCACCTCCTTGCGCCAAAGCAACCGCCAAGGCCTGCGGATCGGCCCTGACGCCAAGCGGCGGGCAACCAAATCCTTGCGCCGCAAATGAGGCTCAGCTATCCATTCCGACAAAACTCCAACACCGAGCCCGGCGCGGGCAAAGTCCACGATAGCCTCAGTGAGGGGTATGACCTGGAAACGTAGCGGGGGATCTCCACGCTTTCCGGCAAGCAGCTCCTTTGGCATCCACTTCATGTCGCGGGTGGGCGCTCTTGAAGTGAAGAGCCGATCCGCTTGCAGATCAGCTCTCGTAAGAGACGCACGCGTGGCGAGGCGGTGAGAGGCTGACATCACGAAGACGACCTCGTCGAAGAACAGAGCCTTAGCCGAGATTCTCCGACTGCGCGGCGTCGGCGCCTCGCTAATCAGCGCCAAATCCAGATCCCCCGCCTCCAGTGCGCGGATCGGATCGGACGTGTACTCGAGCGCGATCGACAGATCGAGAGCCGGACGAGTGGCCTTCAGGGCCTGCAGCGTGCTGGGGAGCCAGTGATAGGCGGTATAGCACTCGCACACCAGGCGCAGCTGTTGCATCGGTGCCGTTTGCCCGCGAAGTTGCGCCTCGAGCGCCGTCAATTCATTGAGCAGTCGAGGCGCACTCTCCAACAGCGTGCGCCCGGCAGTCGTGAGCCTGAGCCCTCGAGGCGTGCGGTCAAACAGCGACACCTCGAGCCGTTGCTCGAGTCCCACCAGCGCGCGGCCGACAGCCGGCTGCGTGAGATGCAGTGTCTTGGCCGCCGCGGCCGTGGTTTGCGCGGTTGCCAGCGCAACCACGAGCCGCAGGTCACGTGTATCCAGGCGACTGGAAGCATGAAGAGCAATACCATTCATGCATCGAGTGTACGACTGAAATGCATTGGACGCATAGCAAGCCACGAACCAGACTGCGGCTCATCGAACCCTCGACCAGCAGGAAAAGGAGCACGGAATGAGAAGTTGGCATCTGAGCGCCTCGGGCGCTGGCCTCGATGGCTTGGTGCTTCGCCACCGCCAGATCCCAAAACCGGGACCGCGTGAGGTGCTGGTGCGCATCCATGCGGCTTCTTTGAACTACCGAGAGATCCTCATTTTGAAGTATGGACGCTACCCACTTCCGGTGACGCCCGGCGTGGTCGCCTTGTGCGATGGTGCCGGCGTGGTGGTGGGGCTAGGGGAGGGCACCACCCAGGTCCGGACAGGCGACCGCGTGATCGCATCGATCTTTCCTCGCTGGCTGGACGGGCCTTTCGGCGGAGCCAACACACCGCAGTTGGGAGGATCGCTGGACGGACTGCTCACCGAGTACGCGGTGCTTCCGGAAGAGTCCTTGGTGCCGATCCCAGCCCACCTGTCGTACGAGGAAGCGGCAACCCTGCCTTGCGCGGCCGTTACGGCATGGAACGCTCTGACAGGAGGAGCACAACCCCTGCAGGCCGGTGACAACGTGCTCACGCTCGGATCCGGCGGCGTATCGCTGTTCGCACTCCAACTCGCCAAGGCCGCGGGCGCGCGTGTTATCGCGACAACGTCCTCGGATGAAAAGGCCGAGCGGCTGCGCATCCTGGGTGCCGACGAAGTCGTGAACTATCGTCGCAGATCTGAATGGGGTCCCGAGGTCCGACGCCTAACCGACGGACATGGAGTACAACACGTTGTCGAGGTGGGCGGCGCGCCCACGATGTCGCAATCGCTAAAGGCCGTGGCCATGGGCGGAGAGGTAGGATTCGTCGGGTCGATAGGTGGCGGTGGCAGCTCGAACATCAACGCAGGTGAAGTGTTCATGTCGGGAGCTACATTGCGCCCTGTATTTGCAGGCAGCCGCGCGCAATTGGCACAGGTGGCCAGAATAGTGGCCGCGCATCACTTGATGCCTGTTGTCGCGCGGGTATTCGACTTCGATGAGGCCCAGGCGGCCCTGGCCTGGTACGACGAGAGCCGCGCCGTCGGCAAAACAGTAATCAAGATCTCAGAAGCGCTCCCCCACGTGTAGCGCGAATCCTCGAACGCCCGGAATCTCGCGATTCTCAAGCAACTCGCACTCGGGTATGGAGTAATCGCCGCCATTTTGGTGCCGATACGCAATGGGCGCGGTCGTGAAAAACTCCCGCATCCTGTCGCGAAGTCTGGCCGCAACGGCATCGAACCCGTCATCTCTCAACCGATCGGCGCTATAGGCGACAAACGCCGGCAGAACATCAAATCCAGGATAGTGCAGAATGCCATGATTGATCGGAAACAACAGGTCGTCGATCGGACCGTTGATCCCGCGCTGTGAATAATGTGGCTCCCAGCCGCCGGCGGTCACGATCAGCATGGCGCGCTTGCCGACGAAGGTGCCTTCCCCATAACGATCGCCCCACTTGCGCTCGCTGTGCTCGCCCACGCCATAGCCAAAGCCGTAGGCGTAGACCCGGTCAACCCAACCTTTGAGGATCGCAGGCATCGAAAACCACCACAGCGGGAATTGCAGGATCAGGCCGTCGGCCCAAAGCAACTTCCGCTGTTCCGCTTTGACGTCCGCCGTCAATTCGCCCGACTCGTATTCGCGCAGCGATGCCGCGGGCACTTTGAGTCGCGCCGCACTCGATAGCGTAGGGAAATCCTCTCGGTCGACGCTGGCTTTCCAGCCGAGAGCATAGAGATCCGAGACCTGGACTTCGTGCCCTTGCGCACGCAGCTCGCCCACCGCGACATCGCGCAGCGAGCTATTGAGCGAACGGGGCTCCGGGTGGGCAAAAACCAGCAGAACTTTCATCGAACGACATCCAGTCAATTTGCGTGGACCCCAAAGGTAGACGACGCCGCGCCCATCCGGTAGACATGCGGAATGCATATCACTCTGCCGAAAAATGGATAAATCTGAAGTTTCGCTAGAGCTTTTGCGCACGTTCGTCCGAGTCGCGGAGCGCGGCTCCTTATCCGCCGTAGCGCGTGACCTCGGCATTGGGCAGTCAACGGTGACCCGCCACCTGCGTGAGTTGGAGCAAGCCGTCGGCGTCACCCTGCTCAATCGAACGACTCGCCGCGTGATCTTGACGGAGGAGGGGGCGCGCTACTACGCCAACAGCGTGCAGATCCTGCACCTCGTCGAGCAAGCCGGCGATGAGGTCCGCGGAAATCGCAGCGCTCCGGCCGGCACGATCAGGATCTCCTGTACAGCGGCAATAGGAGTACTCCACATCAGTCGTCTGGTGTTCGCCTTCCAGGATCGCTATCCGGAAATCGGCATTGACCTCGGCCTGACCGACGAGCGCGTTGACCTGGTCAGGGAGGGTGCCGATATTGCGCTCCGGCTGGGCCCTCTGGCCGACAGCTCCATGAAGCTGAAGCCCCTGGGGAAATCGCGCCGTCTGCTCGTTGCTTCGCCGCGGTATCTGGCGAAGCGGGGCCGGCCAACTGTGCCGGCGGACCTTTCCGGACATGACAGCATCCGGATGTCAAACATCGCGGGCAGTGAGACGCTTGTGCTCGTCGGTCCCTCGAAGGATCAACATGCCGTACCGTTTGATGGCCGTTTGCGCGTTGACCACGGTTTGGCGGCGCGGCAAGCACTCCTCTCTGCTCGCGGAATCGCGCCCGCGCACCTGTGGTTAGTGGACGACCTGTTGAAGACCGGCGAGCTCGAGGTGGTGCTGCCGGACTATGAGCCCCCCGCGGTGCCCTTGAACATGTTGATCGTTCCGGAGCGTGCCGGGATCGCCCGAGTAAGGCTGCTCATCAATTTTCTGGTAGAGAAAGTGCAGACCATACCCGGTATAGCACTCCATCCTACGAGCCGTTAATCTCAATCAACTCAACCCCTTGCAATGGAAGGCTGCGCTCCAATGCCACAGCGCCCTTGCCTGATAGCGGGATCGACTCAGCCGACACCCGCGACGCTTTGACAAGGGCCGCGACCTGCCCCTTGTCCGGTTTGCCAGGCGAGCCCATCGCCTTCCATGCGCTGAAGGCATCGCCATGGGCGTGGTCTACTCGCCAGACCGTTGCGCGATAATTTCGCCCAGGTGAAAGGCCCATCACTGAAAGTTGAATCTCCGCCGCAGGCCCCGGCACATCGTCATCTCTGTAATGCCACAGCAAGACATCAACAGTGCCGTTGTCAGCACGCGTAGCCAGAACTCCGATGTCGGCTTCAGCCCCACGGACCCCCTCGGACACAATCCGCTCCAAAGGCAACTCAGCGCTGCTCGTCGCCTCGACCTGCTCGGGCCCCAACCGCGCGAACAGCCGAAAGACATTCAGAACAGGTAAGTCAACACCGTTGGTCGCAAGTTGACGGTAACCCGCAAACCAAGGCTGCCCAACGAAGGTGAACGCCCAGGTCAGCGCACCCTCGAGATTCATATTCCGTCGCCGCGCGAGTTCCCAAAGCCGCGCATAAACGGCAGCGGTGTAACTCGAATACAACGTCCCATTGCGATAGGCATTCTGCGGACCCGGACAGGCCGCGCAACCCTCCGGATCATTCTCGCCGATGACGATGGGCTTGCGCGCGAGAGCCGGAATGGCCGCAATCCTGGCAAACGCCTCATCAACCGTCTTGAGTTGGTTCGAGATGCCCATGCGCACGTGACCGTCCACCAGCGCCGGCTGGCCCTTGGCATGGAAGGAAAGAAAATCAGTGGGAGTACCCACCTTGCCTGTGGCGTAGTTCGTGCCAGTCGTCACGTGCTGCAGAAAACCCTCCATCAATGCGCCACCGGCACCCGCCACATCCGGCCCACCGACCCGAGCAGTCGGCAACGCCCGCCGGACCGCATCAACCGCGTAGTCGTGCAGACGATAGAAATCCTCCGCCGTGCCGAGCCAGTAGAAATCCAGATTCGGCTCGTTCCACACCTCGAAATACCAACGCTCCACCTCGGCGCGCCCATAGCGCTCGACATTGTGCCGCGTCCATTGGTAGACCAACTCGGCCCATTTCCCATAGTCCCGTGGGGGATACGACCACCCGGCAGTAATCCCCTTGTAATCCACCCCAGGCTTCCAGGGTCGCCGATACGGCACATCCGGCGGAGCCGCTGACAACGCCTCCGGCATGAACCCGATCTCGAGATAGGGATGAATCCCGCGTGCGAGCCACGTATCGATGAGGTGATCAATGATGGTGAAATCGTAGACCGGGCGCCCATCCTTCTGCGTGTAAAGGTTGGTGCTGCCCCACTTGAAGTCAGGGGTCCCATCACCGCTCGTCATGAGGTTGTGAGCGCGGAAGTACACAGCACCGGTGCGCAGGCCGCCCAGTTCCATCAGCAGCTTCTCACCCTGCGGCCGTGTACTGTAATTGGGCTCATCCGCCCCGAAGAAACGCCAGATCGGAGGCAGCGGCCCCACTGACCTGGAAACGTCGACCTTGGCTGTCACCGGGAAGGCGACGGCACACCGCGTGTCCGCCGCAAGGAGTCCCAGGACCATCAGCAGTATCCGATAACTCATACAAAACGACTTGACTCGCCGGAGAGAGCTGAGAATACTCCCCTGAATATGGTACCGCTACCATCACAATGATCGGACAATAGGGCAGGGGAGAAGCGTGATGAACGAGTCCGGCCGGGTTCTGCTGATTGCGCTGGCGGCAGCGGCCTCCTTTGTCCTGACCACAGGGGCCAACGCCCAGGACGGCGCCGCTCCGCCTTACAAGGACACGAGGCTTTCCCCAGAAGAGCGAGCCGCCGATCTCGTGCACCGTATGACGCTCGAGGAAAAGGCATCGCAGCTGGTCAACCAGGCCCGCGCCATCCCGCGCCTCGGCGTAACCGCGTACGACTGGTGGAGCGAAGCTCTTCACGGCGTCGCAGCCAAAGGCACCACGGAATACCCGGAACCTGTTGGACTTGCCGCGACCTTCGACGCACCGGCCATTCACCAGATGGCCACGACCATCGGTATCGAAGGCCGCATCAAACACGTCCAGGCCGAGCGTGCCGGCCACTCGGACATCTTCGAAGGCCTCGACTTCTGGGCCCCGAATGTCAACATCTTCCGCGACCCCCGCTGGGGCCGAGGACAGGAGACCTACGGAGAAGACCCCTTTCTCAGCGCGCGCCTGGCGGTTGCCTTCGTGACCGGAATGCAAGGTGATGACCCACACTACTACCGGGTCATCGCCACTCCCAAGCACTTCGCCGTGCACAGTGGCCCCGAGCCAACGCGCCACTTCGCCGATGTCGATGTCAGCAAGCACGACGAGGAAGATACGTACCTGCCCGCATTCCGTGCCGCCATCGTCGAAGGCCATGCGGCGTCGGTGATGTGCGCCTACAACTCCATCAACGGAGAGCCCGCCTGCGCGAGCGACTTTCTGTTGCAGCAGACGCTGCGTGGCGCATGGCAGTTCCAGGGCTACGTGGTCTCTGACTGCCAGGCCGTCCGCGACGTGTTCAGCGGCCACCACTTCCGTCCAACGCAGCCGCAGGCCTCCGCAATCGCGCTCGAGCGCGGGATGGACAACGAGTGTGTGGATTTCCGCCCCAAGGTTAAAGATGACCACGACTACCGGCCCTACATAGACGCAGTCCAACGCGGATATCTATCCGAGAGCGCGATCGACACAGCGCTCATTCGGCTCTTCGCCGCGCGCGTCCGGCTCGGCATGTTCGATCCGCCATCCATGGTTCCCTATTCGAAGCTCGACGAAAGCGAGCTCAACAGCGCCGCCCACCGTAAGCTTGCCCGTCGCATTGCCGAGGAATCCATGGTGCTGTTGAAGAACGATGGTGTGCTACCGCTTCGCTCAGTCAAGCGTATAGCAGTCGTCGGCCCGCTCGCCGATCAAACCGCCGTGCTCCTCGGCAACTACAACGGCACCCCTACACACACCGTGAGCCTGTTGGAGGGCTTGAGGGCCGAATTTCCAGACGCGAAGATCACGTATGTGCCCGGAACGCAGTTTCTCTCCAACCGCGGCGACCCGGTCCCCGACACGGTACTGACCACGCCCGACGGCAAACCCGGTCTGAAGTCCGAGCACACCTCAGACGGACTGCGCCTGACGGGCTTTCTCAACCCGACCGAGACGGGCGACTATCTCCTGGGCATCGATAAGGCCGGCGACGGATCCGCCCGAGTCTCCCTGGATGACAAACGGATCGTTCAGATGTGGAGCCCGGGATCGAGCCTTGGGCGCGTCCACCTGGAGAAGGGCCACCCACGAGCACTGAAGGTGGAGTATGGCGAGACGACCGACAACAAGCCCGAAGCGCACCTCATCTGGACTCCGGTTGTGGACACGCCAGACCCCGCTGCCGTCGCTGCTGCGCGGGAAGCGGATGTAGTCATTGCCGCCGTAGGCATTACCAGTCGCCTGGAAGGCGAGGAGATGCCAGTCGACCAGCCGGGCTTTCTAGGCGGAGACCGAACTGACATCGAGATGCCCAAACCCGAGGAGGACCTGGTCCAGGCGGTCGCCGCAACCGGCAAGCCCCTCGTAGTGGTGCTCATGAACGGCAGCGCGCTGGCCGCCAATTGGGAGAAAGCGCACGCGAATGCCATCCTGGAGAGTTGGTATGCCGGCGAGGAAGGTGGCGCAGCCATCGCCGCAACCCTCAGCGGCAAGAACAATCCCGCCGGCCGCCTGCCGGTGACGTTCTACCAGGACGTTCACCAACTGCCCCACTTCGAGGATTACAGCATGAAGGGGCGTACCTATCGCTACTTCACGGGTGAGCCGCTGTGGCCCTTTGGATTCGGGCTCAGCTATACGACTTTCAAGTACAGCGGTCTCAGTCTGCCGACGGCCGCAATCGCGGCAGGCAACCCCTTGGATGTCACCGCGACAGTAACCAACACAGGGAAGCTCGCGGGGGATGAAGTGGTTCAGCTCTACCTGGGCTTTCCCGATGTGCCGGGCGCCCCGATCCGCGCCTTACGCGGCTTTCAACGCATCCACCTGGAGCCCGGGGCAAGTCAGAAAGTGCAGTTCCACCTGGAACGCCGCGATCTGAGTATGGTCACCGACCTCGGAGATATCATCATCCCGCAAGGCAAATACGCGCTATCCATCGGCGGCGGCCAACCCGGAACGCCGGCACCCACGGTGAGCGGCAACTTCGAGATCGCAGGGCAAATCCGCCTCCCCGAATAGCGCGCCGACCCAGCCATCGGCCCCAGCGGCGGCGACTATCCAGCCCGGTCCTCAGGCGAGCTCTGACACGCGCTTCAACTCCGCTGCCGCGGATACGATGTGATAAAAGGAGCTCGCCGGCGCCGGCTCCTCAACAAATCGCCCATCCTCCCGCAGGCGATCGCGCCACAGGCCCCGCAATGGCGTGTCAAAGTAGCTCATCAACACGCGAGTCGCCTCGAGCGCGATGCCAAAGTAGCGCGGTTCGCCAGTCATCTCACCGGCCAGGCAACCAGCCTTGATGCGCTCCGCCTGGGGCCACAGGCGCGCAGCTCTATCCAACGGTACGCCGTTATCCAGACAAGCATTGATAGCGACGTGTCGAACCGGGTCAACACCGAATCGCTCACCAAACTCAATCAGGCGCAATGCGGCCGGAACAATCCGCACATCACCTGCGCAGCGGCCATAACGTAACAGCAGCCAGGCCCACTCATAAAGATGTCCCGGCTCGGCACGCGCCCCCTGATCAGCAGCCGGCTGCCAATCCGCCGCGAAGAATTCACGCATAGCCCCGCCGCGCGGCTCGATCCAACGAGTCAGCGCAAGCTCGACGATCGGAGCCGCGAGCTTCAACCATCGAGGATCACCCTCCAACTCGTGCCACGCCAGGCTCGCCTCGAGCAGATGCATGTGCGAATTGGACGTCAGCGGTACCGAAGGTGGGACAGTTTCCTCAAAGCCACCATCAGGCCGGCGCAGGACCGACGACAGGCGCTCATAGAGCTCGAGAGCGGCTTCCCGAATGCGGGGCTCGGCGAGCATCGCATAGGCCGAGGCCAGGCCAAGCAACGCAAACGCCTGGTCATATAGCAGCGCGGCATCATCCGCGGCTGCACCGTCACGCGCGACAAGGGTCCGGTAGAACCCGTCGGGCCGCCGATAGCGCTCGAGAAAGAACCTCAAACCATGGCCGACCGCCTCGCGCGCCGGCCCCCGCCAGCCAAACCGGGCAGCCTGGGCAAAACAGAACATCTGCCGGGGATGCAACCGGGCGCGTTTCGGGTCATCAGTGGGCGAGCCATCCAGCTCGAGGCGCTCGAAGAACCCCCCGCACTCCCTATCCATGCCATGGCCCCACCACACATCGTAAGCATAGCCTTCCAGCCAGTCCTGCAAGTCTTCGTAAGCCTTGATCAATGCCACTGCCTCGCCCCAACCACCTTACCAGCAGGATCGCGGCTGATGACGTAGTCAAAGCGACGACCGCGGAATGTAAGATTCTTCAACCGCAGAGACTTCCACGTCGCAGGCAACACAGCCGGAAAGCGCGGTTGCAGCCCATCATCCGTAATGCGCAACCCGGAAAACCCATACATGAAGTTCTGCAGAAACCCCGACGTGGTGGCCAGAATGTACGTTGTATTGTTCAACGCAGTCTCACTGCGCACGTTGAACGGCGGCTTCAAAAATCCCGACTGCTGCAGCTGCAGCCATTTGTCGGCGGCAGCAGCATCCCCGACTTCCGCCGCCTCGAGTGAGATCATCGCCAGGATCATCGCGTTGGCATCCGGCGTCAGCTCCTTGATGGAGCGCGAGGCGAAATCGAGGTCGTTACGCCGAACCTGGGGTGGCATGGGCAGATCCAGTTGCGGGTAGGCCAGAAAGGAAATCGCGCTCCCCATCCAGGTATGCCTGTCATGCGGCGTAGAGGGCTCGAAGTCCAGGTGTCGCTGCTCGGATTCAGAGAATGGGATATAGAGCTTGTGCGCGATCTCACTCCACTCAGCCCGGGGAGTCTCACCAAGAGCGGTCGCAGCCGCTGTCGCGATCAACAGATTCCGCTGCGCAATTCCATTCGTGAACGAATCGTTGTTGACATGGGTGTAGGCCTCATCCGGTGAGGTCACGTCTTGGATCTCATACCGATCCTTTCCCGGCTGCGCGACGACACGGCTCACCCAGAAGTCAGCGGTTGCCCGGATCACCGGGAAGCCGTACTGCCGCAACCACTCGCGATCCCCGCTGGCGAGGTAGTACTGCCATTGCGCGATGGCCACATCGCCGTTGATGTGGATTTCGCCCTGCGCGTTCTCGTGAGCGAAGTAGGGCGTCTCCTCCGTCCCGCGTGCCGGATCGGCCTCCCAGGGATACATGGCTCCCTGATAACCGTGAGCGCGCGCCCGTTCCTGCGCGGCCTTCAAGGTCTCATGACGAAACATCAGCTGCGATTTCGCCCGCTGCGGATGGAGGAGCAACATCACCGGAAAATCCCAGGAGTCGTTGTCCCAGAAGACATGCCCCAGGTAGTTGGGACTGAAGCCGCAGGCCCCCATCGGATACGCGGTATCGGCAGACGAATTCTCCAGCAGATAGAACAGATCCGAATGAATGGCCCGCTGCAGCTGAGGATCCCCATCGACCAGGATGTCGGAGCCCCAGAGCTCGTGCCAGACCGCCGTGTGCTTCCGCAATACCGTCTCAAATCCCAGTTCGCGGGCCGCGCTCGCCACGCCAATGTTGTTACGCACGCCGCCAGAGCTGGAAATCGTGACAAATTTCGTGAATGCGTACGTATGCCCCTTCTCAGCAACCCCAGAAACCTCGAGCACTACGTTTTGCGCCGAGTGTTGCACGGTGACCCGCGCGTTCTTGAGCGCCTCGGGCAAAGCGATTGCCGCGGACTCAGTGATATCCGCCCCATGAGCCGCCCGCCCCCGCACCCAAAGCAGGCGATCCTGCTTGGACGCGCCCGTGGACAACACAGAGACCTCGCCCGGATACCAGATGGCAGCGCGATTGGCCTCCGTCGGTGTCGCCGGTTTGAGCACCTGGCTGAGAAGGGCCGCCTCGGGAGGAGGGGGCAGTTTGTACATCGCCGCGATGGCCTGCTTCGCCTGCGACAACGTCAGTTTGCCCAAGGCCAGCCGATGAGGAAAAGCAGGCCGAGGCCGCAATGACAACCGGACGCGCAACTCACCATCGAAGGCAGGAGTGATCTCGAGGCGCGTAACACCTACATGGTCGGCTCCCGCGCCCGCAAAGGTAGTGACCTTGACCCGACTGTCTCGACCTTGTGCGGTCCAACGGTAGCTTGTCTGGAGCGTCCCGTCATACATATCAAGAGTCTGTCGATAATCCTGATATGCCGAGGCAGTCACCGTGGATTCATTCAGCCAGGCTTGCCCATTGAAGTAGTCAACCTCCGTCCAGCTTGGGATGGCAGCGGGCCGCGACACATCCCCCGGCGTGTAGTCCATCACACCGGCCATCAGTGAGAGCGTCGGATCGGTCCCGCGCAATGAGGATTGCGCCGAATAAATGCCATTGGCGAGGTAGGTTGGAAAGTAAAGGCCGAAGTCACGTTCGGTTGCGACGAGCTCGAAGTCGGCCGTAGACGCCGCGGCCACGGGTGAACGCACCAGACTGAGCAAAGAGAGTGCCGCCAGGGCCAGGCAGGAGAAGGGAGATCGCACCATCAGAACATCCTCGGCAGCAGCAGGCAGAAGGCGAGCATACACAAGAAAAATAGCAGCAGAATCAAGCTTTCAACGGCCGGAAACGGTTTCGAAAGCACACTCCCAGGCCCCTGAGCCGGCTGCGCCCGTGTTGGAATCAAGCTGAAGAGCATCCCTACCGCAAGCGTCGTCACCCCGCCAAGGGCGTTCCACCAGAACCAGAACACATTGGGCCAGAAAAGCCAGAGCGCGACATTCACGCCGACTCCTGCGATGACCGCGAGATTCGCGGCCACGGAAGTGACCCAGGGCAGGAGGGTCAGGAGAAAGATCCCGAGAATCGGCCCATATGTGAGCGAGCCGATCTTGTTGATCGCCTCGATGGCCGTTGCTGCAATGGAACCTGCGAAGAATCCAAACAGAATGGTCAGCAGTCCCCACGTCAGCAAGATCCCCTTGCTGACCGCGACATACCGATCAGCGGCGATACCGAGAAAGGGAGCGACGAAGTCCTCCATCGTCACGGCTGTCAGGGAATTGAGAGTCGAGCTGTAAGCCGACATCCAGGCGGCGATCAGGGCCACGACAATGATGCCGACGAGGCCGTGAGGCAGGTATCCGGCAATGAACACCGGAATCATCAGATCGGGCTTATCGCTCGGAACCTGCGCACGGAAAGCGGGGTTGGTCAGCACAAACGTGCCGAGAACGAGGCCCCCGAAACAATAGGCGAGGGTCACCGGAAACCGCAACAGCCCGTTGAACATCAACAGGCGCTTCACAGTGCCCGCATCACGTGCCGCCAGGATGCGCTGCGCCTGAGTCTGGTCTGTACCGTAATAGGCCGTATATAGAAAAAGCCCGCCCAGTAACATGGGCCAGAAACCATATTCGCGCCCGTCGAAACCCCAGTTCCCGAAATCCACGACCTGCAACCGGCTGCGGTCCAGGTGCTGGAGGAACTGCGCCGGACCGCCCATGTAATGAAGCGCGGTGAGCATGATGACGAAGATCCCCAGGACCTTGATGATCATCTGGGCCATTTCGCTGTACACAATGGCCCTGAGCCCACCCTTGAGCGAATAGATGATGGTGACGCCGCCCAAGGCCAACATGGTCTGCCAGAACGCGAGCCGCAGTATCGAGGCCAACACCAGTGCGATGACATAGATGGTCACACCGGTACCGAGCGCCCGCGAGACGATGAACAAGGCACTCAACAACAGGCGCGACCCGCGCCCGAAGCGCTTCTCGAGAAAGGAATAGACACTGACGACACCGGAGCGGTGCAGCCGGGGCGCCAGCACCCCCATCAGCACGATCATGGCGAGGGGCACGCCGAACTCGAATGTCAGCCACTGCATGCCACCCCCGGCCCGCAGCCCGACGAACGCCGGCGCGGAAACAAAACTGACGGCCGACAATTGCGTCGCCATCGTCGACATGCCGAGCGGAAACCAGCCGAACGAGCGCCCCCCGAGAAAGTAATCCGTAGCGGCGGCGTTCTTCTTGAAACGCATGCCGAGCCAGATCATCGTGCCGAAGTACAGCACGACGAGGGTGTAATCGAGGAAGTTCATGGCAAAGCAAGCCTACCGCAATCGCGGCACGGCCCGGGGAGGCCGCCGACACCGGTTCGAAGTCCCGACGCCGGCGGCACGTGAGCCTCAGAAGTTATAGGTCAGGCGAGCCAGCACACGCCGCGGAAGAACCTGTCGGCCAATGAAGTAGGCCGTCCCAAGACTCTGCAGAGTGCCCTGGCGGGGCGAGCCTTCCGTAACGGCGTCGCTGTCGAGCAGGTTGTAGATATCGATACCGATCCTGGCCGTATCGCCACCACGGAATGTCATCGTGTAACCCGCGTTCAGGCGCACGATGTGATAGCTGGGCAGCTCGATGTTGTCCAGATCCGAGGTGAAGGTCCTACCGGTAAAGGTATCGAAGATGGAGGCATCGAACCCGCTCTTACGGAAATACAGCCCGAAGTTCGCCATCACATCAGGC
The DNA here is from genome assembly GCA_036834945.1 of Steroidobacteraceae bacterium. GTDB lineage: Bacteria > Pseudomonadota > Gammaproteobacteria > Steroidobacterales > Steroidobacteraceae > 13-2-20CM-66-19. Next base: position 16,041 of record DAITMW010000050.1, read on the forward strand.
TGGCGCTGCAGGAAGTTGCCCACGCAGTCCTTGCAGGCCGCGACCGGTGTGTACTCGGTGTAGATATCGTGCTCGTAGGTCGCGTTGCCCTCGAAGGACAGGAAGTCCGTCAGACGAAAGTTGAGGACCGCTTCCACGCCATACGAGCGGGTCGAGATCAGATTCACCACTTCCTGGGGCGCGCTGCCCGGGGTAGGGCCATTGATCAGATTGATATTGCGGCGATTCGAAAGAGTGCTGTAGAACGGTGAGATCGACCCCGAGATCTGGCTGCCCGCGTACTTGTAGCCCCCCGCAACCTGCTTGATGATCTCCGCCTGGAACGACTGCACGTCGTTGTGCGTATCGATCTGGACCGTGTTGAGATTCGGCATGAAGAAGCCGCGCGAGGCGTTCAAGAACAGGCTGCTGCTCTGATCGAGCTTGTACAACGCACCGGCGGCGACCGCCCACGCGTTGGGGTTTACGGTGCCGTCCAGGAAATGGCCATTGCCCCAGGTTACCTGGGATAACTGCGGCGACAGGCCTGCCGTCGTGTCAGTCGTATACGTCCCGGTCTGCTCGCGCCGTACGTTCCCTGTGAGGCTCTCGTACCGTCCACCGATGTCCAGCACCCAGTTGCCGAACTCCGTCTGGTCGGCAAAGTAGCCGGCATAGCGCCGCGCGTTGTAGTAGTTGTTGGTATAACCGAGCCCGGCATCGACCATCCCGTTGCGCGAGACGATGGTCTGCGCTCCGGTCGCATTATTGGTCGCGACCACGTTGACCAGTTTCGGTGTGTTGTCAAAATCGCCGATGTAGGAATAGGTGATGTCGTAGTCGCGCGCATCGGTCCGGCCCCAGAAGCCGCCCGCCGTGAAATGATGCGCCCAGTCGCCAAACTCCACATCCTTCGTGATGTTGAGCTCGGCCGTTTCCGTATTCAGAGGACGGTCACGGTCGGTGACCCGGTCGCCCCAGAGCAGGGCACCCGCGGGTACCGCGGCACCACTGTCGGCGTAAGTGAACGTCCCGGTGTAAGCGCTCGGATTATAGCCATACGACGAAAGGAACGCGGACTGGGTGACCGGCAGATTCGTGATGTTGTCACCGCCGGAGAACAGCGCGAACGTATGATGATAGTCGGCAATATTGCCGCGACCATTGATCCCCCAGCCATCCCCCAGGTCTTTCTTGAAGTCCATGCCGACCGAGCCACCGCGTGTCGCGGCGCCATCCTCGACCTGGGTGTTGAACGTCCCGCCGGGTGTCAGGAAGGACATATTGTCCAGCGCACCGGTCTCGGTCGTCCTGACCAGATTGCCGTTGTTACCGTGCGCGAGCTTGAAGCCGCTGGTGAGCGGAATATCGCCGTAGAACTGATCCTTGTCGTTGATGGCCTGCCAGTAGATCTTGAATTCCCCGCCATCGAAGGTCCTCTTGAAGTTGCCGCGCAACTGGTAGCCATCGGTCGGGAAGCCACTGACGACAGGACCGTCGTCGTAGCGATAGAAGCCGGACACCGCGTAGTAGAGATTGTTGGCGATGGGCCCGCTGGCGGCGAAGTCTCCACGGATGCGATTGTGATCGGAAACCTCAAGCTGAGCGACACCCTGCGTCGTATCGGAGCCGGTCTTGTCAATGAAGTTGATCAGACCGCCGATACCACCGCCGCCGAACAGGTTGGAGACACCGCCGCGCACGAACTCCAGACGATCGATGCCCAGGTCCGTCCGGTAATAGACATCCGGCGCCGAAGAATTCAGGCCCATGCTGCCGATGACCTGGATGCCGTTGAACTCGAGCGGGGTGAACTGATACTGGCCACCTGAGGGCAGGCCCGCCACGAACACGTTGGTGGCCACTTCGCCGCCGCCGCCTTCGGCCTTGAGCGCCGGGATGGTACTCAGGATGTCGGCGGGGCCGTTCACGGCCAGCGACTGCAGTTTCTCCGAATCGAGACTCGTCGCGACCAGCGGCGTTTTCAGATCCGTACGCGCCTTGCTCGTACCGGTGACGATGACCTCCTCGAGCGGCTCGTTGTTGGAGGATGCATCGCTCGGGCTGGCCGTCGAGGCGCTCTGCGTTGGTGCTTGCGTCTGCGCCTGTGCGGTGGTGGCAGCGAGAATAGCTGTTACCGCAGCCGCGACTGACAGATAACACCGGCCGAATCTTGAATAGTCCACGTTGTGTTCCCCCTTGAATCGAATGGCGGCGGCGCGAGAAAGTTGTATCCGCGCAACCGCAGCGCCAACACCCCCACGGCCAGTGGTGCCGCGCAGGCATGTCAGCGCTGACGGGACACGGCAAACCGCGCCTGCTCCGCCACGCTTGGAGGCGATACTATTTTGCCAAAAACGTTTTTGTCAATGGTTTATGCTGTGAACGCCAGCACGAGGGGGTAGGCAATGGTCGCTCTGGCGGCGGATATCGGTGGGACGAGAATCAAACTGGGCATCGTGCGCGATCAATGTGTACTCGCGCAAAGGAGCCTCGAAGCCCGCTCGGGAGAGGGCCTGGAGCCACAACTTCCGCGCATCGCGGCAACGTTCGCCTCACTGTGTGGTGTGGCGGGTCTCCGATTCTCGGAATGCGACGCGTTGGGGGTTGCCTTCCCCAGCATCATCGCAGATGACGGGCGAGTGTTGACTTCGTATGGAAAGTATTGCGATGCGCCCGGCCTGGACCTCCATGGTTGGGCCCGCGAAGAGTTCGGTCTGAACCTTGTGATGGACAACGATGCCCGTGTCGCCCAACTGGGCGAGTGGCGCGCCGGAGCCGGCCGCGGTTGCGATGATTTCGTGATGTTGACCCTTGGCACGGGCCTGGGCACCTCCGCCCTTATCGGCGGCCGATTGTTGCGCGGCAAGCATGGTCAGGGCGGAGTTCTCGGTGGACACATCACGGTGCGTCGGGACGGCGCGCCCTGCGTTTGCGGTAACCAGGGATGTGCGGAGGTGGAGGCTTCAACCGCCGTCTTGCCGAAGCTCGCCAGGCAGCACAAAGACTTCGAGCGCAGCGCTCTGCGAGAGCTCGACGTAATCGACTACGCCGCGGTGTTCAAATTGGCACGAGAGCAAGACGCATGTGCCGTCGCCTTGCGAGAAGAAAGTCTAGAGGTCTGGTCTGCGCTGCTCGTGACTCTCATTCACGCCTATGACCCCGAACGGATCGTGGTCGGGGGCGGAATCGTCGCGGGCGCTCCCGAATGCATCCCCGAGCTGCAGGCCCGCGTTCACGCCAACGCGCACACACCTTGGGGACTGATTGACATTGTCCCGGCGCAGTTGGGCGATACGGCGGCGCTGATCGGTGCCGAGTGGTTGATTCGAGGAGTGACATGAGAGCTGGTACCTACAACAAACAACCAGTAGTCGAGATCGCTGGTGACGGTACTGAAGCCTGCGAGGGCTGGAACACTGTAGGGCGGCGGCTACGAGACGCGCTCGCGAAAGCGAGCCGTGCTGCCGGACTTCCCCCTGTCCTGGCCATTGAAAGTTATGTCGGAGTGGACGAGGAGGAGATCCACGCGGGGTTGCACGGCGCGTTCGAGGACGTACTGTGGATTTTCGCCCGCGATGCCCTGTTGCCTCCGGAGCGGATCGATCAGCTGGTCGCGCCATATTTGGGAGGCGATGACCCGATCTTCGGTTTCCTCACACGATTGACCCTCCCCGAATTCTTCGCGAGCGACAAGATCGCGAAGTTGCGCACAGAGATCGCCAGAGCCCGCGGTCCTGTCGTTGTCCTCGGACCCGGAGCGACGCTAATCGCTCCCGAGCCCGCCGTGTTCGTCTATGCCGATCTACCACGTTGGGAGGCGCAGCAACGGCAGAGACGTGGCAAGGGCGCGAGCCTGGGAAGTGACACGGGGAAGCTAAAAGCTTCGCTACAGTACAAGCGCTCGTTCTTCATCGACTGGCGGGTCTGCGACCGCCATAAACGCGACACGTTGGGACGTTGGGACTTCCTGCTCGATACCTGCCTGTCGGGAAACCCGAAACTCGTGGGTGGGGACGCACTACGCCGTGCGTTAAAACACTGTGTCTCGAGGCCCTTTCGCGTGGTCCCATTCTTCGACCCCGGTCCGTGGGGCGGGCAGTGGATGAAGGAGCACTGCGACCTCGACCGCGGTCAGCCGAATTTCGCCTGGTGCTTCGATTGTGTGCCGGAGGAAAACAGCCTCCTGCTGCAATTCGGAACGGTACGCGTTGAGATCCCATCGCTCAATCTCGTGCTCGCGCAGCCGGGCGCACTGCTCGGCGAGCCAGTCTATGGCCGGTTCGGCCCGGAGTTTCCGATCCGCTTCGACTTCCTCGACACCATGGAAGGCGGCAACCTGTCGCTGCAGGTGCATCCGCTCACCGAATACATCCAGGAACACTTTGGCCTGCACTACACCCAGGATGAGAGTTACTACCTGCTCGATGCCAACCCTGGAGCCGTGGTCTACCTGGGGCGGCGTAACGGGTCCGAACGCGAGGCAATGTTTGCGGCCCTGGAACTGGCGCAACGTGGCGGTGAGCACTTTGACGCCGAGCGTTACGTCGCAAAGTTTCCGGCACGCAAACACGATCATTTCCTCATTCCTGGTGGGACACTGCACTGTTCCGGCCGAGACAGTATGGTGCTCGAAATCAGCGCCACCCCCTACATTTTCACCTTCAAACTCTGGGACTGGGGACGGATGGGCCTGGACGGCCTGCCGCGCCCCATCAACATCGAGCACGGCAAAGCCAACGTCCGTTGGGAGAGGGATGAGGACTACGTCCGCAGCCGGCTGATCAACCAGGTATGGGAAGTGGGAAGCGGCCCGGGATGGCGGGAGGAGCGCACGGGACTGCACGAAGCGCAGTTCATCGAGACCCGTCGCCATTGGTTCACGGGAGTGACTCCCCACGATACCGGGGGTGAATGCTCCGGCAGCGTACAGGTGCTCAATCTGGTCGAGGGAAGCGAGGCCCTGGTCGAGAGTCCCGTGGGAGCCTTCGAACCGTTCGTGGTCCACTATGCCGAAACATTCATCATTCCGGCTGCAGTGGGACGCTACACCATTCGTCCCCACGGCGCTGCACTAGGCCACGAGTGCGCCACGATCAAAGCGTTCGTGCGCTGCCGACCCTGAGAGGTACCGGGGATGTTGCAACCCGCTCCTGTCGCTTCGCTGTCGCGCGTCGCGCTCGTGGCCGCGATCGGCGGCTTCCTATTCGGTTACGACACCGCCGTCATCAACGGCGCCAACCCCTACATCACGGCGCATTTTGGATTGGACTCCATGCAGGAGGGCCTCGCAGCGGCCAGCGCCATCCTCGGCTGCATTCCCGGCGCGCTGCTGGGAGGCGTCATCAGCGATCGCTCAGGGCGCAAACGGGTCCTGGTGCTGTGCGCATTGTTGTTCGCCATCGCGGGCATCGCTTCGGCGCTTCCCGCCACTTTCCTGCAGTTTCTGGCGGCTCGCTTCCTGGGCGGTATCGCTATTGGAATTTCCTCCATGGTGTGCCCGGTCTACATCAGCGAGTGCGCGCCGGCAGCTGTGCGCGGCCGCCTCGGAAGCCTGTTCCAACTGGGAATCGTAGTCGGAATCTTCCTGACTTTTTTCATCAACGCGGGCATCCAGGCCTGCGGCAACCACGCCTGGAATGAATCCGTCGGATGGCGTTGGATGCTCGGTGCTGAAGCCTTGCCGGCCGCGGTACTGCTGTGGGTGCTACCACGCGCTCCGGAAAGTCCGCGCTGGCTTGTTCAAGCGGGCCGCGATGGGGAGGCAGCACGGATTCTGTGCGGATGGCTCGACGCCAGCGCAGTAGCCGAGGAACTCGCCGCCATCCGCGGAGCAGTCGCCACAGAAAGCGGACGGATGAGCGAACTGCTACACCGACGTTTCCGGCGTCCACTCATCATCGCCGTGGGCATCGCAGTCATAGCCCAATTGAGCGGCATCAATGCAGTGATGTATTACTCGACGAAGATTTTCATCACGGCCGGCGTCGGCATGCAGGATGCCTTCACGGCAACTGTGTTGATCGGCTTTGTCAACCTCGTGTTTACGCTGCTGGCCGTCGCCCTCGTGGACCGTGTCGGCCGTCGCCCTTTGCTGCTGGCAGGGCTGGTATTGCAAACCGTGTCACTGGCCTCGGTGGCCTGGCTGTTGGACTCGCATGCAGCGGGGCTCGCGTTGTTGATCGCGGTTTTGACCTTCATCGCCTCGTTCGCCATCGCCCTGGGCCCCATACCCTGGCTGTTGGGCTCCGAAGTGTTCCCCGCCAAAATCCGGGGCAGGGCGATGTCGGTCGTCAGCGTCTCGGTCTGGGTCGCCTGTTATGTCGTGGCGCAGACTTTTCCCGTGTTGAATGGAGCGCGGGCGATCGGTCCGGCCAGAACGTTCGGGCTGTATGCCCTGGTGAGCGCTCTGGGTCTGGCGTTCACCGCCCTCTGGGTGCCGGAGACCAAGGGGCGCACCTTGGAGGAGATCGAGTCCTCCTGGGCCACCTACGCGCGTGGACCGTCCGACTTGCGCGGAACGAGCACGACGGGCTCGAGATAATGGATGTCCGCAGGCTTCGCCTCGCCACGAATCAACCGGAGCAGACTTTGCCCGATGTGGCGACCATTCTCGAACACCGCGTGATCGATCGTGGTCAAGGGCGGATCGGAAAAGGCAGCAGCACTCGAATTGCCATAACCGACGATCGAGATTTGCCGACCGACCTCGATACCGCGCTCGCGGCAGGCGGCGATCGCCCCGATCGCCATCGCATCCGTGGCGCAGACGATCGCAGTCGGCGGCTCGGCCGACACCAGGAGCGACCGGCACAGCGCATAACCGCCAACCTCGGTCAGATCGCCATCCAACATCAGCAAACGATCCTGCGCGATGCGGTGCTTGGCGAGCGCCCGGGTGTAACCCTTCTCGCGCAACCGGGCAAACGTATACTCGAGGGGTCCATTGAGCAGCGCGATGCGCCGATGACCAAACTCGATCTGGCGCAACGTAGCCAGGTAAAACGCCTTCTCGTTGTCAGTATCGACCCAGGCGTAAGGCTCCGAAGTCTCCGTGCGCCCGTAGGTCACGAAGGGAAGATGCGCCTTACGGACCAGCTCCACGCGCGCATCGACCACTCGGGTACGCACGAGCAGGAGCGCATCCACCCACCCACCCCGGATGAAATTCTCGTAGAGCGCCGCTTCACGCTGCAGATCGTTGCGAGTCTGCATGGTCGCGATCAGCCCATACCCCCCGTTCTCGAGCTCGACTTCGACACCCCCGAGGAGACTCGAAGCCACCGAGTCGACGAACCGCACGCCATCGGTCGCGGCGGGCAAAATGACCCCGACGAGCGAAGTCCTGCCGGATTTCAGGCGCCGGGCCCCGGGGTTGGGGCGATAACCGATCTCCCGGGCGCGCTTGAGAACGCGCTGTTTCGTCTCCGGCGAAACGTCGTCATAACCGTTGAGCGCGCGCGAAACGGTGGAGATCGAGAGCCCGAGATCCCGGGCCAACAGCACGATCGACATGGGAGTGCGTCGGAGTCCTTGCCAGAACAGATGGCCTGAGTTTAGTGCAAGCCGGGGAGGTACGCCTCATCCGCGCTTGCCACGCCATCATTTTCCGGCACACCACCCGCGCGCTTCATTGACAAAAACGTTTTTGCTCGAATATTCTGCACGCGTCCGCCGTAACGGCGTGGGCGCGGCGCAGCCTGCGGCCGCCGAAAATGACGGCTTCACGAGGAATGTTGGCTGATGGTGCAGGACGAGATTGGAAGGCGGGCCCGCGAAATTCTGGTGCAGAACGACCGGGGCGGCTACACCGTCCCGAACGGACGGGTCTATCCCTTCCAGTGGAACTGGGACTCAGCGTTCGTCTCCCTCGGCTTCGGTGCCTTCGACCTCGAGCGCGCCTGGCGCGAGATCGAATCGCTGTGCGAGGCCCAATGGCCGGACGGCTTCCTGCCACACATCATTTTCTGGAAAGACGACTCGGGATACTTCCCAGGGCAGGAAGTCTGGGCGACCGGCCGCACGCCGCCAACGTCCGGAATCACACAACCACCGGTAGCGGCTAGCGCGCTGCGTGCCCTGTGGGAACATAGTGACCCGGTCAGCTTTGGCCCGAGACTGCAGCAACTCTTCCCAAAGCTGCTCGCCTGGCACCGTTGGTTCGCACAAGTGCGCGACCCGTTCGGCCATGGACTCGCGTCGGTGGTGCACCCCTGGGAATCCGGGCGCGACAACTCCCCTGAATGGGATGGTCCGGCGCAACTGATCGACATCTCGCGCGTGGGACCTTACGAACGGCGCGATACGAATCACCTCGATCAGAGCATGAGACCCACCAAGCTCGACTACGACCGCTATGTCGCGCTGGTACAGTTTGGACGAGCGCTCGGTTGGGACCACAAGCGCATCGGCCTCGAAAGCCCGTTCCGGGTCGTCGATGTCGGTATGACCATGATCCTCCTGCGAGCGAACCGGGACCTGCTCGCGCTCGCCGAAGCGTTGGGATACAAGGACGAGGCGGCGGAGCTGCGCCGCAAGATCAACCAGGCGGAAATCGGTGTGTCATGGCTGTGGAACGATCGGGTCAACGCGTACTGCTCGCGCGACGTGATCACCGGGCAGTCCTCCAACATCATCACGAGCGCCTCGTTTCTCTCATTCTACGCTGGAGTGGGTGATGAGAGCCGTGACCGTCACCTGCTCGGGCACCTCGACCGCATCGCAAAGAAGGCGAAGTACCTGGTCCCGAGCCTCGACCCTGCCCACACGGCGTTCGATTCCTTGCGCTACTGGCGGGGTCCGGTATGGGCTGTGGTCAACTACATGATCGGTAGTGGCCTCACGAGCGCGGGCTACACGGAGTGGGGCGAGCGGATCCGCACTGACACGCGCAAATTGATCGAGGGCGCGGGAATGTATGAGTACTTCTGTCCTCTGACCGGCCGCGGCATCGGAGGCGATGACTTCTCCTGGACCGCAGCGATCTGGCTGCATTGGCTCGCTCGAGCGTAGCTCGGGAAGTTGCGTGCGAGGGGGCGGCCAACACGATCGTCTGAGACACCTGGGCGGACTCGTGGCCGCCTGCGTCCTGGCCTGCCTGTGCCTGAATTGCACTGCTACGGCGGCAAGTCATCCACTGCAGGATGAACAAACGCGTTGTGCCGCGCTCGAGCAAGAAGCCCTCCCTGTAGCAGGCACTTTGAGCGCCGAGGCCATTGCCGCAGGAAAGCTAGTCGACCCTGAGGACAGGGCGCTCGACGCCCCCGCGCTCTGTCGGATACACGGCCAGCTCACACCTGTTCCTGACTCCCATATCGGCGTCGAAATCTGGCTGCCCGCCAGCGGTTGGAACGGACGCTATTATCAACTGGGTAATGGTGGATTCGCGGGCAACTTCTCGTTCGCATCCCTCGCCAGCGAGTTGCGTCGGGGTAACGCGGTTGCCATGACCGACACGGGTCATCAGGCAGACTCGTTCGATGCCAGTTGGGCGCAGGGCCATCCCGAGAGTGTGCTCGACTATGGCTATCGCTCTATCCAGGTCACCGCGGAAGTCGCCGGTGCTTTGATCCATGCCTACTACGGAAGCCCCGCCCGGTATCGCTACTTTGCCGGCTGCTCCAACGGCGGCCGCCAGGCACTGATGGCGGCGCAACGCTTCCCGCAGATGTGGGAGGGCATCCTCGCCGGCGCTCCGGCCTACGACTGGACCCATCAACTCGCCACATTCGGCTGGATACAGCACACCCTGCGCAGCAGCCCGAAGAGCTGGATTGGTGCCGAAAAGTTACGCGCAATCCAACGGGCTGCCCTGGCCTCGTGTACCGCCTCCGCCGGAGTCGTTGACGAAGTCCCGCGCGATCCCCGTGACTGTCATTTCAACCCGCGCGCACTCCTGTGCAAATCGACCGAAAACGACCAGTGCCTGACGGCGGCGCAGGTACGATCACTCCAGGTAATCCAACAGGGCGGCTTCGAGCCAACAGCGGCCGCCGCACCGGATAACTGGATACGCTGGATCGTGAATGACGACCCCGATGCCCCCTCGCAACTGATCTTCGCCGAGGAATTCTATCGCTACCTGGTTTTCGACAACCGCGACTGGCGTCCCGACAATTTCCGATACCCTCAGGACTTCGCGGCCGCGGCCCACACAACAGTAGCGGGCCATCTATTGTCGCAAGCGCTGGATGCCCGCGACACCGACCTGACGACGTTCCAGCGGCGGGGCGGCAAGCTCCTGATGTATTTCGGATGGGCAGACGCCGTACTGTCCCCGCGTGCGGGACTTGCCTACTACGAAGGCGTCGCTCGCAAGCAGGGTGGCTTGTCGCAGACCCGGACCTTCTTCCGGCTATTCATGGTCCCGGGAATGACCCACTGCCAGGGCGGCCCCGGCCCGGACTCCTTCGGACAGTCGCCCGTATCCCCGGCTTTGAGCGATGATCCGCACCACGACATCCGGCGAGCACTGGAGCGATGGACGGAACACGGCGAGCCACCTGACAGACTGATCGCCGCAAAGGAGCAGCCCTCGACAAACCCGGAGGCTGCAGCAACCCAACTGCTGTGCCCGTATCCGCAACGGGCCCACACCGTAACCGCGGGCAACCTGCGCTCGGCATCCAGTTATGCATGCAGCAGCGCCCGCTGAGGGGGACAACATGAGCTCAGCCGAAGCAGGCGAGCTGACAACCGACGCACCCACAGAGACCTCACGCTACCCGTGGATCCTCGTCGGCCTGTTATGGATCGTTGCCTTCCTGAACTCCGCCGACCGCACGATCGTCATTGCGGTCATGCCGCAATTGCGCACCGAGTTCGGCCTCAGCCCAACCCAACTCGCCCTCGTCAGCTCAGCATTCTTCTGGATCTATGCCGTCGCGGCCTTCCTCTCCGGCCGACTAGGCGACCGCGCCTCCCGCTCCCGCGTCATCGTCTACGGCCTAGCATTCTGGAGTGTGGCGACGGGCGTGGCGTCGCTTTCGACTGGATTCGCAATGCTCATCGCGCTACGCGGCATCGTGGCACTCGGAGAATCGACCTACTTCCCCGCGGCGACCGCGTTGATCAGCGATTGGCACCACCCGCAGATGCGCAGCCGAACCCTGTCACTGCACCAGACCGGCGTGTTTGCCGGAGCAGGGCTGGGCGCACTGACCTCCGGCATGATCGCCGACCGCTTTGGCTGGCGAGTCCCCTATCTCATCTACGGAGCAGCCGGCCTGGTATTTTGCTTCGTGCTGCATCGATGGCTGCGCGACGCACCCCCTCGACGCAACTACGCACCGCGCCAACCCTCCACCGCACCAAACCCCACGTCCGACTCAACCCCGCGCGGCCCTCTGAGCATCGTCCTCACCACACCCCCCGCGCTATTTCTCTGTGTAGTCTTCTTCCTCGCCACCGGCGCCTCAACTGGCGTCACCGTCTGGGCCCCCACCTACGTCCACGACGTCCTAGGCCTGAACCTAGGCACCTCCGCCCTTTACGGCTCCGCCACCATTAACATCGCCGGCTTCCTCTCAGTGCCACTGGGCGGCCTGCTCGCCGACATCCTGACCGCGCGAACCTCCATCGGCCGTTTCTACGCCCTGACGATCGGCCTGGCCCTCGCAGCCATCTTTCTCCTTCCCCTGACACTGGCTGCCTCCGCCGTGACGGTCGGCCTGGTGCTCCTCGCCTCGAGCATCGGTAAAGGCCTGTTCGACGGCTGCATTTACGCATCCATGCACGACGTCGTTCCATCGCAAGCGCGCGCTACCGCTGTGGGCCTGATGACGATGATGGGCTTCTTCGGCGCTGGAATTACACCGATCTTCGTAGCCAAAGCCGCGGAGCACTACGGCATGGCCACGGGCATCACCTCACTGACCGTTCTCTACTTCATCGCCGTCGCGCTCCTACTCACTACCCGCAGCATGACCCGCAAGGCAGTACTCGCGACGCGGCACTCCGAAACAGGAATCTGACATGACGCCCCCGACATCCAACGCACTCGTCCTCAACGCGCCGCGAACGCTTGCTTTCGAACCCGCGGCACAACCGGCACTCGCTGCCGAGGAAGTGCGCATACGCACCCTGTTCTCGGGAGTGAGCGCGGGCACCGAGCTATCCCAATACCGAGGTACGAATCCCTTCATGCAGCGCCGCTGGGATGCTGACATGCGTTTGTTCAAGCCTGCCACGGAACCCAGCTGGACGTACCCCGTCCGCAACCTCGGCTACGAGGAAGTCGGTGAAATTATCGAAGTCGGCTCCGGTGTGAAGGACATTCAGCCCGGACAACGCGTGTTTGGAACATGGGGCCATCGCACGCACCACATCGCGCCTCGTGACTATGCACGAGACCGCCTGATGCCCTCCGGCGCTGACGCACGTATCGGTATCTTTTCACACATCGGTGCCGTCGCACTCAACGGAGTGCACGACGCGGCGATCCGCATGGGCGACCTGGTCGTCGTGTTTGGGTTGGGCGTGCCCGGTCAGATCGTGGCGCAAGCCGCGCGCGCTTCGGGCGCGACAGTTGTTGGAGTGGACCCTGTCGCAGCCCGCCGCGACATGGCGCTGCGGCTGGGAGCTGATCGCGTCCTCGACCCGACGCAAGGATCTGTCGCCGAGCTCATCAAATCGGAGACAGGCGGCCGCGGAGCCGATGTCTGTATAGAAGTCTCGGGAGCCTCGGCCGCGCTCGCCGAGGCAATCCGAACCGTGGCCTACTCGAGCCGCGTCGTCGCTATGGGTTTTTTCCAGGGCGAGGCCCGTGGACTAGCGTTAGGCGAAGAGTTCCACCACAACCGGATCGAGCTCGTCTGCTCCCAGATCTCGGGCGTCGCACCGGGTGCCAGCCATCGTTGGAGCAAGCCACGGCTGTGGCAAACCGCCGTCCGACTCCAACACGAAGGACGCCTGAACCTGTTGCCTCTGATCACACATACCGTCCCTTTCACAGAGGCGCCCAGTCTCTTCGCCCGTCTCGACGCCGGCGAGCCCGACGTGCTGCAATCCATGCTCACATTCGGAGCAAACCCGTGAGTCCCCCGGCTTCCCCGCCAAAGGGTCTTGACTTACAAACGCTTCCCGCCCTGCGAGTAGGAATTCTCGGCTGCGGCGGCATAGCCGCGCGCCACGCGGGGGCCATCGCAACTCTCTCTGGATCAATGACCCTGGTCGCTTGCGCAGGCCGTAACGAAGCGAAAGTGCGCGCCTTTGCCGATAAGTTCGGTGCGACGGCCTACACCGACTATCGACGGATGCTGGGGACCGAACGCCTCGATCTTCTCATCGTGGCGCTACCTCCTTACGCCCACCAAGGTGAGGTCGAAGCCGCGGCACGGGCAGGAATCCACCTGCTCGTCGAAAAGCCAATTGCACTCAACATGGATAGAGCGCAATCGATGGTGAACGCGGCTCGCGAAACCGGAGTGGTTGCAGCCTGTGGCTTCATGTATCGCTTCGGAGATGCCGTCAAACGTTGGGATGCCGCGGCCGCCGCCGGAGAGACAGGCCGCACCGGCATGTTCATCGGGCAGTTCCACTGCAACGCCCTCCACGCCGACTGGTGGCGCGAGAAAGCCCTCTCCGGAGGCCAGATGGTGGAGCAATTGATCCACATCGTCGACCTCGCCCGACACCAGTTGGGCCAGCCGCGATCGGTCTATGCACGCGCGGGAAACTTTTTTCACCGAGGGGTCGAGCGCTACGACAGTGATGACGCGAGCGCCATTCTCTTGGGTTATGAAGACGGCCGGATCGGAACCCTGAACGCCACCAACGGCGCGATACCGGGAAAGTGGGACAAACTCTGGCAACTGGTTGGTGAGCGTATGACCGGACGCTTCACCGGCTGGAACACCGGCGTATTGACTCACACGAGCACAAGCACACCGATCTGTACGGAAGAGGTCGATACGCAGACGGATGTCTTCGTCGCCCAGCTCGCTGATCTGGCTGCCGCGATCCGGGAGAAACGCGCCCCACGTGTCCCCCTGGCCGACGGAGCCGCGACCCTGCAGATCGTCCTCGCGGCCAACAGATCCGCGGCCCAGCGTCGGGAGATCGAGTTATGACCGAGGGGGCGGTGCGATTCGACGCCGACGAGCGACGCATTCAGGCTGCAGGAATGACGCTCGCCGAGATCTCACCACTCATTGATGGCGAATGCCCGCCTTGTGGTCCCGCCGTCGTCGCATCCTCCAT
>DAITMW010000051.1:0-4540 GCA_036834945.1 Steroidobacteraceae bacterium
GATCAGCGGCGGCTGTGTCGAGTTGCGATTGAGCTGCGTCGAGACGCTGTTGGCAATTGCCGGTTTGCGTTGCGACCAGGAAGTCAGCGTACTCCAGGCGCATATTGAGAGCTGCGGGTGAGCCCGGATCCGATCGGTCCAGCTCCGCGATGGCGCCCGTGAGTGTTTGGGCTATCTGCCCATCATCGGGCGGCGGCGCGACAGGATCCGCCGCTGCCGTGGATCCGAGAATCCAGGCGGCGGCAGTCAACAACCCCGCGGGCATGATCCGCAGGATCAATCAACCGATCGGCATACCCGTCTTGGGATCGACAGGAGCCTTCTTGGGAATGAAAGTCCACAGGGGCCCCACAGCTCGCCGTGCACCGTATGGCAGGTGGAAAGGCGCGGCTCATGATCGGGCAGCGATCCAACTTCGGCCGTCACTGCAGGCGTTGGCGCCGGGGGCTGATAGCGAGGCAGATGGGGTGGCCGGGGATGCGGTCGGATCGGATGCGGGCCTGTCGCAGTAGCGATGGCCCCGTCCCGGGCCGTGATCCTGGTCGCCTGCTGTTGGGCCGCGCGAAATGCGACAGCCCTGGAAGCCGCTCCGCGTGGGCCGGAATCCTGGGCGAAGAAACCGTGCGAGATGCCGCCGCCGTTGGCAGCGCGTCCACCGAGCGCGTCACTGGCGTGGACGTGGTAGCTGCCACCAACTCCGGTGGCAAAGGCAGCGTGACCTCCCGGCGAGAATCCTCCGGCGCCATGGCCGGAATAACTGCCGCCGGGGCCTCCGAATCCGCCCCCTCCACGGCCCCCTCCGTGGCCGCCACCGCCGCTGTAGCCACCACCGCCGCCGGAGTTGCCACCGCTTCCTCCGCCAGCGTGTCCGCCTCCGCCACCACTGCCGCCGCCAGCGGCTCCACCACCAACAGTGTCGGCCGCATAGGCAACCTGTGATGTGGCAAATGCCAACACGGCAATCCATATCGCGAGAGTCGATTTCATGACCTACACCTCACGAACGTCGCGGCCATCCGAGGACGCGTAGTCAGATACTACGCCCGTAAGCCACACCGAGTCCCCGACGGGAAGTTGAAGAATTGCCAAGAATAAAACGCCGCGCTTCAGCCAAAGCCAGGCGGCCGTTCACCGCCCGGCGCAACCTGCGCCGCTCGGTCCAACCTACACCGCTCGCCCCAACCTCCACCACCCCACCCAGCCTGCACCGCCCGGCGCAACCTACTCTTCGATCGCGCTGGCCACCTTCTTCAGGTGCTGGCGGAAAGTGAGGCCGGATTGGGCTTCGCGCGCCACCAGGTACTCGGCGAAACGCGTTTGTTGACGAAACGTCACGCCAGACCGCATCAATCCGGCGTGACGCCGCTCCTTGTCCGCGATCGCCGCGGCCGCCGCCACGATCTCCGGCAATTTCGCGGCGGGCAGGAATATGACCCCGTCATCGTCGCAGGCAACGTAATCGGCCGCCGTAACAACCCAGGGTCCAACGCGACTCCAATACAGGCAGTCCGGGGACTGCGGGTCCAGGCGCTGCGGCCCCGTTGGCAAGGCCCCCATGCTGAACAGCGGCAGCCCGATTCTCCGCAACTCCGCGCTGTCGCGATGTAAACCCCAGATCACGATGCCGCGTACACCGGCAGTCTTGACCTCCAGGGCGATGAGGTCACCAACACAGGCCTCATCGAGGCGCCCACCGTTGTCGACCACGAGCACATCTCCGGACTGCGCGCACTCGAGCGCCTCGAGAAACACGTCGACACTGCCGACGTGACGTACCGGGAACGCCCGCCCACAGCACGTTGCGCCTGGTAGCAGTGGGCGCAGCGCTGCCGGCGCGCACCTCACCGGCGTACCGGTGCTCAAACACGCATCGGCGAGGTGTGGCGTAGTCAATTGCGCGAGTTGCGCCAGGTAATCCGCTGACATCGCCTTCCCCTTCCACATGACCTGCCTGCCGCTATCGTAACGGTTTGCGAATCTTCCGAAAATCGCATAGTTTTGAACTTTCGTTTCCGGAAAACTGAAATGACTCCCGTGAACTTCGACATGGACGCGCTGCGCACAATGGTCGTCGGGGTCGATCTCGGCGGCTTCTCGCATGCGGCCGTGCGTCTGAGCCGCTCACCATCGGCGGTGAGCATGCAACTGCGCAAGTTGGAGAAACAGGCTGGCCAGAGTCTCTTCAAACGTAACGGCCGCGGCCTGGTGCTCACCGAGGCGGGCGACATCCTGCTGCAGTACGCCCGGCGCGTTCTGACCATGAACGACGAGATGGCCCTGGCGGTCGGCGCCGTGACCAAAGGAGGAACCGTCCGGGTTGGGATGCCGCAGGATCTCAATGACACACTCCTGCCGAGCCTCCTCGCTCGCTATTCCAAGCTGCGCCCTGCGACTCACGTCGAGGTCAAAGGCGGGCGGAACTACACCCTGGCCGACGACGTGGCGAGCGGCCGGCTCGACATGGCGCTCGCCTTTGCTCCCGCCGGAAGGGGCGGGGAAAACACGATCGCCACGGTGCCCACCGCCTGGTTCGGGCGTTCCCGGCACCTCGGCTCGCGACGCACTGACGCGGACCGCGTCGTACCGCTGGTTGTATTCGACGGCCCTTGCCTCTTCCGTGAAATGGGAATCGAGGCCCTGGCGCGCTCGGGGACACCCTGGAGGCTGGCGATGACCAGCCCGAGCCTCGCCAGTCTGTGCTGTGGTTTGCGCGCAGGCCTGGGAGTTACGGTCCGCACGACCCTGGCGGCGATCCCGAAAGGCCTGGCATTGGTGGCTTCGAGCGCCGGCCTGCCGCCACTGCCACCGATCGACATCGTGTTGTACTGCGCGGCGGAATGCTCACCCGCCGTTGAGACATTCAGGGACCTGGCGCTGGAGATCATGAGGCGCGAGTGTCAGGTCGACACCCGCGCCCGAGGAACATCGAAAACGCGCAGGCGTGTAGCGACTACGCCAGTGCCGTCTTGAACAACTCGAGCTGACGACTCCACGCTTTTTCCGCCTGGTCGTGGTTGTAAACGGCCGCATCCGGCGGGCACCAGCCGTGCATCGTGCCCGTGTACACCTCGACCTCCGCGTGAAGATGCGCTTTCTCGAATGCATCTTTCAGCACGGTCTTGGCTTCCGGCTGTTTCTCGTCGTCATTCGCGGCAATCGCGAACAGGTATTGCGCCTTGATCTTCGGGATCAACAGGTGCGGACTGTCCGGCTTGTCGGTCACCAGGCCGCCACCGTGGAACGAGCCGCCGGCGCCGATACGATTCGGGAAAGCCGCCGCCGTCCGTAGCGTGAAGGGACCGCCATAGCAGTAGCCCGTGACCCCCATTTTTTTCTTCTTGTCGACCGCCGGCTGCGCGTCCAGCCAGGGCACGAAGGCCTTCGCATCGCTCGCCATGGTATCGGCGTTCGTCTTACCGGCCATGCCCATCAGCTTCTCGCGCGTCGCCGGGTCCCCGAAGTTGGGATGGTCCGGTGCGGTCGGCGCTTTCTGCGTACGGTAGAACGGATTGAACACCAGCACGGCGTAGCCGGAGCCGGCCAGGCGGCGTGCCATTTCCTTGAACGCGGGCCGCAGGCCAAAGATGTCCGGGCAAACCAGCACCGCCGGATGTTTGCCGCTCGAGGGATGCACGAAATAGCAATCCGCGACGCCGTCGGCGGTCTTGATCTCCACGTCCTTGTCGGTCAGCTCGGCGGCGTTCGCGAGCGGAGGCAACATCATCGCCACGCCCGTACCCACCGCAAGGGCGCCAAACTGCCGGCGCGACACGTCAGGAGCCCGGCGCGCGAATTCATTGAAATCGTCGTTCTCACACATGTTTTTATGTCCCGCAGTCCAATGGGGTGAGCGGATCAGGCGAATCGCTCGGCCCGGAATGTTGCACCCTTGGGACACAGGGGCGCAAGCCGCCACGCGGGCGCCCTTGCTGCCTTTCCCGCAGCGTGGACGCCCGCAGGCCCGATCCGTTCCCGTATTGCCGTGCTACGGACCCGTCGGCGGCAGGCCGGCGGCAATCATGGTCGCCACGGCGCTGCATTCGGGATGCCCCCAGCCGCTCGTGCTGATGCCGAGTTGCTGCCCCGGTTGGGATGTAATGTCATAGACGATGTTGTCCGGGCGCTTCGCATCCCCGCTCACCCCGGCTGGCACGTGATCCAGATTCAACCCATGGCGGGTACGCCACGCGATGTTGTGGTCAGCGCACGAGCTGTCGCCGCTCACTCCGATTGCGCCGACCAGGACGTGCGCGGCGTTGTAGAGCGCCAATCCACCTCCGAAGACATTCACGCCACCGATACGATGCGACACCATTGGGTCCCTCCACTGGCCGAACTCCGCGGCGGGACCGCGATAGGCAATGTCCGTGTCCACTGGGTTGCTGTGTTGCAGGCCATACAAACTACCTCCAGGTGAAACGGCGTAGTAGAGATTCGCCGTGGACAGAGCCAGGTGCGGCAAACTGAACGCGTTCGCCGTGTTGGCTTTTTGCGCGGAGATCACCCGGCTACCCGGCCACTGGCTGCCGCGATCCGCGCC
>DAITMW010000051.1:4640-10584 GCA_036834945.1 Steroidobacteraceae bacterium
AGTCGCCACTCGGGATCTTGCGATTTTCATAGGAGGCTCCCAATGTTTTGTTTTATGGCGAGCCGACTATACGCGCCTGTGGCTCAGAGGGCCTTGCGAAATGTGAGGTTGATACGACGTCGCCCCGCGAGGGGATGTTCACCGTCCTTCAGCGGCAACACCCCATGGAAGCGCAAGCGCGACAGGCCACCCCAGACGACCACGTCGCCGTGCGCCAACGCAACACGTTGTGTTTTGTCAGTGCGCTGGTTACCACCGAATAGAAAGACGGCCGGCAGCCCCAATGACACCGAGACGATCGGGGCCGTGAGATCGCGCTCGTTGCGGTCCTGGTGCAATGACAGGCGGCTGCCGGGCTCATATTGATTGACCAGACAGGCGTCCGGGGCGAAGGGCCCGAAGCCTGCGCGCACCGCAGCTTGCACCGCCAACCTGGCAAACACGTCAGGTATGGCGGGCCAGGGCTCGCCCGTCAAAGGGTCGATCGGGCCATAGCGGTACCCGGTATGGTCCGTGATCCAACCCGCGGCGCCGCAGTTGGTCATGGCCACCGACATCCGGAAGCCCCCGGGTGTGGTCATGAAGCGAAATGGGGACTGGCGTGTCACCGCCGCCACGGCATCCAGCAGTCGCGGACCAGCCTGCCGCGCGAATCCGCGCAGTAGAACGGCTCCGGGAGCGATCGGCTCCTCGCCCGGCTCGACCGCGGGCTCATCGGGAAACAGGTCCAGCGTCATGCCGGCATTGTGCGCAATCCACTCCGCCCGGGCCATTCCGATTCTTGCCGCTGTCACGCGCCGTTAATGCGATACTGGCACCCTGTTCGTTTAACTGCGCGAGGCCGCTTCCGCGGATCCATGGCCCTCTTTCTCGACGAAGCCATCGAGGCCATCATCGCTTCGGGACGCAGGCTCGATGCCCGCGGCCTGGCACCGGCGACGTCCGGTAACTATTCGGTTAGATTGGCGGATGGGCGGATCGCCGTCACGGTGTCCGGACGTCACAAGGGCCGCCTCACCCGTGATGACGTAATGCTCGTTGACGCCGACGGTGTCGCGTTGGAGCCGGCCGGCAAAAAGCCCTCCGCGGAAACAGCATTGCACACCGTGGTCTACCGGCTCTTTCCGCAGGTGAACGCTGTGCTGCACGTCCACTCGGTGCCGGTTGTTACTCTGACCCGCCACCTTCCCGGCGCATCCGAGGTGGTCCTGGAAGGCTACGAGATGCTCAAGGCTTTTCCGGGAATCACCACGCACGAAGTCACGGTTGGCGTTCCGGTCTTCGAGAACTCACAGGACATCGCAGCACTGGCGCGCGAGGTGGCCGACCAGACGGGCAAGCGCTCGCGAGGCGGCGCAACGCCGGTGCCGGCATACCTGATTCGCGGCCATGGGGCTTACGGCTGGGGCAAGGACCTGGAGGAAGCCGAGCGGGTGATCGAAGGACTGGAACATCTGTTGAGCTGCGAGATCGAAGCAATACGCCTCAGGGCAGGAGCGCAAGCATGAGCCGCCTGACGATTTATCCGGATGACAGCGCCGAGCGCGCCCTTCTCGACACGACCGATGGCGAGGCGATCGCGGCTGCGCTGAAGCCCATCCAGGTGCGCTTCGAGCGATGGTCGGCTGCGAAGCCGCTGCCCGTGGGGATTGATGATGCGGCCGTGATGGATGCGTATCGCGCCGACATCGATCGCCTCAAGAGCGAATGCGGCTACCAGTCGGTGGATGTTCTGCGCTGTCTGCCTGACAACCCGAAGCGCCAGGAGTTGCGGCTGAAATTTCTCGATGAGCACACGCACGACGACGACGAGGTGCGATTCTTCGTCGAAGGCGCGGGTGTGTTTTATCTGCGCGCCGCCGGGAAGGTTTACATGACCTTGTGCGAGCGTGGCGACCTGATCAGCGTGCCCGCAGGCACCCGACACTGGTTCGACATGGGCCCCACCCCGCATTTCACGGCCATCCGTCTCTTCACGACGCCGGCCGGTTGGGTCGCGAACTTCACCGGTGAGCCCATTGCGCGTCAGTTCCCCTCCTACGGGGCGCCGCCGGCGTGATTGAGCTCGACGGCATCCGCGCCGTCGTCACCGACATCGAAGGGACGACGAGCAGCCTCGCTTTCGTCAAAGATGTGTTGTTCCCGTACGCTCGCCGCGCCATACCGGCGTTCGTGCGGGAGCACGAGGGGCAGTTGACCGGCATCCGGAATGAGATCAGCGCGGCCGTCGGCAAAGAAACCCTGAGCGTGCCGGAGGTCATCCGGGTACTGCTCCAGTGGATGGACGAGGATCTGAAGATCACGCCGCTCAAAAGCCTGCAAGGCATGATCTGGAAAACAGGCTATGAGACCGGCGAGCTGCAAAGCCATGTTTACGAAGACGCTGTGCGGGGCTTGCGCAGATGGCACGACAGCGGATTGCGACTCTATGTTTACTCTTCCGGTTCGATTCCCGCGCAGAAGCTCCTGTTCGAGCACACTATTCACGGGAACCTGCTGCCCCTCTTCCGTGGCTGTTTCGACACCACCACGGGACCGAAACTGGAGTCCGGCTCGTACGTTAAAATCACGGCGTCACTGGAATTGGCGCCGCGCTCCATTGTGTTTCTGTCCGACCATGTTGGCGAGACCCGGGCCGCTGCGGAGGCAGGGATGCAGACCATACTGCTGGCACGCGAAGGCACCGAACCCAACACGGACGGATTCCCCGTCGCGCGCAGCTTCGATGAGATTGTTTTGAAGGGCCCTGTATGAAAATCGACGGCGTGCACCATCGCTCCATCTGGTTGAGCGACAACGGCTGGTCCGCGCGGATTTTCGACCAGCGCCAGCTCCCCTGGCGTGTCGAGATCGCGGAGCTCACCAACGTCGGCATGGCGGCGCGAGCGATCAAGGAGATGTGGACCCGTGGTGCTCCGTTGATCGGTGCCACGGCAGCTTACGGCCTTTGCCTCGGGCTGCGGGTCGATGCGTCGGACGAAGCGTTGGAGCGCGACTACAAGACATTGCTGGCGACTCGCCCCACCGCCGTCAATCTGCGCTGGGCTCTGGACAGAATGAAGGGCGCGGTGAAGGCTTTTCAGGGCCCGCAGCGGGTCAAGGCCGCGTACGAGTGCGCCGCAGCGATCTGCGACGCGGACGTCGCCACTTGTCGCTCGATTGGCGAGCACGGTGTCAAGTTGATCGAGGCATTGGCGAAGCCTGGACGAACTCTCAACATCCTCACCCACTGCAACGCGGGCTGGCTGGCGACAGTGGACTACGGCACTGCCCTTGCGCCCATCTATCTGGCGCATGACAGTGGGATTGCGATACACGTATGGGTCGATGAGACCCGTCCGCGCAACCAGGGGGCGTCGCTAACCGCGTTCGAGCTCGCCCAACATGGAGTCCCGCACACTGTCATTGCCGACAATGCAGGTGGCTTGCTGATGCAGCAGGGAAAGGTGGACCTGTGCATCGTTGGAACCGATCGTGTCGCACGCAACGGTGATGTGTGTAACAAAATCGGCACCTACCTGAAAGCGCTGGCGGCTCATGACAACGGGGTGCCCTTCTACATCGGGCTTCCCATGAGCACTTTCGATCCATCGATCGCGCGAGGCGCCGATATCCCGATCGAAGAGCGCTCGGGGGACGAAGTGACCCTGGTCCACGGCAAGGACCCGAACGGCAATCCGGCATCCGTCAGGATCACTGACTCTCCGGCAGGCAATCCCGCCTTCGATGTCACACCCGCGCGACTGGTGACCGGGTACATCACCGAAAAAGGCGTTGCTACTTCGGCAGACCAGTTGAACGTCTAGCGAAAAACCCCGTGGCACCGCAATAATTCCGGCGGTCGGCCGGTCAAGACCAGAAAAGCGGCTCTGCCGGCGCAGGTCTCATGCGAGCAATGGATGTTCAAAACGTTTTCGATCGCTTTCTGACGGCACTCTGCGATCCGGAGGGCGGTGAAGCCTTGTACGGGATGCACGCGCCCGATGCGATCGTGCGCCACGTCGAAGGGGTCGGGCCGTCGTCGGCAATGGATCGTGCTGCTTTCGTCGCCGCACATCGTGAGATCAATCAGGCCGGACGCGAAGTATTGCCGAAGCTGGTCCAAACGAGGCTCTTACAGGCATCCGAAGAGGAGTCCTCGCGGATCGTCGGGTGGTTCGAAGTCACGGAGACTCGCGAGCAACGCAGCCTGGTAGCAGCCGTCGGTTTGATAGAGACCAACGATCTGTGGCAGATCGGGTGGTGCACATTGGCGCCACGCGTAGAGCCCTGGTCCTATCGCGATGGACTGCTGCAGTCGGTCGCCGACTATCCCTGGATGCGGACGACCGAGCCGGCGCGAGCGCGCGCACTGCTCGACGCGAGCTACTTCAGGAACCATTGGCGCTCGAACGTCAAGCTCAGCTCGTTGCAGGACGCTCGTTTCAGCTGTCAGATGAGCACGGACTGCTGCAAGCACGACTTCGAAATCACGCTGCCCCCGGAAGCGCAGCTCGTCATTGACGCAATGCCTTGGAAGACCCTGCGACCGGGTCTCGAGGGCACGCGCTTACCGGCGCGGCCGGACGGCAAACTGCAACTCAAATCGATCAACGAGACCTGCCGGTTTCTCGGCGCCCAGCACCAATGCCTCATTCACCAGACCCTGGGACGGCAGCCGTTCGGACCCTGCTCGGTGTTTCCTTTTGCATTTGCCCAGACGCCCGAGGGGATCGCAGTGAGCATGAGTCCCATTTGCGGCGCTTCGCGCCGGGGGTTGGGGCTCGCCCTCGCGGATCGCGAAGCCGACTTACGCGAGCGGCTCGTTCAGGCCGAGCCGCGCCAGGCGGATGGATTCCGCCTGGCTCCGGGTGTTGAGATTGCCTGGGAGCAATTCCGTGACATCGAGAAGGTGCTCTGCGATGTACTCGCGGCACAGGAACTGCCCATGCGCCGACGACTCTATGTCGGCACCCGGCTGCTGAGCGTGTTGCGTAACGGTGAGCCTGTAGACATGAACCGCTGGGTGACCGAGCCGGCTCCGGAAATCACGACGGACCTGCGCGAAGCGCTGCGGGGAATGCTGTTGAAGGTATTGAGTTGGAATCGGGCAACGTTGCAGGCGCTGCCGCAATCAGTGCCGGCGGCGCTGACCACGCTCGAAGTGCTGGAGCAGCCCATCATCACCCGCATTCTGCAGAACACGCTCTATTGCAAGACATATTCCTATACATACGACCTGACGACGGCCTACAACTTCGTCATAGTATTGTATCTGTTGTCACTGACGATGCAGGCGGCATCCAGCGGCGTGCTCACGGACGCGATGTGGCGGGAGCTCGGATCGCTGGGGGTTCACGGGCTGCTCAAGTCCGTACTGCACGAGGGCGTGCCGGAGGGCTTTCGCAACGTGTTCGGCACCCCCGAGTTCGGACAGTGGCTGCTCGCGGCGTGAGCTCTTCAGGCGCGCTTCACGAAGTGCAGTGCCACGGAGTTCATGCAGTACCGCAGGCCCGTCGGCTGTGGACCGTCGTTGAACACGTGGCCGAGGTGCGCATCACATAGCTGACACGCAACGGCAGTGCGCACCATCCCATAACTTCTGTCCAGGCTCTCGAGGACGTTGCGTTTGGACTTCGGCTTCCAGAAACTCGGCCAACCGGTACCGGACTCGAACTTCGTGCGTGAGTCATAGAGTACGGTCTCGCAGCAAATGCAGTGATAGAGGCCGTCCCCATGCTGATTCCAGAGCGCGCCGCTGAACGCGCGCTCCGTCCCCGCCTGCCGGGTCACTACG
The DNA here is from genome assembly GCA_036834945.1 of Steroidobacteraceae bacterium. Classification (GTDB taxonomy): domain Bacteria; phylum Pseudomonadota; class Gammaproteobacteria; order Steroidobacterales; family Steroidobacteraceae; genus 13-2-20CM-66-19. The sequence goes on from DAITMW010000051.1 coordinate 10,417, forward strand.
TAGGAATCCGGCGAGAGTTGCTTCCGCCACTCCTCTTCGGTCTTGTGGATCTTCGCCAGGCGCACCAGGCCCTGACTCTCACCGTCGGGGGAGAAGCGCTCAATCATCACGAATGCGGCGGACTGTGCGGCAGGGTTGGCCCAACTGCCGCGCATGCCCGCAATCGCG
>DAITMW010000051.1:10684-29595 GCA_036834945.1 Steroidobacteraceae bacterium
GTGCTCCGCAAGCGTAGCCGGGGCACCGAATTGCAACTTCGCCACCCGGGTGGCAGCATTCCCGCGCGCACGACGCGCCTGAACCATCGAGCCGAGCTTACCCTTCATGCCTGACACAAAACCTGACTCCAGCACCTGGCGCCTTGCGAGCCCCAGCGGATTGCGTGTTGAAGCCAATGCGAACGGGTCGATGCGTCGCATCGATTGCGACGGTCTCACCCTGTCGCTGTTCGTGGGAAATGAAATTGAAGGCGGACCCGCGAATCTCTTCCTGCGCCGCCGCGGAAGTCCCCTCGAATGGACGCCTCTTCTGGGGCCCCTGAGCCCCACTCGTTTTCAGGCCGATCCGGGGGGTCGCCGGCTGGTCGGGAACGGCACGTGGATGGGGATCAACTATCGTGTCGCGCTGGTGCTCGCCCAGAGCGCGAAGGCGTGGTTCTGGCACGTTCGTCTCGAGAACACTGCGGCAAGTCCGCTGGAGGTCGACCTGACGTACGCACAGGACGTGGCACTGGCGTCGTACGGTGGGATCCGGCTGAACGAGTACTACGTGAGTCAGTATCTGGACCACACCCCATTGCGGCATCCGACGCATGGGCAGATGGTCGCGACCCGGCAAAATCTCGCGGTCGATGGGCGCTTCCCGTGGTGTTTGATCGGGTCATTGCGCGAAGGCAGCTCGTTCGCTACGGACGCGAAGCAGTTTCACGGGCTCGCGAGCCGCGCTGGCGAGGCACCGGTTGGATTGGCCGGCGAGTTACCCGCACGGCGCCTGCAGCACGAGCATGCGATGGTGGTGATTCGTGACGCGGCAATACGACTCGAGCCCAAGGGTCGTGTCGATGCAGGCTTTTTCGCCTTGCATAGGGAGAATCATCCGGAGGCCACCTCGACTGCGGATGCCGAGCTGGTCAGCGTTGCGCTCGACCTGCCCGAGGCTCAACCCACCGCCGCGGAGGTAGGAACAACCACGCGAGGTGAAGCCGCGGCCGCCTCCAAGCATGCCACGCTCTTCAGCTCAGCTCCCCTACTCAACACCCGCGATCTGGACCTCGACACACTCCGCAAGCTGTTTGGCTCTGACTGGCGTCACGAGGAGGTCGACGAAAAAGGCGCGCGGCTGTCGTTCTTCAACGGCGGCGATCGCCACGTGGTACTGCGTTCGAAAGAGCTGCGCGTACTGCGTCCTCACGGACACATTCTCCGTACGGGACGCCACACGACACCTGACGAGACCGCCCTGACCTCCACAGCTTGGATGAACGGCGTTTTTCATTCGATGGTCACGCAAGGCCACGTGAGCATCAACCGCTTTCTTTCGACCACGCACACGTACCTGGGTTTGTTCCGCTCGCACGGGCAACGGGTGTTCGCGGAGATTGGCGGCCGGTGGCACCTGCTCAATGTGCCCTCCGCGTTCGAGATGGGGCCGGACGCCTGCCGTTGGATCTATCAACACGAGGGCGGAACGATCGAGGTTCGCGCGGAAGCCCGTAGTGAGCCGCAGCAACTGACGCTCTCCATTCAGATTCTCTCCGGCCCACCGACGCGGTTCCTGATCTCGCATCATGTCGCGCTCAATGACGACGACGGCAGTGCCCCGGGGGCCGCCCTCTGGCGCCTCGACGGCGACCGGATCGTATTGATCCCGGCACCCGATACCGACCTCGGGCGCCGCTTCCCCAACGGCAGTTTCGACATCGCGCCGCTGGCCGGGACGAAGTTCCAACAGGTCGGGGGCGATGAGTTGCTGTTCCTGGATCAGCACTCGCGCCAGCAGCCCTTCGTCTGTGTCGTCACCGCTGCGGCATCCTCCGCCGCGCTGACGATCCGAGGGCACCTGGTTCCCGCCGAAAACCCGCCACCTTTGTATGCTGACCCCGCGGTAGGCCTGATTCCGGAAATCACCTTGTCGCCGGGGTCCTCAGCCTCGGCCGACGCCGAGCGCTTGGCGCGTGTCGCTGACATCATCCCGTGGTTCACGCACAACGCGTTGGTTCATTACCTCTCTCCCCGAGGACTCGAGCAATATTCGGGTGGCGGCTGGGGCACCCGTGACGTCTGCCAGGGACCCGTTGAGATGCTTCTCGCGCTCGATCGCGTGGAGCCGATACGCGATCTGCTGTTGCGGGTGATGAAGCAACAGAACCCGGATGGCGACTGGCCGCAGTGGTTCATGTTCTTCGAGCGGGAGCGCGGAATTCGGCCGGGCGACTCCCATGGCGACATCGTTTTCTGGCCACTGGTGGTTCTCGCGCAATACCTGACCGCAACGGGCGATGGCGCCGTGTTGGATGAGAAGGTGCGTTTCTTCGACTCGCGCAGCCCGGAAGCCGGCGAGCCGGCGACCGTGTGGCAACATACGCAACGCGCGCTGTCCCTCATCGAGAAGCGCCTCATCCCCGGCACTGCGTTGGCCTCTTACGGCCACGGGGACTGGAACGACTCCCTGCAACCGGCGGATCCGGCGTTACGCGAGCACATGTGCAGCGCATGGACCGTGACACTGCATTATCAGACGTTGAACATGCTGGCGCGAGCCTTACGTGCGATCGGCAAGTCGCAGGAAGCAGCGCCGCTGGAGGACCAGGCGCAGGCGGTGCATCGTGACTTCCAACGCCTGTTGCTCGTCGACGGCGTTCTCACGGGCTACGCAATCTTCGATGCAGGCGACCGCCGGCGATATCTTCTGCACCCGGATGACAAAACGACAGGCATCAAATACAGCTCGCTCGCGATGATCCACGCCATCATCGAGGACATGCTCACACCGGAGCAGACACGCGAGCACCTCGTGCTCATCGACAAGTATCTGAGCGCGCCGGACGGGGTTCGTTTGTTCGACCGCCCCATGCCGTACCACGGTGGCCCGCAACGGATTTTCCAGCGAGCCGAGAGCGCCACGTTTTTTGGCCGCGAAATCGGCCTGATGTACACCCATGCCCATCTGCGCTACGCGCAGGCGTTGGCGCATGTTGGTGAAGCGGACCGGTTTTTCCGCGCACTGTCCCAGGCCAACCCCATCGGTATCCGCTCCATTGTGCCTGCCGCGACCCTGCGCCAGGCCAACTGCTATTACTCGAGCTCGGACGCCGCGTTCGAGGATCGCTACCGCGCCAGTGACGAGTACGAGCGGATTGCGCACGGCACGATAGACCTCGATGGAGGATGGCGCGTCTACTCGAGCGGTGCGGGTATCGCGCTCGGGCTGACCATCAGGCGCTTCCTCGGGTTGAGTTGCGAGGCGCAGGCGCTGCGCGTTGACCCGGTAATACCGAGCGCTCTGGATGGGCTGCGCGTCCAGACGACTCTACGCGGGCGACCAGTCGAGGTTCGCTACCAGATCGGCAAGGCGGGCTGCGGCGTGACGGAAGTGGGACTGAATGGTCAGACTCTTGCCTTCACGACCGAAGCCAACCCTCACAGGCGCGGCGCCGCGCTCGTCGACCTGTCTGCCGTGTTGAAGCACCTGAAGCCGCAGCAGAACGTGCTCAACATCCGCCTGGGCTGAAGGCGCCGGGGCCCGACTTCGCGTCGGGCCCCGTACTCTTTCAGTATTCGTCGTGCCGCCGCCACCACTGATATGGCGCACCCTGCGGCCAACCCTGCGGCGAGTCCTCCCAATTTTCCTGGCGACCCCACGGCGTGATGTCGAGGAAGCTCCAGAGTGTCCCCACCGTCTCCAGACCTCGTTGCGAGGTGAAGTAGGTCCGGAAGATCTCAGCGCCCTGGCGCAGCAAGACACTTACGCCATGATGCTCGCCCTCCGGAACCGTCATTCCGAAGTCCGTGTTGAAGGTATTGGCGGCCGACGACACCCACGGTACCGACCATTGCATGCGGGTTCGATAGGCTTCGAGTGTCTCGAACGGCGCTCGGGAGACGACGGCAAGGGACACACCCTTCGCTTTCAAGTGGACCCGTGTGTACTGCCCGATGTTGTCGAGGAACATGGAGCATCCGGGGCATCCGGCTGTGGGCCAGCCGTTGACGCCCGGGGCAAACATGAAGTGATACAGAAGTAACTGCGGACGGTCCTCGAACAGGTCGAGCAGGGTCACCTCACCCCTCGGCCCCGCGAAGACGTATTGCTTTTCGACTCTCACCATCGGGAGCCGGCGCCGCTCGGCGGCGAGTGCGTCCCGAGCGTGGGTGAGCTCCTTTTCCTTGGCCAGGAGCGCATCGGCGGCGACGCGCCATTCGGCCTCGGACACGATCTTGGGCAGTGCTGTACTGGCGGACGACATACGGTTCTCCATGGAACGAGGCGGGACGGCCCCGCTGGTAACTGGAAGACGTCCCATATCGGGCCCAGCCGACTATTCGGGGATTGAATTCATCGAAATGGGTTTACCATCATCCGAAAGGGGCGCTGCGGGTGGGCGCCGTCAAGAAAGGAAGTCCAGCACATGGCCCAACGCAGTGACGTCCTCATCGTGGGCGCGGGCCCGACCGGCCTGGTTCTCGCCCTGTGGCTCACCAAGCTGGGCGTGCGCGCCCGGATCATCGACAAGACTTCGGAGCCCGGTACGACTTCGCGGGCACTGGCCGTCCAGGCCCGCACCATGGAGCTCTATCGCCAACTCGGTCTTACCGAGAGCGTCCTGGCCGAGGGACACAAGGTTCCGGCCATCAATCTGTGGGTCAAGAGCGAGCAGCGGGCCCACCTGGTCTTCAGCGCGGTCGGAAGCGACCTGACGCCCTATTCCTTCCTGCAGATCTTTCCCCAAGACCAGCACGAGCGTCTGCTGGTCCAGCGCCTCCAGGAACTCGGGGTGTCGGTGGAGCGGGACACTGAGCTACTGAGCTATAGCGAAGAGATCGGCCACGTCTGCGCCCGCCTTCGCGGCCCCTCGGGGCAGGACGAAGTTTGTGAGTCACGTTACATAGCCGGTTGCGACGGAGCACGCTCACTGGTTCGCGAAACAATGGGGACCGGCTTCGCTGGAGGAACCTATCGGCAGGTCTTCTATGTCGCCGACGTCCAGGCGCAAGGTCCGCCGCTCAACGGCGAGTTGCACGTCGATCTCGATGAGGCCGACTTTCTTGCCGTATTCCCCCTGGCCGGACAAGGCCGTGCGCGCCTCATCGGCACCGTGCGTGATGAACGCGCCGAGCGGCCCGAATCGCTGCGCTTCGAGGATGTCAGCGACCGGGCTATCCAACACCTGAAAGTCCAGGTCGAGAAAGTCAACTGGTTCTCAACCTATCGGGTGCATCACCGGGTCACCGAGCACTTCCGCAAGGGCCGTGCGTTTTTGCTGGGCGACGCCGCCCACATTCACAGCCCGGCCGGCGGCCAGGGGATGAATACCGGAATCGGCGATGCCATCAACCTGGCCTGGAAACTACAGGCCGTGCTCTCCGGGCGTGCACCGGATGCACTGCTCGACAGTTACGAGGCCGAGCGCATCCGGTTCGCACGCCGCCTCGTCGCAACAACCGACAAGGTGTTCACGTTCGCGACCGCCGACGGCCGGCTCGCGGAAGTGGTTCGGACACGAATCGCCCCAGTGGTAATGCCCAAACTCATCGGGTTCGAGTTTGCACGCGAGTTCCTGTTCCGTACTGTTTCCCAGATCATGCTCAACTACCGTGAGAGCCCCATCAGTGAGGGCTCCGCGGGCCACGTTCACGGGGGCGATCGCCTACCCTGGGCACCCGCAGGTTCGGGCGACAACTTCACACCGTTGTCCGATCCCGTCTGGCAGGCCCACGTGTATGGCACGGCCATGTCCGATCTGGCCACCTGGTGTAATAATCACCACGTACGCTTGCATCGGTTTGACTGGAGCCCTGAGCATGAAAAGGCCGGCCTGGCGCGTGATGCGTTGTATCTCATCCGCCCCGATACGTATGTGGCACTCGCCGATCCGACCGGTTCGGCGCGAGCGATCGAGCGCTACTGCACGGAACATCAACTACGATGCTGATCCACGCAGGCTGATACGCGCCATTGCCGCGGGGATCTGTTTTCTGGCGCCGCTCGCGCAAGCTTGCGCGGAGAGCTGCACTCACAAGGGCGTGGAACTACAGGTCCTCGGCTCTGGCGGACCCGAGTTGGAAGACCAACGAGCCTCCTCCAGCTACCTGATCTGGCAAGACGGTCGGCCGAGGATCCTGGTCGACAGCGGCGGTGGCAGCGCACTGAACTTCGGGCGTTCCGGCGCGCACGTGGCACAACTCGATGCCATTCTGTTCACTCACCTGCACATCGATCACTCGGCCGATTTTCCGGCCCTGATGAAGTCGTCGTATTTCGAGGAGCGCAGCGAGCCTCTCGCCGTGTACGGCCCGGGAGGCAACGACACCTTCCCGGCTACCACCGAGTTCGTCGCCGACCTGTTCGATCCCAGGCACGGCGCCTATCGCTACCTGGCCGACTTCCTTGCCGGGAACGACGGTGGCTATGAGCTGGTCGTGCACGATGTAAAACTGCCCGGCCGCGCGGCTCGTACCGTTTTCAGATCCAAGGACATCGCGGCTTCAGCGACTACAGTCATCCATGGCGGGGTTCCCGCGATTGCCTGGCGAGTCACGCTCGGTGGCAAGAACATCGTCTTCTCCGGTGACACCAACGGCGACAACGGCAACCTGGAGCGCCTGGCAAAGGACGCGGACCTTTTTGTCGCCCACAACGCCATCCCGGAGGGTGACACCGGCGCCATTCGCAAGCTTCACATGCCGCCCTCGGTGATCGGCCGGATCGCCAACGTGGCGAAAGTCAAAGCCCTCGTGCTCTCGCACCGCATGCTACGCACTCTCGGCCACGAGTCGCAGACCCAGGAGGAGATCGCCAAGGTGTATTCCGGTCCGATCAAATTTGCTGATGACCTCGACTGCTTCCATTAGCCACCTCGAGCCCATGCCCGCGGGGCCCTGACTCGCGCAGCCACAACAGCGCCACAAAAGTAAAAGCCACAAAGCCGAGAATGCCGAAGAACCACAACATCGCATCGAACCCGGCGGGGTTGGCGGGTCCGGCCATGGCGTTGTCGTTGAGCCAGCCCGCGGCGAGGTTGCAGACGGCCAGCCCCACGTTCTGCAGGACATTGATCAGCCCATAGGCCGTGCCCAGACGGGACGGCTCGACGAGCATGGCCGTTGCAGGCCAGATAACGGCCGGAACCACGGAGAAACTGATGCCCATCAATGCCGTGGAAATCCAAAGATTCCAGTCCGTGGCACCGAGGATCAGGAAAGTCAGCGGGAGCATCACAGTGCCCAGGGTCATCATCAGCGCCCTGCGCCCGATCCTGTCCGCGATAAAGCCAAACAGCGGTGTTGCAAAGATGGCCGCGAAGAATACCCAGCTGTTGACGAGCCCCGCCGCCTCCAGGCTCAGCCCCTTGGCATCCTGGAAGTACACGATCGCGAACGTGCTGCGAAACGGGAAGAAGACGGAAGCGAACAGTACGTTGAGCGCCAGGATGTACCAGAAAGAGCGGTCGAACCGCCTGATATCAGACCAGGACCAGGGAATGCTCTCCGGCTTGTGTGTTGCTTCGACAACAGCACGACACACTCCGCGATCCACGACCGCATAAACAATTGCGGCAGCGAGACTCGCACCGGTAATCGCCGCGGCCAGCCACAATGGCGGCTGCCAGCCATGTTGGTACAATGCGTGCGCCCATCTCGGGGAGATATCCGCCGAGTAGGAGCCAACACGCGCCAGGCTGAAAAACAGCGCCATGGCAAGAGCCGTCCCTCCCGTGGAGAACCACTGCGCGAGTCCCGCTAACAGGGCGATGAGCAGAGTCTCCTCACCCACCCCAAACAGCAGGCGGCCGAAAACCATGAGCCCGAAAGGCGTACCGATCGCGGTCAGCACCGTCCCGACGCAACAGAGCGCCGCCGTCCACAGGGAAACGCGCGCCGGCCCGAAGCGGTCGATCAAGATCCCGCCGACCAGGGCCAGCGCGATATTGGGCAGGCTGAAGACAGCGTTGAGCAGCCCGATCTGCTGTTGCGTGAACCCGCGACCGGTACGCAGCAGGTCCGCCACCGGGGCGATCGAATCATACGCGTAGTAGTTGCCGGCGATGACCAGGCTGAGGAGCGCAAGAATCCACCAGCGCGTCTGGATCATTCGATGCGCGCGCCTTGCCGCACCAACTCAGCCTGCACGGCACGAACGTCGAGCCGGTCGAACGCCGCTCCCGTTCGTAGCGAAATGGCGGCAGCCGTGCCCGCACCCTGCCCGCTCACCGCGCAACACATCATGTTACGAACGGCCGCGTGCGAGACCTTGTCACCCCCGATACAGCGCCCGGCGACCAATAAATGGCCGATACCGCGGGGCACGAGCGCCCGGTAAGGTACCTGGAAGTAACGCCCCGTCGTGGGCAGGATCAGCAGCCCGTAGCCGTCGATGAACTCCGGAAAAATACCGACGGAGTCCTCGAACCGCCCTTGCTCGCGAACATCCCGCTCTGTGAGGTTATAGAGAGCGTCGATCTTACGGGTGTCGCGCACTCCCAATGTCATCCCGAAGTTGCGCAGCTTGGCGTTCTCGCAGCCCGGCATGAAGCGCCGCAGTGCTTCGACTGCGTAAACCGCCTGCCGGCGCCCTTCCATCTCACCGACGGTGAGATCGTTTGCGTCGGTGCCGTCGATTTCCGGCAAATGAATGAGGTTGAGATAAGTCAGGTCGCCCTGGTCGCTCACCGTGCCCCAGGTCCCTGCGATCGTGCTCAGGCTCGCCGGAATGATGCCCGCTGCCACGGCCTGTTTGAATGGCTTGCGCAGGAAGGGCGAGAACAGATCGTCCTCCTTGCCGGTCGTCGTGATGTTCCATTCACCGTTGCCGATCCAGTCCCGGTACGTTTGCGGATCGGCCTTGACCTGCTCGAGAAAGCGCTGCTTGTTGACGCCCACCATGGAGAACATCACGGAGGCCGCCATCATTTCCTCTTTCGGCGTCTTGTGGAACGGGGCACCGGCACGCGCGGCAACATCGGCATCACCTGTTGCATCGATCACGCGTCGGGCAAGAATCGCCTCGCGCCCCGATTTACTCTCGGTAATGACACCTTGAATGACGTTGTCCGTGACGATCGGGGCGACGCACAGACGGTGAAGCATGGGCTGCACGCCTGCCTCTCGCACCAATACGTCCGCCACGTACTTGAACATTTCAGCATCGAGTGCGTGACTGAGCGACTGCGGCTCGGGAAGCGCGGCGCCCATCGCTTTGGCCCGCTCCTCGAACTCGATGCCGATGCCCTCGCTGTCAACTGTCTTTTCGTGGCGATACCATGCGAAGCCCTCGACCCCGACCTGTGTGATATTGCCGCCGAAACAGCCATGCCTGTCGAGGAGCGTGGTGCGCGCCCCTGCCCGCGCGGCTGCCAGCGCCGCAGCCAGACCCCCTGGGCCGCTGCCCACGACGAGGATGTCGGTTTCCAACACGACGTCGACTTCGCGGGCCGGCTCGGGGATTTTCTTCATGCGCCGCAGACTACCCGAACGGTGACGGCCGGACCATCGCGATGGACCCTGCGCGTCGCGCCCGTCCAACACTTTTGTCGTGGGAAAGCAAAGCCGGGGTGGCGGTCGCGCACGGAGCTACCTCTCGTGCGGTCGCGCACGGAGCTACCTCTCGTGCGGTCGCGCCCGGAGCTACTTCTCGTGCTGGCCGGCCGGCGGCTCTACTGACGCCAACTCGGTCTTCTTCTCTTTCTCTTTCTCCGCGGGCTTCTCGTCCCGCAACGGCAACTCGTCAGGTTTCGAAAGCGGCTCGTGTGCGGCGGCGCCCACCTTCACCTTGCCATCCGGCATGGGGACTGTAATGGGCGCCACGACCACCTTCGTGACGCCCTTGCGGGGAGTGAGCCCTATCTTCTCCGCGGTGCCCGGCGAGAGATCCACCACGCGTCCATCAACATAGGGGCCGCGGTCCTCGATCCTGACAACCGCGGTCTTGCCGGTCTCAACATTGGTCACTTTCGCCGTCGTTCCCAGGGGTAGCGTCCGACTGGCCGCATTGTTGCCCTGCGGATCCATCGGTGCCCCGTTGGCCATGGGCTTGCCGAAGAACTGTTTCGCGTAGAACGAAGCCTTGCCAACCCGCTTGCGCGCTGACAGGTCCGGTTCAGGTGAGCGAGATGGTTGGGTCTGTTGGGAGCTTTCAGCACCCTTTCCGATGTTGTCGTCTGCGGCACACACGCGCGGGACACCCACGGTGAAGGCCGAGGCAACGGCAACGTAAAGAGCTGTTTTTACAAGCTTCGTCAACGGATGTCCTATCTTGCAACATTCTCTTCACTTACTCTTAACAACCCGCGGACAGGACCCGGGTTCCGTTGTCGTCACGGAGCGGCGAGCAGCAAGTCTGGGTCGATCTGAAGAATCGTCAACACCTCACGATAAGAGGTGAATGTCTGCTGCGCGGGCACTTAACATGCGTGCCCCGCGCAAGCTTGGCGCTGCTTAAGGCGCAGCAGGGCAATTCATGGCGAATGAGACAAACGACACTTCCTCCAATGCGCGACACGACGTTCCCTGGTACCGCAGAAAATGGCTAATTTTCACAGCGTGCGCGGTGCTCGGACTCTTTCTGTTGCATCACTTCACGCAGGCGCCGCCCAAGGCCGCGGGCGGCCGCGGACAGCAAGGCAATGCCAGCATCACCGTCGGCGAGTCCAGGACGGGCAATATGGGCATTTTCGTCCGCGCGCTCGGCACGGTAACACCGATCAACACGGTGACGGTCTACAGCCAGATCACCGGCCGGGTCATGGAGGTGCACTACCACGAGGGCCAGATGGTCCATAAGGGCCAGCCCCTGATCGACATCGACCCGCGCCCGTACGAGGCGAACCTGAAACAGGCACGGGGCAACCTGCAACATGACGAGGGACTGTTGGCGCAGGCCCGGATGGATCTGCAGCGCTACCAGGAGGCTTACGCAAAAAACGCGATTGCCAAACAACAGATGGACGACCAGGCCCACATCGTCGTGCAGTACGAAGGGTCGGTCCAGGCGGACCAGGGGACCGTTGCCTTCGACCAGGTGCAGCTCGACTACTGCCACATCGTCTCACCGATCGATGGCCGGGTGGGATTACGGCTGGTCGATCCGGGCAACACCATCTTCGCCGGCAGCAGCTCGCCGCTCATCGTCATCACCCAACTGCAGCCCATCACAGTGGTCTTCAACGTCTCAGAAGACGACCTGCCGCGGGTACAGGCGCAGCTGACGGACGGGAACAAGCTGTCGGTCGATGTCTTCGACCGCGCGAACGATCGCATGCTCGAGTCCGGCACCCTGTCATCTGTGGACAACCAGGTGGATACAACGACGGGAACGGTGCGCTTCCGCGCGGAGTTCCCCAACAAGGATGCCGCACTGTTCCCGAATCAGTTCGTCAATGCGCGGCTGCTCGTAAAGATGCTGGAGGGCGTCACCGTGGTGCCCACGGTGTCGATCCAGCACAACGGGACGAATGATTTCGTGTATCTCGTGAAGCCCGACAATACGGTCGCCGTGCAACAGGTCACTGCTTTGACCACGGACGAGCAGGATACGGCGGTCCAGGGTCTGGATGGCGGCGTGAGGATCGCAACCGCGGGGTTCGATCGCCTGGAGAATGGCGCGCGCGTGGCCGTGCGGACGCCGGGACAACGGGGCAAGGGCCAGCAGCGAACCGCCGAGCAGCAACAAGCACCGGGGCAACAACACCAGGCTCGCCGATCCGCCAGCAACGCCAACCCCACGGCACCAGCCAACCCCACGGCATCAGCCAATCCCACGGCATCAGCCAATCCCACGGCATCAGCCAATCCCACGGCATCAGCCAACCCCACGGCATCGGCCAGCCCCACGGCATCCGAATGAGCCCGTCGCGCCCATTCATCCTCCGCCCGGTCGCGACGGCGCTGCTGATGGCAGCGCTGTTTCTCGCAGGCGCGGTCGCTTATTTCCAACTGCCGGTCTCGGCGCTCCCCGAGGTCGACTACCCCACCATCCAGGTGCTGACGTTCTACCCGGGCGCCAGCCCGAGTGTGGTCGCGACCGCCGTGACCGCGCCGTTGGAAAGACAATTCGGCCAGCTTGCCGGTCTGAGCCAGATGACCTCCACGAGTGCCGGAGGCGTGTCGGCCATCGTGATGGAATTCCAGCTCAGCCTCAACATCGACGTCGCCGAGCAGGAGGTCCAGGCCGCCATCAATGCGGCGCAGAGCTACTTGCCCGCCAACCTCCCTACGCCGCCGATCTATAGTAAATCCAACCCGGCGGACGCGCCGGTGCTGACCCTGGCGCTGACCTCGAGCGAGATGCCCCTGTCGCAGGTCGAGGACCTCGCCGACACCCGGCTTGCCCCCAAAATCTCGCAGATCTCCGGTGTCGGCCTCGTCAGTATCTCGGGGGGCCAGAAGCCGGCGGTCCGCATCCAGGCCAACCCCACCGCGCTGGCCGCATATGGCCTCAATCTGGAGGACCTGCGCAACGCCCTCGCCGGCAACAGCGTCAACTCGGCCAAGGGCAATTTCGACGGACCCCTGCAGGACTACACGATCAACGCCAATGACCAGCTCTTGACGAGCTCGGCCTACAAGTCGGTCGTTGTCGCCTTCCGGCAGGGTGCACCGATCATGCTGACGGACGTCGCACGAGTCGTCGACGGCGTCGAGAACGAGAAGCTCGCCGCCTGGCAGAACACTACACCCGCGGTCATCCTCAACATCCAGCGGCAGCCCGGCGCCAATACGATCGCGGTCGTCGACAGTATCCAGAAGCTATTGCCACAGCTCGTTAACTCACTGCCACGCGCGATTCATGTGCAGGTGGTCACCGACCGCACGACGTCCATCCGGGCCTCCGTCCGGGATGTCGAATTCGAGCTGATGCTGGCGATCGCCCTGGTGGTGATGGTGATTTTCCTGTTCCTACGCAGTCTCACCGCCACGATCATTCCGAGCATCGCCGTGCCTCTGTCCCTGATCGGCACGTTTGGGGTCATGTACCTCGCGGGCTTCAGCCTCAACAACCTGGCCATGATGGCGCTCACCATCTCCACCGGCTTCGTGGTGGACGATGCGATCGTGATGATCGAGAACATCTCGCGCTACATCGAGGAAGGCGAGAAGCCCCTGCAGGCGGCTCTCAAAGGCGCGGAACAGATCGGGTTCACCATCCTGTCCCTGACCGTATCCTTGATCGCGGTGTTGATTCCCCTGCTGTTCATGGGCGACATCGCGGGCCGGCTGTTCCGTCAATTCGCGGTAACCCTGGCCGTCACCATTGTCATCTCCGCGTTCATCTCCCTGACCCTGACACCGATGATGTGCGCGCGCCTGCTGCACTACACTCCAGAGGAGCAACAAGGCCGTTTCTATCACGCTTCCGGCAAGGTGCTGGACCGAATCATCGCCTTCTATGGCCGCACGCTGAAATTTGTGCTCCGCTACCAGAGGATCACTCTGGCGGTCGCGGCGGCCACTCTGGTGCTGACCGCCATCCTCTATATCACGATCCCCAAGGGATTCTTCCCGACGCAGGACACCGGGATCATCCAGGGCATCTCGCAAGCGCCCGGGTCGACATCGTTCGCCGAGATGACCCAGCTCCAGCAGCGCCTGGGGAAGGTCGTGCTCGCCGACCCGGCGGTTGCGAGCATCTCCTCGTTCATCGGCGCGGATGGCACCAACACCACGCTCAACAGCGGCCGTATCCAGATCAACCTCAAACCGTTGGAGGAGCGTGGCCTGTCGGCCGTGGATGTGATCCGCCGACTCAACCCGAAACTCGACGAGGTCGCGGGAATCAAGCTCTACATGCAGCCGGTCCAGGACCTCACCGTCGACGACCGTGTCAGCCGCACTCAGTATCAGTACACGCTGGAGGATCCCAGCCCGGACGAGCTCAACGCGGTCGTGAAGGAATTGCTGCCGAAACTGCAGGCGCGGCCCGAGCTGGCGGATGTCGTGACGGACCAGCAATTGGACGGCGTTGCTTCGGTCCTCACTATAGACAGGGCGACCGCCTCACGTCTGGGCATCACACCCGTGACTGTCAACAACACGCTCTATGACGCCTTCGGGCAGAGGCAGATCAACACCCTGTACACGCAGGTCAATCAATACCACGTCATCCTCGAGGCGGACCCGAGATTTCAGCGCAACCCCGGTAATCTGCACGACATCTACATCCAGTCCTCGCAAACCGGCGCGGTCGCGGCAGTCGCATCCAGTACGGCCGGGTCCTCCTCGGGAGCCGGCGCGAACGGCGGTGCCTCTGCCGCGGGCAATCCGCTACTGACCCCATCCTCCAGCAGCAGCGGCTCATCCCTGACAGCCACGCGCTCGATTTTGAACCTCAACACCAATGCCGTGTCGTCCGGCATCAACTCCACCTCCGCGCTTTCCCCAACATCGATCGGCGTTGGAAGCGGCAGTGTGCTATCTGGAGGGCCAGCGGGCTCGTCGGCCGCGTCGTTCAGCGCCAGCGCTTCGCGCAACGGCACCTCGATCACAGGCGGTGGTACGAGCGCCGGTGGCGCCGGGGCCCCGACGCCGGTGCCGCTCAGCGCCTTCATGCACATCAATACGCAGAGTGAGCCCCTGTCGATCGGCCACCAGGGACAGTTTCCCGTGGTCACCATCTCCTTCAATCTCGGAGTGGGCTACTCGCTCGGTGATGCGCTCGAAGCCATCGATAGCGTCATCGCGGACGCCAAACTACCGGCTAGTGTCATTGCGGGCTACCAGGGGACCGCGGCTGCCTACCAGGCGTCGCAGTCGAACGAGGGACTGTTGATTCTCGCGGCGCTGATCACGGTGTACATCGTGCTCGGCGTGTTGTACGAGAGCTTCATCCACCCGGTCACTATTTTATCGACGCTCCCTTCGGCGGGTGTCGGCGCTCTCCTCGCCCTACGTCTGTTCGGTCTCGATCTCGATATCGTCGGCATCATCGGCATCATTCTGCTCATCGGTATCGTGCAGAAGAACGGCATCATGATGGTCGACTTCGCTCTCGAGCTCGAGCGCAAGGAGCACAAGGAAACCACCGAAGCCATCTACCAGGCGGCGCTGCTGCGGTTCAGGCCGATTCTGATGACGACCCTGGCCGCGTTGCTGAGCGGTATTCCGCTGGCTTTCGGCACGGGCATCGGCTCGGAGCTGCGCAAGCCCCTCGGCGTGGCGATGGTGGGCGGGCTGTTGTTCAGCCAGGTCCTGACACTCTACACGACACCGGTCATCTACATTTTCTTCGACCGGGTAGCGCAACGATTCTCACGCCGCCGGCGCGAAGAGACGCGGCACCTGTCCCCCGAAGGCGGCCCCGCATGAATCCGTCGCGAATTTTCATCGGCCGTCCCGTCGCTACGGCATTGCTGACCATTGCTGTAGCGCTGGTGGGTATTGCCGCGTTCGTGGTCCTGCCCGTCTCACCGCTGCCCCAGGTGGACTTCCCCACAATCACGGTCGCAGCCTCCTTGCCAGGCGCCAGCCCGGACATCATGGCTTCGGCGATCGCGACGCCGTTGGAACGGCAGTTCGGACATATTGCCGGCATCACCGAGATGACGTCGACGAGCGCGTTGGGCAGCACGAGTATCACACTGCAGTTCGACCTGAGCCGCGACATCAACGGCGCCGCCCGAGATGTCGAGGCCGGAATCAACGCCGCGCGTTCCTATCTGCCAGCCAATCTTCCGGCCAATCCGACCTATCGAAAGGTCAATCCCGCGGACGCGCCGATCATGGTCCTTGGCATTCAGTCCGACGTGTACGACGTACCGACGCTTTACGACGAAGCCTCGACTGTCATGGCGCAGCGGATTTCGCAGATCGCCGGGGTCGGCCAGGTCAACGTCACGGGCGCCTCCTATCCCGCCGTGCGCGTGGAGCTCAACCCCAACCAGCTGGCGCACTACGGCATCGGCCTGCCTTCCGTCGCGAGCACCATCTCGAGCCAGAATTCGAACATCGCGCAAGGACAGCTCGCCAACGGCCGCTCCACGAGCGACATCGTCGTCAACAGTCAGATCGCGAAGGCCGCCGATTACAAACCCCTGGTGGTCGGCTACTTCAAAGGCGGCGTCGTGCACCTCTCGGACGTGGCCGATGTCGTCGATTCCCAGCAGACCGTGCGCCAGGCCGGATTCCTGAACGGCAAGCCGTCCGTGAACATGATCATCTTCCGGCAGCCCGGCGCCAACATCATCCAGACCGTGGATGCCATCAAGGCCGCCCTGCCGTCGCTGCAGGCTTCGATACCCGCCGGCATGCACATCATCACCATCCTGGACCGCACGACTACGATCCGGGCCGCCCTCAGCGATATCGAGCGCACCTTGATCATCTCCGTGATCCTGGTGGTCGCGGTGGTCTTCATCTTCCTGCGCAACGTCTATGCGACCTTCATTCCGGCGGTAGCGGTACCGATCTCGTTGATCGGGACCTGCGCGATCATGTATCTGTGCGGATTCTCGCTGGACAACCTCTCACTGATGGCGCTCGCCATCGCCAGCGGCTTTGTCGTCGATGATGCGATCGTCGTGATGGAAAACATAACGCGGCATCTCGAGGAAGGCATGACTCCCGTGCAGGCAGCGCTCAAGGGTGCCTCGGAGATCGGCTTCACGGTGCTCTCGATCAGCATCTCGCTGATCGCGGTGTTCATCCCTATATTGCTCATGGGCGGGATCATCGGACGGCTGTTCCGCGAGTTCGCGCTGACACTGTCGGGCGCTATTCTCGTCTCGATGGTCGTATCATTGACCACGACACCGACCATGTGCGCGCGCGTGTTGCATTCCGAGAAGGACATCGAGCACGGACGACTGTACCAGTGGAGCGAGCGGATGTTCGAAAGTCTGCTCAATGGCTACAAGCGCAGCCTGACCTGGGTGTTGGATCATCCCGCCCTGATCATGATCGTCTTCGTGGGCACTCTCGGCCTGAACGTCGTTCTGATTGCCACCATCCCGAAGGGCTTCTTCCCGCAACAGGACACGGGCATCATCTCGGGCGGCATGCAAGGGCCGCAGGATGCGTCCTTCGCGCTGATGCGCGGCGCCCTGAAGCAATCGGTCGACACCGTCAAATCGGATCCCGGCGTGGCGAACATCATGGGATTCACGGGCGGTAACGGCGCGACCAACAATGCAAACGAGTTCATCGCGTTGAAACCACTCGACCAGCGCACCAAGCACGCGGCCGAGATCATCAACGACCTGCGGCCGAAGCTCGAGCACCTCACGGGCGCGCGCACGTTCCTGCAGCCTGTGCAGGACATCCGCATCGGCGGCCGCTCATCCGCGGCACAATTCCAATACACGCTGCAGGCGGAGAATTCCGCTGATCTGCAGAAATACGGACCCATGCTGCTCAAAGCCCTGCGCAAGGCGCCCGGCTTCCAGGACGTGAACTCGGACCAGCAGAACAACGGCCTGCAGGCCCTGCTGACCTACGACCGACCGACGGCAGCGCGCCTCGGGCTCACCCCGCAGAACATCGACAGCACGCTCTACAATGCCTTCGGCCAATCGGAAGTGTCGACCATCTTCACGCAGCTCAACCAGTACTACGTCGTGATGGAGGTCGCGCCGAAATACTGGCAGACACCCCTGGGACTGGATGACGTCTACCTGGTCCCGGGCGCGAATTCAGGAGCGGTCCCGATCAACTCCGTCGCCCACTACAAGCCGGCTACGGCGCCCCTCGTGGTGAACCACACCGGACTGTTCCCGTCCGTCACCGTATCGTTCAACCTGGCACCCGGGGTCTCCCTCGGACAAGCGTCCAGGGAAATCCAACAGGTTCAACAGAGCTTGAACATGCCGACGACCATCCGCGGACAATACTCCGGAACGCTCGAAGCCTTCCAGGCTTCCCTGACGACGGAGCCCTACCTGGTCCTCACGGCGCTGATCGCGGTCTATATCGTATTGGGCATGCTCTACGAGAGCCTGGTTCATCCGCTGACCATTCTTTCAACACTGCCGCCTGCCAGCGTCGGTGCCATCCTGGCGCTGCAGATCACGCACTCGGAGCTCGATGTCATGTCCATCATCGGCATCATCCTGCTCATCGGCATCGTCAAGAAAAACGCCATCATGATGATCGACTTCGCCCTGAGCGCGGAGCGCAACGAGGGCAAGAACACGCGGGATTCGATTTTCGCGGCCTCGACGTTGCGCTTCCGGCCGATCCTCATGACCACCATGGCCGCCCTGTTCGGGGCAGTTCCGCTCGCGCTGGGCACGGGCATGGGCTCCGAATTGCGCCGGCCGCTGGGCATTTCGATCATCGGCGGGCTGATCGTGAGCCAGGTACTGACCCTGTATACCACCCCCGTCATCTACCTTCTGATGGACACGCTGCGACTGAAAATCCAGGGCTGGCGGCACGCGGGCGGACGAGTTGTGGAGGCCGCATGAGTTTCCGATCCAATCTGACTGTTGCCCTCACGGCCCTGTTGGCCGGGTGCGTAGGTCCGGCGTACATCAAACCCAAGGTCGATGCTCCCGAGGCCTTCAAGGAAAGCTCTCCAGCCGCCTACGTCGGCGCGGATGCGGGAGCCTGGAAACCCGCGCAACCGCAGGACGCGGAACGCAAAGGCCAGTGGTGGGAGGTGTTCAATGAGCCCGAGCTGAATGCCCTCGAGGATCAGTTGAACATCAACAACCAGAACATCGCGCAGTTCTTCCAGAACTTCATGGCGGCACGCGCGCAGGTCAACGTGGCGCGCGCGAACTATTTCCCGACGTTGTCGACCAGCCCCGGGGCGACGAGGACGCATACATCGGACGCCCTTGGTAACGCCGCGGCCCTCAACACCGGCGGGGGCGGAAGTGCCGGCGGCGGCTTTGGCGGCAAATCAGGCAGCACCTTCAACGAATTCCAGGCGCCGCTGGATGTTTCCTGGGAGCCGGACCTGTTTGGTCGCATCCGCA
>DAITMW010000052.1:0-18346 GCA_036834945.1 Steroidobacteraceae bacterium
GGCGGTTGGATCGTCTATCGCAATGCTCTCGCGGAGGCGGACGCGTTTTTCGACTATCACTTGCGCCAGACGGCTCTCGTCCTTAGAGACGAGCCCGTCGAATACTCGCTCTCGCCACGACTTCCGGCCAGCGACGCTTCCTACGATTTCGTGGTTCAGGTCTGGAGTCTGGACGGTGTTCGGGTCTACCTATCGCAGCCTCACAGCGCGCTTCCCGAGGTCACGACACTGGGATTTTCAACTGTGTCGTCTCCAGAAGGTTTATGGCGGGTATTTGGGACCCAGGCGCTGACGAAGGTCATTCAGGTCGCCCAGCCTATGCGTGTTCGCGAGCGGCAAGCCGCGGACCTTGCAGTCAAAACGCTTCGGCCTTTCGCGCTGCTTTTGCCCGTGTTGGGGTTTCTGATCTGGTGGGCTGTCGGAAGTGCCTTGCAGCCCCTGCAGCGCCTGACGAGCCTCGTGAAGGCCCGGCGCGTTGAGGCGTTGGATCCTCTTCCAAACGAACGTCTGCCGGATGAGGTGACGCCGCTCGTGAGCGCGCTCAACGAGTTGCTTGTACGCCTCGATGCCGCCCTCACTCGCGAACGTGCGTTCATGGCGGATGCCGCGCACGAACTCCGTACGCCGCTTACCGCTCTCCATCTGCAGGTAGGGGCACTGACACGCGCCGCGAACGAAGCGGAACGCAATGACGCCATGGAAAAGCTCTCGGCCGGCGTGCAGCGAGCGATTCGGTTGGTCGAGCAAATGCTCTCCTTCGCCCGGCAGGGACCGCGCACCGAGCCGGGGCATGTGCAAGTACCACTCGCTGACCTCGTACGTGACGTGGTCGCGGAGCTGGTCCCGTTCGCCGACGCCAAACACATTGACCTCGGCATTTCCAACTCGGAATCGGCTGTCGTGCTCGGAGATCCCGACGCGCTACGCACTCTGATCCGAAATCTGGTCGACAACGCGGTGCGTTACACACCCGAAGGCGGTCGCGTCGACGTGTTCGTGGAGCGCCTGCAACCCGCCTCCCCGGATGAGCCCGCGGCGGGGCGAGCGCTCGCGCCGGCGTCCAGGATTGCCCAACACCTCGCAAGTCCGAAAGTCGCTCTGCGGGTGGTCGACAATGGCCCCGGCATCCCCCCCGAAGAACGCACGCGCGTTCTCGATCGCTTCTACCGCCAGCCAGGGACTTCACCACCGGGCAGCGGTCTCGGCATGGCTATCGTCAAAGCCATCGCCGACGCCCACAAAGCCACGCTCAAGCTGGATTCAGGCCCGGACGGCAAAGGGTTGGCCGTCAGCGTGCTGTTCCCGGCGGACCGGTCCTCCGGGTCATAATTTAAAACAAAATCAGAGAGTTATAGGCTATCGCGGGGCGGGTCGCCGGGCCTTAAGTATCACTTAAGGCTGCGCCCCTACCTTACGCAGCATGTCATAACCCCCTGTGACCTGAATTGGTTGGAGTAGTGAAGATGAGTCTGAGAACCCTGATCCGGAAGCCGGTGGCAGCGGCTTTGATCGGCGCGGCGGTGGTCGCGGCGCCGATGAGTGTTTTGTATGCCGTCGGCGCAACCCCGGGCGCCGCGGCGACCGCACCGGCTCCGGCCGCGGCGGTTGGACCTGTCACGACCGCCCCGGCAACCGGCAATCCGCAGGCTGTTCTGCCTGACTTCAGCAGCATGGTGCAGAAGTACGGCTCCGCTGTCGTCAACATTGCGGTCGTCAGCAAGGTGCCGGTGTCCGATGAGCAAGGCGACGACGATGATGACGACGGCAGTGGCGGCGGTAACGCCAACCCGTTCGGACCCAACAGCCCCTTTGCGCCGTTCTTCCGCGGTATTCCGCGCATGCCCCAGCAGGCGCCCACTCGCGGCGAAGGCTCGGGCTTCATCATCCGTCCTGACGGTTACATCCTGACCAACGCTCACGTCGTCAACGGTGCGAGTGAGGTCACGGTGCGCTTGACGGATCGCCGCGAATACACGGCGAAGGTCATCGGCATCGATACGAAAAGCGACGTGGCCGTGATCAAGATCAATGCCAAGGACCTTCCGACAGTGAAGCTCGGCGACTCACACAACCTGAGAGTCGGTGAGTGGGTGCTCGCGATCGGCGCGCCGTTCGGATTCGAGAACAGCGCGACGGCCGGTATCGTGAGCGCGAAAGGCCGTACTCTGCCCGACTCCGGCTACATCCCGTTCATTCAGACGGACGTGCCGATCAACCCGGGCAACTCCGGTGGCCCGCTGTTCAACATGCGCGGTGAGGTCGTTGGAATCAACTCACAGATCTACAGCCGCTCCGGTGGCTTCATGGGCGTGTCGTTCTCGATCCCGATCGACGTCGCTCTGCGGGTGAGCAACCAGCTCGAGACCACCGGACATGTGTCGCGTGGCAAGCTCGGTGTGGTGATCCAGGACGTCAACCAGGGGCTGGCCGACTCCTTCGGCCTGCCGCAGCCCGAGGGCGCGGTGGTCTCCAGTGTTGAGAAAGGTGGCGCGGCAGCCCAGGCTGGCATTCAGCCCGGCGACGTGATCCTGAAGATCAATGGCCAGGGCACGAGTGCTACGGAGCTGCCGGCTGCGATCGCCATGTTGAATCCTGGCGCGACAGTCAACCTGGAGGTCTGGCGCGATCACGCCACGCGCAACATGAGCGTGAAGCTCGGGGCGATGGAGGATACGCGTACGGCTTCCAACAAGGGGCCGAAGGGCGCCAACGGAGGCAAGCTCGGGCTTGCGGTCCGGCCGCTGACGGGTGAGGAGAAGCAGCAGGCGAACACCCAGAACGGCGTCATCGTCGAGAAGGCGACGGGCCCTGCTCTCGCGGCCGGTCTACAGCCTGGCGACGTGGTCCTCGCGGCCAACGGAGCTCCGGTGACGAGTGTTGATGACCTGCGCAATGCCGTGGAGAAGTCCAAGGGGCACATCGCGTTGCTGGTGAAGCGCGGGGATGCTCAGATCTTCGTGCCGGTGCGCGTCGGGTAAGTTTCGGAGAAGTTGGAGCAAGAGCTGGGGCAGGCGGGACATCACCGCCTGCCCTTTTTTATGCGACACGCCCACCGGGCATCGGCAGCTAACTCCGTACCACTCGAGCTGTTTTGAAGGCGTCAGGAAATCCGTTTTCGCAAGGCCGCAGTCGAGACATCGTCAATGTGGCGAAACGCCGGCGCGACCTTCGTTATCTGGTCGTGCGGGACCTGCGGGTGCCTTCAATCGAGACTCGATCACACGACGACCCCAGGCATCCGGCGCCGCATCCCTGATCCCACCGAACGAGGGCAGGTTGTCAGGCGGGAAGAGGGCTTTGCCGCGCACCGCGCTCTTGTCTCCAAGGCTCAAGCTCACTGGATCCACTTCGAGCGCTCCTGGACGCTCCAGGTATCGCAAGCCATACGAGAAAGTCGAGGCGCGCAGGTTTGCTCCGTCCTCGGTCAGGGTGAGCTGGCCGCAAGGCACCCAATCGGTGTCGAGGTAGGCGAAGACAACCAGCTTCCGTTCGATCGCGGCCACGTTAGAAGTCGATCTCTTCGAGCTGGCGCTTCGATAGGTCCCGAGCCCGTTGCCGTCGTTCTTGCGCGCTCAGAGCGGCCAAGGCGGGGTCCGATTCGGTGAGTAGCTGCAACAGCGTTTTGCCCGGTGCTATGGCATCGAGATAGCGAAGGACCTGGCCGATGGCGATACCCGGGTCACCTTTTTCCATTCGGTAGGCCGTGTTCCGTGAGAGTCCTGCTCGTAAGGCTGCCTGGTCCTGTTTTACCCCACAGGCAATCCTCAAGCGTGCCAGGAGCGCCCCCAGCCTCTGCGCTTCAGCGGCCAGGTTCGAGCCCAGGGCTGCGGATTGCGTGACCTTCATGTTCGTTTAATCGAATACTAAGGCGATAGAGATCGATTAATCGAGCATATGACTGAGGCGCGCGTTTCCGCAGCCATTGCGATTGGGTGCTTAGGAGGGGAGCGTGTGGATGAGGGGCGGGGTTGAGCCCGCCCCCCCGATCGATGGCTTTTCGCCTACTTCGCGGCGCCGTTGGTCACGAGGGCGGCCATCAGCTCGTTGACCGGCATCGAGTCGAGTTGCTCGCGCTTGGCGAAGAGCGCTTTGATCTTCTCGGCCTGCTTGGGGGAGAAGTGGGCATCGACGGAGGCTTCGAACTTCTTCACCAACACGGGCATGCCTTCGGCGCGGCGCTTGCGGTGGCCGATCGGGTAGTCCACCTGGATGCGATTGGTCGAGGTGCCGTCCTTGAAGAAGACCTGCACGGCATTGCCGATGTAGCGCTTGTCGGCGGCGTAATATTCCTGCGTGAAGGTTGGGTTCTCGCGAACCTCCATCTTCGCGCGGAGAGCGTCGATGCGAGGATCGGCGGCGACCTTGTCTTCGTAGTCCTCGGCGGTGAGGCGGCCGAAGAGGAGCGGGATCGCAACCATGTATTGAATGGTGTGGTCGCGGTCGGCGGGGTTCGCCAGCGGGCCCGTCTTGTCGATGATGCGGACGCCGGGTTCCTGCGTTTCGATCACAATGCGCTCGATGTCGTTCACGCGATCCTTCACCGACGGGTGCAGGGTCATCGCGGCTTCCACGGCCGTTTGCGCGTGGAATTCGGCGGGGAAGGAGATTTTGAAGAGGACGTTCTCCATCACGTAGCTGCTGAAGGGCTGGCCCATGGGTCCTCCGGGCTGCGGAAGGGAGAAGGGTTTGCTCTTGAAGAGCACGTCATAGAAGCCCCAGGTCTTGGCGCTCAAAGCCGAGGGGTAGCCCATCTCTCCGGTGAGTGAGATGAGGGCATGACGGACGGCGCGGCTCGTCGCGTCGCCTGCCGCCCAGCTCTTGCGGGAACCGGTGTTAGGAGCGTGACGGTAGGTTCTCAGGGCGCCGCCGTCGATCCAGGCGTTGGAAACGGCGTTCACAATCTGTTCAACGCTGCCACCCAACATCGCTGTGACGACAGCGGTGGATGCCACGCGGACGAGAATGACGTGGTCGAGGCCGACGCGGTTGAAGCTGTTTTCGAGGGCCAGGACGCCCTGGATCTCGTGTGCCTTGATCATGCCGGTCAGGACGTCACGAACCGTGGGTGGATTCTTTCCCTCCATCACGGCCTTGCGGGCGAGGTAGTCCGCGACCGCGAGAATGCCGCCGAGGTTGTCGGACGGGTGGCCCCATTCGGCGGCGAGCCAGGTGTCGTTGAAGTCGAGCCAGCGGATCATGGCGCCGATGTTGAAGGCTGCCTGCACCGGGTCGAGCTCGTAGGACAAGCCGGGGACACGCGCGCCGCCTGACATCGTTGCGCCGGGGACCACGGGTCCGAGGAGCTTCGTGCAGGCCGGGTATTTCAGTGCCAGAAATCCGCAGGCCAGCGTGTCCATCAAACAGTAGCGGGCGGTCTCGTAGGCTTGCGCGCTGTTGATGCTGTAGTTTTTGGCGTATTCGGCGATGGCGACGAGTGCGGCATCGGGGTCGGGGCGCTTGGCGGACTTGTAATCGTGTGCGGACATGGCGGTGCTCAGACTCGCTTCTCGATCGGGACGAATTTCAGGTTCTCAGGGCCGACGTAATTGGCCGAGGGACGGATGATCTTTCCGTCGCTACGCTGCTCCAGCACGTGCGCGGCCCATCCGGTCATGCGCGCGATGACGAACAATGGCGTAAACATCGAGGTCGGCACGCCCATGAGGTGGTAGGAGACGGCCGAGAACCAGTCGAGGTTCGGAAACATTTTCTTCACTTCCATCATGACCGACTCGATGCGATCGGCGATGGCGAACATCTTCATATCGCCGGCGTCCTGCGACAGCTTGCGCGCCACGCCCTTGATGATCTGGTTGCGGGGATCGGACACGGTGTACACCGGATGGCCGAAGCCGATGATGACCTCCTTGTTAGCAACACGCGCGCGGATATCCTTCTCCGCCTCATCGGGCGTGTCGTAACGTTTCTGGATCTCGAAGGCCACTTCGTTCGCGCCGCCGTGCTTCGGGCCTCGGAGAGCGCCGATTGCTCCCGTGATGCACGAGTAGATGTCCGCGCCCGTACCCGCGATTACACGTGCCGCGAACGTCGACGCGTTGAATTCGTGCTCGGCGTAAAGGTTGAGCGAGGTGTGCATCGCGCGAACCCATGCCTCGGACGGTGGCTTACGGTGCAGCAGATGCAGGAAGTGTCCGCCGACGGAGTCGTCCTCCGTCTCGACGAAGATGTGCTGCCCGTTGTGGCTGTAGTGGTACCAGTACGCCAGCATGGAGCCGAGCGAGGCGATCAGCTTGTCGGCGATGTCACGTGCGCCCGCAACTCCGTGATCATCCTTCTCCGGGAGCGCGCAGCCCAATACCGAAACGCCTGTGCGCAGCACGTCCATCGGATGCGACGCAGCAGGCAGGGCTTCCAACGCGGCGCGTACGGTCGTCGGCAAGCCGCGCAGTGATTTCAGCTTCGTCTTGTAAGCGGTGAGCTCTGCTCGCGTCGGCAGCTTCCCGTAGATCAACAGATAGGCGATTTCCTCGAATTCGCAGGTCGTGGCGATCTCGAGGATGTCATATCCGCGATAGTGGAGGTCGTTACCGGTACGACCTACCGTGCACAGGGCCGTGTTGCCGGCGGGCACTCCCGAGAGTGCCACGGACTTCTTCGGTTTGAAGGCAGAGGGGAGGTTGTCGGACTGTGTGCTGGTGGCCTTTTCGCTCATGACTGCCTTCTCAGGTTTTGCCGCTTCCAAAGAGCTCATCGAGCTTGCGCTCGTACTCGTTATATCCGAGGACGTCGTACAGCTCCGTGCGTGTCTGCATCAGCTCGACGACATTCTTTTGCGTGCCGTCCTTGCGCAAGGCCGTGTAGACGGCCAGCGCCGCTTTGCTCATCGCGCGGAACGCGGACAGGGGATACAACACCAGACGCACGCCTACGGAGGCGAGCTCTGTCGTAGTGAAGAACGGTGTCTTGCCGAATTCGGTGAGATTGGCGAGAACGGGCACACGGATGGTGCTCGTGAATTGCCGATATTCCTCGAGAGTCGTCAGGGCCTCCGCGAAGATCATGTCCGCACCGGCCTCGACATACGCCTGCGCGCGCTCGAGCGCCGCCTTCTGCCCTTCGACCGCGTGCGCATCCGTTCGCGCCATGATGACGAACGAAGGATCTGTACGGCCATCCACAGCAGCCTTGAGGCGGTCGCACATCTCGTCCGCGGCAACCAGTGCTTTGCCGGGACGGTGGCCGCACCGCTTGGCTTGGACCTGGTCCTCCAGGTGCATGCCGGCCGCGCCGGATTTGATGAGGTCCTTGCAGGTTTTGGCGATATTGAAGGCCCCGCCCCAGCCCGTGTCCGCGTCCACTAGCAACGGCAGCTCGCAAGCCGACGTGATGCGGCGCACGTCCTCGCAGACATCGTTAAGTGAGGTCATGCCGAGATCCGGCAATCCGAACGAGGCATTGGCCACGCCGGCGCCCGACACATAGATCGCCCGAAAACCACTTTGCTCGGCGAGCAGGGCCGAGTAGGCGTTGATCGTCCCGACGATCTGCAGGGGACGCTCCGCCTCGACAGCCGCGCGCAGACGCGCGCCGGCGCTGATCAATCGTTCAGACATGGGACCTCCGAGGGGACGACGCATTCTATACGCGTCGGCTCACCACGGACAGGGGCGATACCGCGAAACCTACTCGCCGGTAGGATCCCTTACCCTTCGGAAGAACTTGCGGAGACTCCGAGCTTTCAGCGGCGAATTTTCACAACGGTCCGCCCCACGACGCCACCTTGGATATAGGCCGGGAACTCCCTGGGCAGCTCATCGAACATCACGGTCCGAGTCACGATGCGATCGAGATGCCGGGGCCGCAGGTCCGTCGCGATCCGCTTCCACACCGCCAGGCGCACGTCGCGCGGCGTCGTGGAGGTATTGATGCCGAGCAGGCTCACTGCCCGCAGAATGAACGGCATGACGGTCGTCTTGAGCTCGGCGCTACCGGCGAGCCCGATGCTGGCGATGTTGCCCCAGAAGTCGACGGTTCGGGTCAACCACGTCAGCATGTCGCCGCCGACGTTGTCCACCGCGCCGGCGAACTGCACAGTCTCCAAGGGTCTCGTGCCGTAGTTGATCTCCTGGCGGGGCAGAATCCGCGCAGCTCCCAGAGAGCGCAGATAGTCGGTGGAGGACGCCTTACCGCTGATGGCGACGACTTCATAACCGCGCGCGGTGAGCATGTCGATCGCGAGGCTACCAACACCTCCGGTCGCGCCGGTGACGGCAATGGGACCTTTCTCGGGCGTCTGCCCGTTGTGCTCCATGCGATGGATGGCGAGAGCCGCCGTGAAACCGGCCGTGCCGAGCGCCATGGCGGTGAACTCGTCGAGCCCCGGTGGCATCGGGATCACCCAGTCGCCCTTCACGCGCGCGTATTCTGAGTAACCGCCATCGTGCGTCTCGGACAGAGCGTTACCCGTCACGAGCACACTATCGCCTTCCTTGTAACGCGGGTCCGAGGACGACTCGACCACGCCGGCCAGGTCGATGCCGCCCACGAGCGGATAGCGGCGCAGAATCTTTCCCGCCCCCGTCGCCGCCAACGCATCCTTGTAATTGATGTCCGAGTAGGCAACCCGGATGACCACCTCACCCTCGGCAAGATCCTCGAGCGTGAGCTGCTCGAAGCGCGCCACGATCTTCTTGTCCTGCTCGTGAATGCGGAAGGCTTTGAACGACGAGGTCATGTTGGCTAACTCCGTTTGCGGCGGTCGAGCCAGGCGATGAGGCCCTGTGCGTTGAGATCGAGGTCGCCTTGCAAGAGCTCGCCGATCTCGGCATCGGTAAGCGGCGCGCCATGGGCATGCGCGCGCTCGAGCCACATGCCCAGCATGTCGGCCTTGATGGCGCCGTAACGATCCTGGGCGTTCGCGTGGCGCTCGGCGATGCGCACGAACTCACCGATCTGGTCCTTCAGCGTCCGCGCCAGGGGCGGCAGGTTCGTGACGCGACTGAAATGCATCAGGTAGATCGACTCGGGTTGATACGACATCATCCGATCGATGGAGGCGACGAGTTGGTCCGGATCGAATTGCGTAGGCGTGGTCGCCGGGAAGATGAACGCGCCGCGCGCGGAATCCATTTCCCGATAGGAGATGCCGAAGGTATCGCCTGAAAAAATACTCGCATGCGCGGCATCGACCAACGTGTAGTGATGCATGGCATGTCCGGGGGTGTGTATGGTCTCCAGCTCTCGGCCGCCGAGCCGGTACTTCGCGCCATCCGGCGTAACCTGGATACGCCCGGTGGGAATCGGCACCAGTGCTCCATACAACCTGTTGAACCGCTCTTCGCCATACACGGCCTTCGAGCCGGCGATGAGCTTGTCGGGCTCGCTCATGTGCGGAGCGCCACGCGGGTGAAGAACAGCGCGCGCGTTGGGCAGCGCCTGGAGCAGCAGGCCAGCACCGCCAGCATGATCGAGGTGCACGTGTGTCAGAAAGATGTAGTCAACCGCCGACCGCTCGATCCCGAGCACGTCGAGGGCGTCGAGCAGGTGGGGTACCGAGTAATTTGTGCCGACATCGACGAAGGCCGCACGGCCTGCGTCCTGAATGATGTGCGAGGCGGCATGACCCGGGTGCAGATACTCGGTATCGACCGCGGTGATGCCATGAGGATGATGGAATAGTTTGGGGGTCATGAATCGTGTCTGTGAACGCCGCACGCGTATACACATCGTAACGTTGTACGCTACGGTATGCATATGCTCGCCAATCTGAATCTTCCCAGGGTGCTCACCACCCTGTTGCCCGCGTACCTCCTTTTATCCGCAGCCGCTGCCCAGGCACAGCAGCCTCCGGGTCTGCCGTCGCACCAGGAGCGCGGCAACCTGATTCTGGAGGGCGTGCCCGCCCCGGACGCGGCAATGGCCGCGCGCCTCGAGCGCTATCAGCACTCGCGC
Organism: Steroidobacteraceae bacterium; assembly: GCA_036834945.1. Lineage (GTDB taxonomy): Bacteria > Pseudomonadota > Gammaproteobacteria > Steroidobacterales > Steroidobacteraceae > 13-2-20CM-66-19. The sequence goes on from DAITMW010000052.1 coordinate 9,913, forward strand.
CAGGCGAGCTTTCTGGACTGGCTGCCTGACGGGAGCATGCTGGTCGCCACCCGTTTCGGCGAGGTCGAGCAGGTCCACCGGGTCAGCGCCCCATTGGGAATGCGCGAGCAGCTCACTTTCTCCCCGGAGCCCGTCAGCGTCGCGCGTGCGCCGCGCACAAGCTCGGGCAACGGCTTCGTGTTTCTGAAGGACCAGGGCGGCGATGAGAACGCCCAGGTTTTCTACACGGCGGGGGACGGCTCCGTACGTCAACTCACGAAGGGGAACTTCCTGCACAGTACGCCGACATGGGCTCATGACGGCAAGCGGGTCGCGTTCTCCGGAAACGAGCGCGACAACATGAGCTACGACGTGTATGTGGCGGACATCAGCACTGCCACGGCGCCGCGGCTCGTCGTCGGGGGTCAACAGGACACCTGGTACCCGCTCGACTGGTCCGCCGACGACAGCAAACTACTGTTGTGGAAATACGTCTCCGTCAACGAGAGTTATCTCTACATCGCCGACGTCGCCACGGGCGCTGTTACCGCGGTTGACCCGAGCGGGCGCAAGATCGGCATCCGCTCGGCGAAATTCGCTCCCGACGGGCGCGGCATCTACCTCATTACCGACGCTGACAGTGAATTCGCGCAGCTCCACTACATCGATCCCGTGACCCACGAAGAGCGCAAGGTCAGTCCCGATCTGCAATGGGATATCGAGGACTTCGATGTCAGCGGCGATGGGCGCTACATTGCCTACGTGGTGAATGAAGACGGCCACAGCCGCCTGACCGTGCTCGACACTGTGCAGAGAATCGAGCTGACACCTCCAGGCATCCCCGACGGACAGATCTCTAACATCCGGTTCGATCGCACCGGCAAGCGGCTGGCCCTGTCCGCGGATTCGGCGCAGGCACCCCGCGACGTATTCGTTTATGACCTGGGAAAGAGCGCGATCGAGCGTTGGACGAAGAGTGAGATCGGTCCTCTCGATGTCAACACGCTGGCCTCGGCGGAGCTCATCCGCTATCCCACCTGGGACCGCGTCAGCGGCAAGCAACGCATGATTTCCGCCTACGTGTACCGCCCACGCTCGGCCGGTGCCTGCCCCGTGGTGATCGACCTCCACGACGGGCCGGAGTGGCAATACCGGCCGCACTGGGATCCGTTCATCCAATTCCTGGTCAACGAGCTCGGCTACGCGGTGATCGCGCCGAACGTGCGGGGCTCATCCGGGTACGGCAAAGCCTTTCTGCGGCTCGATGACGGCGTGTTGCGTGAGGATGCGGTCAGGGACATCGGCTCACTGTTGTTCTGGATCGGACTGCAGCCGGCGTTCGATCGTGATCATGTTGCGGTGATGGGTGGCTCGTACGGCGGATACATGGCGCTCGCGTCGCTGGCCGCCTACAGCGATCGCCTGCGCGGTGGCATCGATATCAGCGGCATCAGCAACTTCGTCAGCTACCTGGGCAGCGCGCCGCTGTATCGCCGCGATCTGCGACGCGAGGAGTATGGCGATGAGCGGGAGCCAAAAATGCGGAGCTTCCTGACTCGTATCTCGCCGCTGAACAACGCGGCGCAGATCCGCCGGCCGTTGCTCGTCGTGCAAGGGCTCAACGACCCGCGTGTTCCGTCGACCGAAGCCCAACAGATGGTGTATCGCATCCGCTCGAAGGGCGGTGAGGTCTGGTACCTGGCGGCGAAGGATGAGGGGCATGGGTTTCGCCGTAAGGCGAACACCGATGTCTACTTGCAGACGGCCGCGATGTTCCTGAACAAACTCGCGCACTGAAAATGAACCGGCCCCCCTGGGATGGGGGCCGGTGTCGATTCTCAGCTCACTCCTGCTTGCCGGAGAAGGCCGTGTACGGACGGCTTTCCGTCGACAGTGTGGGCTGCTGCTTCTGCGAGAAATACTTCGCGATGATCTCGATGTCCTCGTCTTTCAACGTGGCGGCGAAGCCTTTCATGATCGGGTTCTTGCGGCCGCCCTTCTTGTACTCCTCGAGGGCGCGGGCGATGTAGTCCTCGTGTTGCCCGGCGAGACTCGGATACGCCGGCGCGATGGCGACACCATCCTGTCCGTGGCATGACACGCAGAGCGTGGCCGCCTGGGGCGGGGTGCTCGGCTTGCCCTGGGAGACCAGTGGCTTGCCGGCGAAGTAGGTCGCGATGTCGGCGATGTCCTGATCGGAGAGCGTCGAGGCCTGATCGTGCATGGTCATGTGCGCGCGATCGCCGCTACGGTAAGCCTGAAGTGCGGCGCTGAGGTACTCGGGATGTTGCCCCTCGAGCTTCGGCACGCTGTACATCGGGTAAGCGTTCTTGTAACCCTCGATGCCGTGGCAGCCGAGGCAGGTATAAGAGATCGCCTTGCCGCGCTTCGCATCGCCTTGCAGTGGCTGATCCTGCGCGGGCACAGTGGTGCTCGCGAATGAGGCGCAAGCCAGCGCCACGGCCATCCAGATCGAACGCACTCCCGACGACACCATCATCTTCATTTCCGACCCCACGCAAAATGGCCCCGAATCTTACGGACTCGCACTTTTAAATGCCACACGAGCACACGAGGTACAGGGCCGCATGATCGGGTTGATCCAGCGCGTGACACATGCGGACGTCCGCGTGAACGGTGAGGTCATAGGTGCGATCGAGCGCGGCATCCTCGCGCTCATCGGCGTCAGAAGAGGTGATGATCAGGCGGCCGCGGACCGGCTATTGGAGCGCTTGCTCAGCTATCGGATTTTCCCGGATGCCCACGGCAGGATGAACCTCTCTTTGAGAGAGATCCCGCAGGGCGCGCTGCTGCTCGTGCCGCAATTCACCCTTGCCGCGGAGACGCAGAAAGGCACGCGGGCCGGCTTCAGCACCGCTGCTCCGCCCGAGGTCGCCCGTGGGCTTTTCGACTACCTCCTGGCCAAGGCCAGGGCTACGCAAGTGCCTGTGGCCGCGGGGAAATTTGGCGCCGACATGCAGGTCTCGCTGACAAATGATGGGCCCGTCACATTTTGGCTGGAAACATCCATGCCCGCAGCGTGACCGCCCATCCTCAGGGGCGAACTTTCCGCGCCCGGCCGGCTCTTTTGTCCTATGATTGAAATTATTTGGCACGCATAGAGCTTAAAGCTAGAGCGGGAGTCGACGATTATGGGCATCGGGATGCGCGAGCTGCTGATTATTCTGCTCGTCTGCCTCGTGGTATTTGGCGCAAAGAAGCTTCGGACCGTGGGCTCCGATCTCGGGCATGCCGTCAGGGGCTTCAAGAAGGCGATGAACGAAGGGGAAAACGAGGAGAACAATACACCTCCGAAGCAGATCCGCTCGGACGGCGCGGACGCGGAGTTCCCCGAGGTCGCCAAGAACCAGAACCGCGAGGGACAGGCGAAGACGACGGATCGCCCTGCCTGAATTTTCTCGTGCGCCGCTCGCGGTCGGGCCGAAGCGCCTGACGCGCGAGCCGCGTAAACTCATCCTATTAGACGCGGCGCACCGCGCTGCAAAAAACATCTGATCGAGCGGCATGTTCGACATCGGCTTCTCTGAGGTTTTGCTGATTTTCGTCATAGCACTGGTAGTGCTGGGACCGGAAAAGCTGCCTCGTTTGGCGAGCCAGGTCGGCCGCTGGATCGGGCGCGCTCGCGCCATGGCGCGCCAGTTCAGGGAGCAGCTCGAGGAGGAGGTCAACCTCGAGGAAGTACGCAAGTCGCGCGAGCAGAAGCCGAAGACCACGACCACGGCTGATGCCGTGTCGGGCCAGCAGACGCCGGAAGGATCGAGCGCCGCCGGCTCGACGAGCACGCCACCGAGCGGAACACCGTGGGAAGGCAGTGCCCAGGGCGAGCATTCAAGTGGCGCCGGTCAGGCCGGAGCGCAGCCGCACGATGCGCAGCAGTCGCAAGGCGGCGAGGCCTCCGCCAGTGGCTCCGGCTACACCGGTCCGGACCCGGCGGACTTCCGCGCCGACACCTTCTCTCATGCGCACCCGACGAATGAGTACGGCGCGAATCCGCACACGTCCAACGGCGCGGCCGAGGAGCCTAGCGCGACATCTAACGCAGCTGACTCGAGCTCGAGCGAGTCCCCGCAAGCGCCTCCCGTCGCGTCGGACGCGAGCGGGCATGGCGCGTCCCCGGCCCAATCTCAATTTGCATTCGAGTCTCGAACCCCTTCCGAAGCCAACGTCGCAGCAGCCCAGCCTCAGGCAGAGACGTCGGGCGAGCAGCGCGCCGCCCCGGACGAGGGGTATGCTCACCGCCGCCCCCGGGATAACACCCCCGGGACCGACAACCACGGCAACTGATGAGCGACGAACCGGAAAAATTGGCCGAGGGCACGCTGATCTCGCACCTGTTGGAGTTGCGTGATCGGATCATCAAGGCCCTGATCGGCGTCGCGCTGTGCTTCGTGCCGTGCATGATGTACTCGAACGACATCTTCTCGTACGTCTCGCAGCCATTGCAGGAAAAGCTGCCGGCGGGCACTCACCTGATCGCTACCAGCGTGATGTCGCCCTTCACGACGCCCTTCAAGCTGTCGTTCTTCATTGCCGCGTTCATCGCGATGCCCTGGATCCTGTACCAGCTGTGGGCATTTGTTGCTCCGGGGCTGTACCGGCACGAGAAGCGCTTCGCGGTGCCGTTGCTCGTCTCCGCCATCCTGCTGTTCTACGTCGGCGTGCTGTTCGCCTACTTCTTCGTCTTTCCGGTGATGTTCGCCTTCTTCGCCAGCACGACCCCCAAGGGCGTGTCGATGATGACGGACATCAACAGCTACCTGGATTTCGTGCTGGTCATGTTTTTCGCGTTCGGCGCCGCATTCGAGGTCCCGGTGGCCGTGGTGCTGCTCGTCATCACCGGCATCGTGAGGCTCGAGAAACTCCGGGAAAACCGCGGCTACGTGCTGCTCGGAGTGTTCATTTTCGCCGCGCTCCTCACCCCTCCCGATGCGGTTTCCCAATCCATCATGGCCATTCCGATGTACCTTCTCTTTGAAGGCGGATTGATCATGGCGCGCATCCTGCAACGCATGAAGCGCAACGAATCTGAACGGAAAGAGCTCCAGACCTGATGAATCAGGCCGTAGACACCGCCGTCGCCTCCACGCCTGAAGCCAAACAGATTTTCGGCCAGCCACGCGGCCTCGCCACACTCTTCCTCACGGAGATGTGGGAGCGCTTCAGCTACTACGGCGCGCGCGCGATTCTGGTCCTCTTCATGACCGCCGCGGCGACCAAAGGCGGTCTTGGACTGTCGGACAAGACAGCCAGCTCGATCTATGGCCTCTACCTCGCCGGCGGCTACTTTTCCGGCTTGTTCGGCGGGTGGATCTCAGACCGCCTGATCGGACAACAGCGCGCGGTCATCGCCGGTGGCGCCTTCATCATGACCGGCAACGCCCTCATGGCTTCCGGGTCCGCGACGATGTTCTTCGTCGGCCTGCTCGTCGCCATGCTCGGCGTCGGTCTGTTGAAACCCAACGTCAGTGCCATCGTGGCGCAGCTGTACCCCGAAGGGGGCTCACGGCGCGACGCCGGCTTTTCGATCTTCTACATGGGGATCAACACCGGGTCGTTTCTCGGCTCGACCTTCGTGCCCATCCTCGCCCAGCGTTTCGGCTGGCATGCGGGATTCGCGCTTCCCGCGATCGGCATGCTGTTCGGGCTCATCCAGTTCCTCGCCACCCGCTATTACCTCGGAGTCTGTGGCGTGGAAAAGGCGGACAGCCGGAAGGGCTCCTGGACCCCGGTGATCGTACTGGCGGCGGCCATCATGGTCGTCACGGGACTGGCCATGAGCGGCTCGTTGCAGGTCGATGCCAACGCCATAGGGACCGCCGCCACGTGGCTGATGTCGTTATTGGCGCTGGCCTACTTCGGCTATCTGATTTTTTTCGCAGGCCTGGCGGCGGAAGAGCGTCACCGCGTGTGGGTCATGGTCGCGTTTTTCACAGCCAGCGCGACCTTCTGGGCGGGTTACGAGCAGATGGGCTCCTCGTTCAATCTCTTTGCCGACCGCTACACGGATCGGCATATGTTCGGGCTCGATATCCCCGCAGGCGTCCTGCAGGGAGTCAATCCAGCGCTGGTCATCATTTTCGCGCCCATTCTCGCGGCCCTCTGGCTGGCCCTCGGGAAGCGCCAGCGCGACCTGTCGGCGCCGCTGAAATTCGCGCTCGGACTGTTGTTCATGGGCGCCGGCTTTTTCGTGATGTACTTCGCCTCGTTGCATGTCATGTCCGGCGTGAAAGTGCTGCCGACCTGGCTGGTGATCACCTACCTGTTACATTCGCTCGGCGAGCTGTGCCTGTCGCCCGTCGGACTTTCGTCCATGACGAAACTCGCGCCGCAGCGGTTCGTCGGGCAGGTGATGGGACTGTGGTTCCTCAGCATGGCCCTCGGCGGCAACCTCGCCGGGCAGCTCGCGGGCGATTATGACTCGAGCAACCTCGAGTCCTTGCCGGCCCTGTATCTGCGGATCTTCTGGTGGGGTGCGCTCGGGGGCACTGCGATGTTGCTTCTGACGCCCTTGCTGAAGCGGCTCACGGGCAACGTCCGCTGACATCGGCGGCGCGCTGCTCACTGTCGGGACAAACAGCCGGTCCGCGACGTTAGGCTGGCCCATGGGTCCTCCGGGCTGGCCCATGGGTCTTCCGGTCTGGCCCACGGGTCTTCCGGGCTCGTTCCCTCAGTATTGACAGAAGACTCATTCTACGTGATCGTTTGCCTCGCAGTGGGCGCCCAGGGAGGGTGTCACATGTTGAGCATTCGCGTTCTCGTCGCGAGTCACATCCGCTTGTACCGCGAAGGGTTGGAAAGGGTACTGCGTGAATCCCCGGAGCTCACGCTCGTCGGCAACGCCGGATCGGCGGCCGAGACCCTTGAACAGACTCACAGGCTCGGCGCGGACGTTGCATTGCTGGACATGGCGATGACGGGCGCGTTTTCGGTCGCTGAGGAAGTCGCCCGCGGCGGCCCGAGCAAGATCGTCGCGCTCGGGATGCCGGAGGACGAGACGCAGGTATTGAGCTGTGTGCAGATCGGGATCGCGGGCTATGTAACGCGCGATGGGTCTGTCGAGGATGTTGTTGAAGCTATCAAGGCGGCGGCGCGTGGCGAAGTCCACTGCTCGCCGAAGATCGCGGGCTCGCTGTTCAGGCGCATCGCCGCACTATCCACGGAGCGGGCGGGTCGCGGCGGCAATAGCTCGCTCACGACGCGTGAGGCTCAGATCTTGAAGCTCGTGCAGGAAGGCATGTCCAACAAGATGATCTCGCGCACGCTCGGTATCGAGTTGCCGACTGTGAAGAATCATGTTCACAGTATTCTCGTGAAGCTGGGGATTCACCGGCGCGCGGAGGCTATTTCGCTGTTGCATCGACCGGGCAGCGAGAAGGGTGCGGCGTAGGGGTCGAGGTCTGGGTTGTTGGAGTCAGACGGCCTCTGCCTGAGCTCGCTCCGCGAGTAGCTTCCTGATCTCCGGGAGGCACGAGCCGCAGTTGGTTCCTGCCCGCAGTCGCGCGCCGACCTGGCGGGTGTCTGTGAGACCATGTTGGGCAATCGCCCGACACAAGGTGTTACGGCCAACCCCGAAGCACGAGCACACCTGCGGCCCGGCGTCTTCCCGAGCCCCGGGCGGACGGCCGGCGAGTAATCCGACTCTGTCCGGCGCGCTCAACGTCTCACGCTCGAATAGCCCGGCGAGCCATGTACGCTCCGGCAGGTCGGGACGGCGTGAGATGTAGAGACACGCCGCGAGGCGGTCCTTCACCAGGTGGGCTGCGCGGTAACTGCTTGCCGCGGCATCGTGATAGTCGAGGTAGTCGGAGTCGGTCTCCTGCGCACCCAACCGATGTCGCATCCAACCCGCCCAGTCGCGCGGGACCTCACGTCCCGCCATTTCGTAGCGCCAGAATCCCTTGCCGCGGATCACCGTCCACCAGGTCACATCCGTAATCGACAACGGCGCGCGGCTCAATATGAAGCCATACCACTCCACCGGAAACGGCTCCACCCGCGCCGGTGTGTGCTTGAATTCAGGCTCGCCCGAGATCGGATCGACGGTGGGGCTTACCAGCGCGCCGGCTCGGGCTTGCGAGGCGTTGTCGGCGCTCCAATGGATCGGAGCAAACGCACAGCCACGTGTTATCTCGCCGCTCGTACGAACGCGTACAACCATGGATCCGCGCGCAGTGGTCACCCGCGCCAGCTCGCCTTCGCGCACCGCAAGTGAAAGTGCATCCTGAGCGTGAAGATCGACGAATGGCTCCGGCAGGTGCTCGTTCAGTCGTGGTGAGCGGCTCGTGCGGGTCATGGTGTGCCACTGGTCCCGGATCCGTCCGGTGTTGAGGATGAAGGGAAATTCCTCGTCGGCTCCCGATCCCGGTCCGGTCGGCGGCGTGGGTATGAATCTCGCCTTGCCATCCGGGTGTTGGAACCGTCCATCCTCAAACAG
>DAITMW010000052.1:18446-26267 GCA_036834945.1 Steroidobacteraceae bacterium
TCACCGGGCAACGGCAGAAAGGCCCTCTGGCGCGAGATGCGTCGCTCCGAATTCGTGACCGTTCCGTCTTTCTCACCCCACGCCGCGGCCGGAAGCAGGACGTGGGCAAGCGCAGTCGTATCGGTGCGTGCGACGCAATCCGACACTGCCACGAAGTCGCACTTCTGAAGCGCGGCGCGTGCGCGGTCGGCATCGGGCAAGCTCACCACCGGATTGGTGGCCATGATCCAGACGGCCTTGATCTTCCCTGCATGGACGGCCTCGAAGAGCTCCACGGCCTTGAGACCCGGACGGGTCGCGATCCGCGGGCTGCGCCAGAACTCCTGTACCAGGGCGCGATGCGCGGCGTCATCCAGGTTCATATGGGCGGCCAGCATGTTGGCCATGCCACCCACTTCCCTTCCTCCCATGGCGTTGGGCTGGCCGGTGAGGGACAACGGACCCATGCCGGCGCGCCCGATCCTGCCGGTCAGCAGATGGCAGTTGATGATGCTGTTCACCTTGTCCGTGCCGGCGGAAGACTGGTTCACGCCTTGTGAGAAGGCGGTGATGGCTCGCTCATTGGCGGCGAAAAGCCGGTAGAACTGTTCGATCCGTTGGGGGTCGATGCCGCAGGCGCGGGCGACAGTCTGCACATCTGGCGCCGAAGCCTCGGCAACATCCAGGGCGTCGTTGGCGCCGTTGGTGTGCGCCGTAACAAATGCGGCATTCGCGAAGCCGTGCCGCCGCAGCCAGGTGAGCAGGCCGTTGAACAGGCGGACGTCCGAGCCGGAGCGCACTGGCAGATGGAGGTCGGCAATCTCGGCGGTTGCGGTGCGGCGCGGGTCGATGACGACCAGCTTGAGCTCCGGACGGCGCTCCTTTTCGTGCACAATGCGCTGGAACAGGATCGGATGGCACCAGGCCATATTCGACCCGGTGAGCACGACCAGGTCCGCCAGTGTCAGATCCTCATAACATCCGGGGACCAGGTCGGCGCCGAACGCCCGACGGTGTCCCGCTACCGCGGACGCCATGCACAGCCTGGAGTTGGTATCGATATTGGCGCTGCCGATGAAGCCTTTCATCAGCTTGTTGGCGACGTAGTAGTCCTCCGTCAGGAGCTGGCCCGAAACGTAGAACGCCACTGCGTCAGGACCGTGGCGTTGTATGACGTCAGTGAAGTTTTGCGCGACCCGTGTGAGGGCGTCGTCCCAGCTCGTCCGCTGGCCATAGACCTGCGGATACAGGAGGCGCTCTTCGAGGCCGACCGTGTCGGCCAGCGCCGAGCCTTTCGAGCACAGGCTGCCAAAGTTCGCGGGATGTTGCGGATCGCCCGCGATCTCGACGGAGCCACCGTCGGCAGCGCGCCGAGCCAGAACCCCGCAGCCAACCCCGCAATAGGGACAGGTCGTGCGGACCGTGGCCGTCATGCGGTGGCGTGCTCCGGGCCGAACAGCAATCGATCCCGTATCGCGCCGATGTCCTGGCCGGCGGACATGAGCTCGAAATACCACGAGCCGTGGCTCGCATCGCCGTAGAGAACGGCACCCCGCAGACGGTTGTTCTGGATCACCAGGCGCTTGTAGATACCGTTGCGATGATCCTGCATCACGAGGGCTTCGGTGTCGTCGCCGGCGGTGAAGTCTCCCGCCGAATACAACTCGATGCCCGCAACCTTGAGTTGTGTAGCGGGCAAGGTTCCTCGGTAACGGGAAACGCCGACCTCGGCCAGGTGCATCGCACACACTCTCGCCTGTTCCCACAACGGTGCGACCAGGCCGAACGTTCTGTTCCGATGTTGGACACACTCCCCTACGGCGTAGACGCTCGGGTCGTAGGTTTGCAGTGTGTCGTCGACGAGAATGCCACGCTCACTTCGTAGCCCGGCGCGGGTTGCGAGCTCGGTGTTAGGCCGCACGCCCGTGGCCATGACGACGAGGTCCGCCCCGATCTCGGTGTCGTCATCGAAGCGTACCGCGCGAACTCTCTCCTCGCCTGCGATCGCGGCTGTCTTCGCCGGCATGCGGAACTTGATACCTCTCTCTTCCAGAGACGCCCGCAACAGCGACGCGGCCGCTGCGTCGAGTTGCCTCTCCATCAGGGTATCGAATAGATGCACCACGGTGACGTCCATTCCGCGACGATGTAGAGCGCTCGCGGCTTCCAGTCCGAGCAACCCACCGCCGATCACCACCGCAGTCTTGTAGCGACGCGCGGACTCGAGCATGGCGTCGACGTCGGCAAGGTCGCGGAACGTCACAACACCATCGAGATCCTTGCCTGGAATGGGCAGGACGATCGGGGACGAGCCAGTCGCGATGAGCAGGCGGTCATAGGGCAGCTCGACTCCGCTCTGAGAGCGCACGACGCGCCGGCGGCGGTCGATTGCAACGACCGGATCGCCTGAGTGCAACTTGACCCCATGCTCGGTGTACCACTCAGGCGTGTGAAGAAAGATTTCCGATGTCTTCTTGTCGCCAGCCAGCAGCGGTGATAACAGAATGCGGTTGTAGTTGGTGTGCGGTTCGGCGCCGAATACCGTGATCTCATAGGCATCGGGGGCGAGCTCCAAGAGCTCCTCCACGGTTCGCATGCCGGCCATGCCGTTGCCGATGACAATGAGCCTTCGGCGTCGGGCGGGCGCCTGTTGCTGCTGTGGCTCGGCGTTCACCCAGACGCGGCCGTCGAGCGCCCTCACAGGGTAGACGTTTACGGACTTCGCGGAGTCCTCGAGACAGCGTCCCGTAACCAGGCTGTAGTGATGCTTATAGAGGGGCGAGGCAACCACGCATTCGCCCTTCAGGTCGCCGACGATGCCTCGTGACAGCACATTCGCACCACTCGCGGGATCGAAATTGTCGAGGGCGTAGAGCGCGTCACCGATACGGAAGATCGCAACCTGCCGTCCATTGACCAACGCACACACGCCAATGCCGGACCACAGCTCGGCAACCTCACAAACCGGCGCCCACCCACTACTGCGGGCCTGAACCGTGGGGATCTCCGCCGCTGCCTTTGTGTTGATGCTCATACTGCCACCTCTTCCCGTTTACGGCGCTCGGCCGCTGTGGCCGGCCGGATCTGGCCGCGCTCCTGTACGAATACGACGTTGTCGTCCGCCGATGGACTGTTGATGAAATGGCGGAAGCGCTTCAGCGTCGTGGTGTCTTCAATCGCCTTCTTCCACTCGCACTCGTAGCTGGAGACGATGCGCGCCATGTCGGCTTCGAGCTCCGCGGCGATACCGAGCTTGTCGTCGCACACGACCTCGCGCAGATATTCGAGACCACCCTCGAGGTTGTCGCGCCATGTCGATGTCCGTTGCAGGCGATCTGCCGTGCGGATGTAGAACATCAGGAAACGATCGATATAGCGCATGAGCGTCTGCTCATCGAGGTCACCGGCCAACAGTTCCGCGTGCCGCGGTTTCATGCCGCCATTGCCACAGACGTAGAGATTCCAGCCCTTCTCGGTCGCGATGACCCCGACGTCCTTACTCTGCGCTTCTGCACATTCACGTGTGCAACCCGACACGGCGAGTTTGATCTTGTGGGGGGCGCGCAGTCCCTTGTAGCGATTCTCGATCTCTATGGCGAGACCGACACTGTCCTGCACCCCGTACCGGCACCACGTCGAGCCTACGCAGGACTTCACGGTGCGCATCGCTTTGCCGTAGGCATGCCCCGACTCGAAGCCCGCGGCGATGAGGTCCGCCCAGATCAGCGGCAACTGGTGCACCTGCGCGCCGAACAGATCGATGCGCTGCCCGCCTGTGATCTTCGTGTACAAGCCGAATTTGCGCGCCACCTCGCCAATGACGATGAGTTTCTCGGGCGTGATCTCACCTCCCGGCACTCGCGGCACCACCGAATAGGTGCCATCCTTCTGCATGTTCGCCAGGAAATAGTCGTTGGTATCCTGCAGGGCCGCGCGATCGTGCGACAACACGAAACCGTTCCAACACGAGGCCAGGATGGAAGCCACGGCGGGTTTGCAGATATCGCAACCCAATCCATGACCGTGCGCGGCCAGTACGGCATCAAAACTGTTCAGGCTGCCAATCCTGACCAGGTGGAACAGTTGTTGGCGCGAATAAGGGAAGTGCTCGCACAGGTGATTGTCGACCGCTACACCCTTGCGCTTCAGCTCTGATTTCAGAATCTGGGTCACGAGCGACGCACAGCCGCCGCAGGAGCTGGCCGCCTTGGTCTTGCTCTTGATCGCTCCGATCGTAGTACAGCCGTTCTCGACGGCCGCGCAGATCGCGCCCTTGCTCACGTTGTTGCAGGAGCAAATCTGCGCGTCTGCGGGGAGGGCCGCCAGCCCACTACCCGCCGGCGCGGCCGAACCGGAGCGTTGCGGCAGGATCAGCTCTTCCGGAAATTCCGGCAGGGGAAGGCCATTCAACATCGTCTGGAGGCACGTGCCGTAGGCTTCGGTATCGCCCACGAGCACGGCGCCGAGCAGGCGCGTGCCGTCCTCATTGACGACGAGCTTCTTGTAGAGATCGCGCTTACCGTCTACGAAAGAATACGTGCGCGCGCCCGGTGTGGCGGCATGCGCATCGCCGACCGATGCGACATCCACTCCGAGGAGCTTCAGTTTCGTGCTCATGTCGGCGCCGGTGAAGGTGACATCGCGCGCGTTTGTGAGTTGCGCCGCTACGACCTGTGCCATCTGATAGCCGGGCGCCACCAGACCAAACACCTTGCCTTGCCAGAGCGCGCATTCACCGATCGCGTAGATGTCCGGATCCGAGGTACGGCAGGAGTTGTCGATCACAATTCCGCCGCGCTCCCCTACCGTCAGTCCAGCGCTGCGCGCGATGTCATCACGCGGCCTGATGCCCGCCGAAAACACGATGACATCCGTTTCCAGGGAGGTGCCATCGGCGAAATTCATGCAGTGACGTGCGGACGCGCCTTCAACGATGTCGCGGGTGTTCTTGCCTGTGTGGACGCGTACGCCGAGCGCTTCGATCTTGCGGCGTAACATTCCGCCGCCGCCGTCATCAACCTGGAGAGCCATGAGGCGCGGAGCGAATTCGAGCACGTGAGTCTCGAGGCCGAGATCCAGGAGGGCTTTCGCCGCCTCCAGACCTAACAGGCCGCCGCCGATGACGGTTCCTGTGCGGACGCCTTCGGCACGCGCACTGGCGCTGATAGCCTCCAGGTCCTCGATCGTCCGGTAGACGTGACATCCCGGGCGGTCCCGACCCGGAATTGGCGGTACGAACGGATAGGAGCCAGTCGCAATGACCAGGGTGTCGTATTCGAGTTCGCGGCCACTGGTGGTTCGTACTCGCTTGGCGCCGCGATCGATGGCGATCACGCGTTCCGCTAGATGTGCCGTGATGCCGCTGCGCTCGAAGAAGTCCGCGCTGACGAGTGATAGATCGGCTGCGGTTTTGCCCGAGAAGAATGCGGACAATTGCACGCGATCGTAGGCGGGCCTTGGCTCCTCGCCTATCACGGTGGTCGTGATTCCGGCATTCGGAGGCAACGCCTCGAGGAAGCGCTGTCCGACCATGCCGTTGCCAACTACCACAACTTTCATACTGTCGCTCACCCTTCCCGCTAGCGGGCAAAAACCACGCTTTTTGCCCGCGCCCCGCAACGGAGTGGCGAGCTCAACTCCGCTGAAAGCGCCGCAGGCGACTTTCAGCCCATATAAAAACAAACGCCGCCGGCTTGGGTATGCGCGGAGGGGGTATGCGCATACTCGAGTCGGCGGCGTTGCCAGCAGAACCGGTGTTGGCTCTGCTGTCTGGGTGGTTGCAACCGCTGTGCCAGCCTGGCTAGCCCTGTCCCACCAAGGACTTGGGCCCACCGCGGTCGTTTCACCCGGGGTTTTTTGATCGATTGCGGAGCAGGCGGGCACGCGGGCGCACAGATTTCGTGCAGGACCCTCGCGCGCGCTGGGTATTCCCGGCCCCGCGGCAATGGCACAGCCATTGCAGAATGCAACTTCATGAGTGAAACGGCACCCCTGCGCATTCTGCTGGTCGACCAGAATGTGACACGGGCATCCATTCTCGAGGAAGGCCTGCGCGAAGCAGGCTACACAACCGTTACGGTCGTCCGTGACATGCAGAACCTTTTGCGGCGCATCGTCGACGCCGACCCCGACGTCATCTGCATCGACCTCGAAAACCCGAACCGCGACGTGTTGGAACAAATGTTCCAGGTCTCGCGGGTGGTGCGACGGCCGGTCGCGATGTTCGTCGATCGCTCTGATGCCGACATGATCAAGGCCGCCGTGGAATCGGGCGTCGGCGCCTACGTCGTCGACGGCCTGAAAAAAGAGCGCGTCAAGGCCGTCGTCGACATGGCGGTGAGCCGCTTCAAGGCGTTCAACGACCTGCGCGACGAGCTCGAACGCGCCAGGCAGGCGCTCGATGAGCGCAAAGTCATCGAGCGTGCCAAAGGTATTCTGATGAAAGAGCGTGCCCTCACCGAGGACGACGCTTATGCCCTGTTACGCAAGGCGGCGATGAGTGATAACAAACGAGTAGTGGAAATCGCACAGGCGGTCATCACGGCGGCGGGTCTGTTGCGATGAAGGTAGTCATTGGCTTCATCCCGCTGCTCGACTGCGCAAGCCTCGTTGTCGCGGCCGAACGTGGTTTCGCTGCTGAAGAAGGCTTGGACCTGCGGCTCGTTCGCGAGACTTCGTGGGCCAACATCCGCGACCGGGTGATCGTCGGGCATTTCGACGCGGCTCACATGCTGGCGCCTATGACAATTGCCTCGACGCTCGGCATTGGTCATGTGAAGGCACCGCTCATCGCGCCCATCTCGCTAGGGCTCGGTGGTAACGCAATCACCGTATCGCTATCGCTGTGGGAGCAGATGGCCCGACAAGGTGCCGCCGCCGGGGATTTCACGCTCGCCTCGAGTGCGGCATTGAAGCGTGTCGTCGTGGCGCGCGCCCGGGAGCAACTCGAGCCCCTCACGTTCGGAATGGTCTACCCCTTCTCCTGCCACAACTACGAGCTGCGCTACTGGTTGGCCGCGGCGGGGATCGACCCGGATCGCGACGTACGACTGGCGGTGATTCCGCCACCGTTTCTCGCGGATGCGTTGCGCGTGGGGCAGATCGACGGGTTCTGCGTGGGTGAGCCTTGGAACTCTGTCGCCGTGGATGCCGGTGTTGGAGCCATCGTTACACCGACCACGGCGCTGTGGCCGCTGAGTCCCGAGAAGGTTCTCGGGTGTCGCGCGGAATGGGCCTCGCGCTATCCGGAACAACTCGCCAGGTTACTCCGTGCCGTCTATCGCGCGGCGGTCTGGACTGAACGGCCTGAGAACCACGCCGAAGTAGCGAAGCTTCTATCCGAGCCCGGATACGTGGGTTGTTCGGCGGGCCTCTTGCATCGGGCCTTGATGGGGCACCTGGCGCTGCAACCGAATGCCGAGCCCACGATACTGAATGAGTTTGTTGTACCGGCGAGCCATTCGGCGACCTTCCCTTGGGTGAGTCACGCCATCTGGATCTACGAGCAGATGGTGCGGTGGCGGCAAGTCGAATACCTGCCGGAATACGCTGCGACGGCTCGTGCAACCTACCGGCCGGACCTCTACCGCTCCGCGCTCGCGCAACTCGACGTCGACATTCCGCAGGCGGACCTGAAGGCCGAGCACTTCTTCGACGGCCGCACCTTCGACCCCGCTGGGAGCGAGATCGCCTAGACAGGACGACGGCAGTTAGTCCAGCAGCAGGTGCTTACCAGTGCTCCGGCCTGTCTGCTGGTTTCTTTCCCGTCTGAACGCGGCGAGGAAGTTGGTGGGCTGCCAACTCGGTATCGAGAATGTGATCCCGAGTCCAATGCGCAAGCTC
>DAITMW010000052.1:26367-29436 GCA_036834945.1 Steroidobacteraceae bacterium
CCCGCCCGCTGCACGAACATCGTGCACCAGCGCCCCTCCCTGCTCCCAACCCGGGCAAAACGCCCGTTAACGCGAGCGCAGCACCAACGCTAAGTGGTTGGCGCGGCAGCGTTCTCCGAAGAAGGCACGCCCGTTGCATCGAACCCAGCAACGAAAGGCAACGCCGCCAACCCCACGCAAGCTCTCGTGCACGCGTGATGTTGGCGGCGTTTTTGTTTGGCGACCGGCGCGGCGAGCGAGGACCCTCCGTCATGAAGCAGTTGATCGATTCCCTGAAGAGCGGCAACTGGAAAGCCCTCGTGGCCTGTTTCCTGTATTTCGACACTGGCTTCACCACCTGGGTGATGTTCGGGCCCCTCGCCCCCTTCATCTCCAGGCAACTCACCCTCACCCCGACCCAGGCAGGATTCCTGGTCGCGGTACCGGTGTTGGCCGCCTCCATCGTACGCGTCACACTGGGCAACCTGTTTCAGTCGGTCAACGGCCGCAAGCTCGCGCTCATGAGCATCTCGCTGTCGTCGCTGCCGGCTTTCGTACTCATGCTGCCGATCGTTCCGACATACACCCTGCTGCTGGTGCTGGGGGTTTTCCTGGGCATCGGTGGAGCCAGCTTTGCGGTCGCGCTGCCGATGGCCGGCAGCAGCTACCCGCCCCGCGTGCAGGGCCTCGTGTTAGGTCTCGCCGCCGCGGGCAACATCGGCGCCGTGTTGGATGGGTTCCTGTTCCCCGGACTGGCGGACGGGTTCGGCTGGCAGCACGCCACACTGGCCGTCCTACCCCTGTTGGCGCTGGCTGCCGTCACCGTCTTCTTCTGGGCGGAAGACCGCAGCCCCAAGAGCAACGATGCACGCCGGGCTTTCGTCGGCTCGGTCATTGCGCTGGCGAGTTTGATCGGGCTGGTGTTGCTCGTGGAGGGCGGGCTGTTCGGCCAGGGGAAAGCCGGCCAACTGTTACTTCCAGTTCTAGGCTCGGCGGTGGCCCTTGCGGTGTTACCTCGAAAATATCTCGCGGTGTTATCCGAGCGGGACACGTGGGTCATGATGCTCGTCTACAGCATCACCTTCGGCGGCTTCGTCGGCATGTCCTCCTATGTCAGCCTGCTGCTGACGACACAGTACGGACTGTCGAAGCTGAACGCGGGATTCCTGATGGCCGCCCTGTCCTTCACAGGAGCGATGGTGCGGCCTGTCGGTGGGTGGGTCGCGGACCGGCTCTCCGGAGTGAAGGTCCTGCTGGTACTCCTCGTGGCCATCGCTATCAGCAACTTCGCATTTGCCATGCTCATGCCTCCGCTGCCGGGCGGCGCAGCTCTGCTCGCCCTTCTGTATCTATGCTTCGGCCTGGGGAACGGAGCCACCTTCCAGCTGGTTCCCCACCGCTGGCGAGGCAAGACCGGCGTCATGACCGGCATTATCGGCGCCGCGGGCGGTATCGGAGGGTTTTACCTCCCCGTCGTCATGGGAATCGCCAAGGAAAGCACCGGGAGCTACCAGATGGGATTCGCAACCTTCGGCACCCTCGCGACGCTCGCGTTCATCCTCATAGCAGCCCTGCACCAGCAGTGGTTGGCTTGGGCACTTCCAAGCGAGGACGGCACCCCCAGCCTGGACTTCGATTCGGTGGCCCACGCGGAATGAGACCTGTTGTCCATTGGCGGCGGCGGACGAGTAAGATGCCCGCTCATGGACAACCAACCCTTGGCTGGCCGGGTGGTCGCGGTCCCCGAGACTCGCGAAGTCGACATCTTCGCCGCAATGCTCGAGCGGCGCGGCGCCCAGGTCGTGCGCTGCCCGCTGGTGGCGATCCGTGACGCCCCGGACTCAGCCCCGATCCTGCGGTGGAGCCGAGAGCTTGCCTCGGGGGCGTTTGATGATCTGATTCTGCTGACGGGTGAGGGGCTGCACCGCATCCTGTCGTGTATCGACCGAAACGAGCCGCCCCTTCGCGAGCGGTTCGTTGCGGCGTTGGGCCGCGTAAGAAAGACCACTCGGGGACCGAAGCCAGCGCGTGCGCTCCGCGAACTCGGCATGAAACCTGACATCGTTCCCGAGCGTCCGACTACCGAGGGTGTCATTGCCAGTCTGAGACCCCTCGATCTCAAGGGCCGCCGCTTCGGGGTACAGCTCTACGGTACGGAACCTAACCGCCCTCTCGTTGAGTTCCTCGAATCCGCCGGTGCGAAGGTGTCTACCGTCGCGCCCTACGTTTACGCCGACGCTGCGGATGACGCGGCAGTGCTGGGGCTTCTCGAGCGCATTCAGGCGGGGAAGGTAGATGCGATCGCGTTCACCAGCACCCCGCAGGTCGAGCGTCTTTTCGCCGTCGCGCCAGCGGAAAAGATCACCGCCGCGCTCGCTAAAACCCTGGTTGCGGCTGTAGGTCCCATCGTCGCCGACACTCTGCGGAAACACGGAGTGCAGGCGCGCCTCATGCCCGAAGAATCGTTTTTCCTGAAGCCTCTCACCAGCGTTCTTGAAGACGCCCTGGCGAATGGGTCCCCCGGACCCGGCGCCAAGAACTAAAAACTCACCAGGAGCTCTATCCTGAGTACTCAAGTTTCCGACGCGACCGCACGGTCGAGCCTTTCCTCCGCGGTACCCGCGGTGGGTCCCCAACTTACCGTCCGCGCTATCGTCCTCGCGGTAGTGCTGGCGCCGATTCTGGCGGCCGCCAACTCCTACCTGGGCCTTTTCGCCGGAATGACCATCGCCTCGGCCATTCCTTCCGCCGTGGTTTCCATGGCGGTACTGAAGGCTCTGGGCGGTGGCGGCATTCTCGAAAACAACATTGTGCAGACCGGCGGCTCGGCGGGCCAATCGCTCGCTTCCGGCGTCATCTTCACGATTCCCGCCCTCGTGATTCTCGGCTTCTGGAAGGATTTCAACTATGGGTGGGTATTCACCATAGCCGCACTGGGCGGCGTTCTGGGCGTGCTGTTTTCCGTGCCGCTGCGCCGTTCGCTCATCTGTGAGCAAGGCCTTGCCTTTCCGGAAGGCAAAGCCGCTGCGGAAGTGCTCCGTGCAGGCGAGAATCCCGCCCAGGGAATCAAGGTACTCGGCAGTGCCGCGT
>DAITMW010000053.1:0-10935 GCA_036834945.1 Steroidobacteraceae bacterium
ACCAGCAGTGTGGCTTTCGGAGTGGCCTGGCCCACGCGGCCGCCGGTATCCGAGCCGGCCACGTTGAAATAACGTAACGCGACATACTTCAACGGGGAAGCCGCGGCCACATCCCGCAGCATCCATTCAGACATCAGCTTGGAGGTGCCGTAGGGGTTGATGGGAGCGGTCTCGGTGTTCTCCGCCGCGACCCCCTCGGCCGGTATACCGTAGACGGCGGCGGTGGAGGAAAAGACGAAGTTGCGAACGCCCGCCTCGACACAGCACTCCAGCAAGGTGCGCGTGGAGCAGGTGTTGTTGCCGTAGTATTTCAGCGGGTCGGTGACGGACTCCGGGACGATGGTATAGGCCGCGAAGTGCATGACGGTGTCGACGTTGTGCGTGCGCAGGACTTCCAGAACCTTCTCGCGGTCCCCGACCCGGCCGACGACGAGTGGTGTATCCAGGACCGCCTGGCGAAAGCCTCGGGAAAGGTCGTCCAGGACCACGACCTGCTCGCCTCGGGCACGGAGCTGGAGGACCACGTGACTGCCGATGTAGCCGGCGCCCCCGGTGACTAAGATGGTGCCGCGATTCATGAGGTTACTTGAGATTGACTGACGATAAAGGTGTGATGATAAACAAAAGCCGGGGCGCGGATGTGAAGCCTTTCACCGGCCTCACACCCGAAGTGGTGCTGGATGCGGCGGCCTCTGTCGGGTTGGAGGTTGACGGGCGGCTGTTCGCGTTGAACAGCTATGAAAACCGCGTTTATCAGCTGGGTCACCCGGGCGGGATGCTGGTGCTGAAGTTTTACCGCCCCGCGCGTTGGAGCGATGAGCAGATCGACGAGGAACACCGCTTTACCGCCGACCTTGCCGCCGCTGAGCTTCCGGTCGCGGCCCCGGTTCAGATCGAGGGACGCACGCTGTTCAAGTACCTGCAGTTCCGCTTCGCCGCGTTTCCCTGGATGGCGGGCCGCACGCCGGAGCTGGATGCGCCGGAAGCGCGGCAAATCTTCGGCAGGACCTTGGGCCGACTCCACCAGATCGGAGCGCTGCGGCCGTTCCAGGCGCGCCCGAAAGTCGGTATCCACCGGCTCGGATGGGAGGCGCGCGAGCAGGTGTTGGCGAGTGAGTTGTTGCCGGATTATCTGCGCGATCGCTATGCGTCCGTGAGCGCGACATTGCTCGAGAGAGTCGAGCAGGCCTTCCAGGAGGCGGGGCCGGTGCGAGACATTCGTATCCACGGCGACTGTCATATGGGAAATCTGCTCTGGAACGAGCATGGTCCGGTGCTGGTGGATCTCGACGACTGCGCCATGGGTCCGAGGGTGCAGGATCTATGGATGATGCTTGCCGGCTCAGGAGCGGAACAGCAGCGGCAATGGAGCGAGCTGCTGGAGGGCTACCAACAGTTCACCGACTTCGATTTTCGCGAGGTCCGGCTGATCGAGCCTTTGCGGGCCCTACGCATGCTGCATCACGCGGCCTGGGTATCCCACCGGTGGCTGGACCCGGCGTTCCCCCGTGCCTTCCCCTGGCTGGGCGAGGCCCGCTACTGGGAAGGGTACCTCCGGGACCTGCTGGAGCAGGTGGAGGCCGTGGACGACCCGCCCTTGTTGCGGGGCTGAAATGCCGGCATCGGTAGCGGTATCTCACGAAATACATACGTGGGACGTGCGTTTTGCGGGCCCGACGCGGTATTGTCGGGCGAAATGAGAAGGTCGGAGGGTCTGCGTACGGACGTCATGATGACATCCACACGAATCTCGCGGGCGGGTTGGGCTGTTGCCCTGATGGTGGCCTTTGGGCTGGCCGGCTGCGGCTCATCCTCTGATTCGGCTTCCAAGGCCGAGGCCAAGAACAAAAAGGCGCATACCCACGTTGCCATCGATCCCTCGAACCGGGCGACCGCCGACATGGTCGAGGGCGTGACTCTCGCCAAGGGTGGGCTACCGGTCGAGCTGAAGTACGAGCTGCGGGAGGCCCCACAGGCCGGGCAGCCGCTGGACGTCGACATCGCGGTGCTGCCGGGTGCGACTCCCATCAACCGGATCTACGCGAAATTCCAGGGTGGCCAGGGCCTCGATCTCGTCGAAGGCGGGGAGCTCGCCGGGGTGGACAAGCCCCCATCAGGGACACCCATCCGTCATGTCGTGAGGGTTCTTCCCAAGGCGGACGGCATCTATACAGTGAGTGCCACGGTTGCGGTGGACACGGCTAACGACTCCATGACGCGCACTTACACCATCCCCGTGATCGTCGGTGACGGCTTGCCGGATGACACGGCTAAAACGGAGACGGCGGATCATTCCGCGACGCATTGACTCAATCGGTTCGTCTGATTATGTCAAATGCGCAAACTCTTCGTTCGTTGGTGGACCCTCCCGAAGGAGGCCCCGGCGGCACGACTACACTCGTTCGCGGGGACGATGCGGCTTGCAGTGAGGATAGCCCTGACCTGCACGCCCAACTGCGGGCGCAGCTGAAAGAGGCCCGTCTGCGGGCTGGCACCGCGGCGCCGGACATGGGCGTGTTGCTTCGCCTGATCAGCGCGCATTACGACGCTATCGATCAGGAGCGACGTGGCATCGTGCAGTCGATGCGCCTCATGGCCGACGAGGCTCGTGCGATGGCGCATGAGGCCCGCGAGCAGAGCTCGGAGCATCTGCAGGTCATCCTCGATCACATCAAGGACGTGGTCCTGACAGTGGATGAGGATGGAGTCATCCAGACATTCAATCCTACCGGTGAGCGTGTTTTCGGCCACGTCGAGGCCGAGGTTGTCGGCCAACGTATCGACCAGCTCATCCCCAAAATTACTACACACGCGCAGGAAACCATTACACAGGCGCTGCACCGCCTTGCCGCCAGCTGCGGCGACACCCACCTCGATCTCGCTTCCCGCGAGCTTTGGGCACAGCGTAAGGGTGGAGAGTTTTTTCCAGCGGAAGTTGCGGTCAGCAAGGCTCGGTTGTCACGCCGCGAGATGTTTGTTTTGTGTTTACGCGATGTCACCGAGCGTCGCGAGTCCGAGCAGGCGATGCGCGAAAGCGAAGCCCGGTATCGTTTGCTCGTAGATCACGCCCCTGAGGCTATAGTCGTATTCGACGTGGACGAAGGTCGATTCGTCGACGCGAATGAGTACGCGGAGCAGCTCTTCGGGCTCGAGCGCAAGCAGCTTCTCCAGGTCGGAGCTGTTGAGCGCAGTCCGCCGTTCCAACCGGATGGAACACCCTCGTCGGTACTTGCCAAAAACTATACACAGCGGGCTCTAGCGGGCAATCCGCAGGTTTACGAGTGGGTTCTGTACGACGGATTCGGGAAAGAATTTACTTGCGAAGTACGCCTCGTACGCCTGCCGAGCGGCAGCAAACGCCTGGTCCGCGGAACGGTCGCGGACATCTCGGATCGAAAGCGCGCCGAACGGGTGGCCGCTGCTGAACGGGAAGTATTTGCGCAACTCACCGGCAACGCACCGCTTTCCGACGTTCTTGCGTCCATCACGCGCCTCATCGAGCCAGTGGGCGTTAGCACGATGTGCTCGGTGAGCGTGCTCGCCGAGGATGGTCAGGCGTTTGTTTATACAACCGCGCCACGGCTGCCTGAAGCTCTGCGCAAGGCGTTGGAACATACGAGCATCGACATCCGCAATGGCTCGTGCGCAGCCGCGGTCTACCTCGCGCGGCAGGTGCTCGTCGCCGACGTGGGCAAAGATCCATTCTGGGAGCGCCCGCGGGATGCCGCGTTGGGATCAGGCGTGCGCGCAGCCTGGGCCACTCCGATCAAGGCTGCGGACGGCAAGATCCTCGGTGCTCTCGGTGTCTACCGAGGGGAGCCGGGCCTGCCGGGCTCGGCGGAGGTCGCGATCATGGGGCATGCGGCGCAGCTGGCGGGCATTGCCATCGAGCGCCGCCTGGCGGAACAGGCTCTACGAAGTAGTGAAGCGAAGTTCCGCGGTCTGTTCGAGAGCATCGCCGAGGGGGTTTATCAGAGCGGTCGGGACGGCCGCTTGCTCTCTGTAAATCCGGCATTCGTGTCCATCCTCGGCTACAGCACGGCAGAGGAACTGTACGCGCTGCCAAGCGTTGCTTTGCTTTATTGGAACCCGGCGGATCGCGCTGAGTTCATGCGACGCGTGGAGTCGGAAGGGGAGATCCGGAATGCGGAATTTCACATGCGGACGAAGGACGGTCAGCAGGTTGTGATTCTCGAAAATGCACGCGCCGTGCATGATGCAGGCGGACGTATCACGGGCTACGAGGGTACGATTGCGAACATCACCGAACGCAAGCGCGCCGAACAAGCAGTATTCGCGGAGAAGGAGCGCGCGCAGGTGACGCTCCAATCCATCGGCGACGCCGTCATCAGTACGGATGCGGAAGGCCGAATCGAGTACATCAATCCGGTCGCCGAGAGCCTGACCGCCTGGAGTCTGGCGGAGGCGCGCGGCCGCCCCATCGGCGATGTACTGAATCTCGTCAACGAAATCACGCGTGAGCCGATTGAGAACCCGCTCGTGTGCGCGCTGGGGCGCGGTGAGATGGGGCCGTCCGCGGATCACTCGGTGCTCATCACCCGTTCGGGGCAGGAAGTCGCGATCCAGGAGTCGGCCGCGCCAATCTGCGACCGGCAGGGCCGCGTCATCGGCGCGGTCATCGTGTTCCACGATGTCACGAAGGAGCGCAGGCTCAAGCGCGCGCTGTCGTATCAGGCCAGTCACGATGCGCTGACCGGCCTCATCAACCGACGCGAGTTCGACAACAGGTTGCATGCGGCGGTCCAGAGCGCGCAACGGGGCGAGGGTGCCTATGCGCTGCTCTATATCGACCTCGATCAGTTCAAAGTGGTCAACGATACCTGTGGTCACCAGGCCGGCGACCGCTTGTTGCGAGATGTAACCGGACTGTTGCAGGGGCGTGTGCGTGCTTCGGACACCATCGCGCGGCTTGGTGGCGACGAGTTCGGTGTGTTGCTCGAGGGGTGTACTCCCGAGCAATCCGCGCGTATTGCAGACGGAGTGCGCCAGGCCATCAAGGACTACCGCTTCGTCTGGGGCCAGACGACTTTGTCGGTGGGGGCGAGTGTTGGTGTCGTGCAGATCAGTGCGGACACCGAGAGTGTCGCGACCATCATGAGCGCGGCCGACATTGCCTGCTATGCCGCGAAGGATGAAGGCCGTAACCGGATTCACGTGTACGAGGCCGATGCGGTCGGACACCGGCATCGGGAGATGCACTGGGTGGCTCGAGTCACTCGCGCCGCCGAGGAGAATCGCCTCGAGCTGTTTTTCCAGCCGATCGTGCGGATCGGTTCCGAAAGCCCGCCCGATTTCCACGAGCTCACCATCCGGTTGCGCGACGATGACGGGCGCCTGGTGCCGCCCAGCGAGTTCATCCCCGCGGCGGAGCGCTACAACGTCATGTCCACCATCGATCGCTGGGTGGTGATCCGTGCGGTCGAGTTACTGAAGCGCCGGCGCGAGGCCGGGGGGGCACTGCCGCTCCTGGCCGTGAATCTTTCGGGTACCTCGCTCAACGAGCAGTCCTTCGCCGAGTTCATTCTGCAAACCGTCGGGGAGCCGGAGATCGCCAGCGCGCTGTGCTTCGAGATCACCGAGACCGCCGCCGTCACCAGCCTTTCCAACGTGACTTTCTTCATGCGCGAGCTCAAGGCGCGCGGTTGCAAGTTCGCCCTGGACGATTTCGGGACCGGGCTGTCCTCGTTCATGTATCTGAAGACCCTCCCGGTCGACTACCTCAAGATCGACGGGCAGTTCATCAGTCAGATCGCCACCGATGCGGTGGACCGCAGCATGGTGGAGGCGATCAGCAAGGTCGGCCGGGCGCTGGGGATCGCGACCGTGGCCGAATGGGTCGAGGATGAGGCCGTGCTGGATGAGCTCAAGCGGATCGGGGTGGATTTCGCGCAGGGCTACCACATGGCCCGGCCCCAGCCGCTAGCTCAATTGGGGTAGCGTTAGGAGCTGAAACCCTCGGTATACTGGAGTCGGTCGGGACCCGGGGGACGCCAGTTGAGCGCAGAGCCGCCTTTTACCGTGGGCATCGAGGAGGAATACCTCCTCGTGAATCTCGATACCCGTGACGTGAACGAGAACCCGCCGCCGGCGCTCCTAAGGGAGTGCACCGAGCGCGGCGGAAGCCAGATCAGCCCCGAATTCCTGCGCTCCCAGCTCGAAGTCAGTACCCGCGTTTGCCGCTCGATCGCCGAGGTCCGCGCCGACCTCGCCCGGCTGCGCTCGATCATTGTCGAAACAGCCAACCGGTACGGGCTGGCTCCGATCGCTGCCTCGACCCATCCGTTCGGCAGTGCCACGCGCCAGATGCCCACGGAGAAGGAGCAGTTCTTCGCGCTCGCCCGCGAGATGCAGGTAGCCGCGCGGCGCTTGATGGTGTGCGGGATGCACGTGCACATCGGGATCGATGACGACGATCTGCGCGTCGATCTCATGAACCAGCTTTCGTACTTCGTGCCCCACCTGCTGGCCCTGTCCTGTTCCTCGCCCTTCTGGGAGGGGGAGCGGACCGGGCTCATGTCGTTCCGGCTGACGCTGTTCAGCTCGCTGCCCCGGACGGGGCTGCCCGATCGCTTTTCCAGCTATGCCGATCTGCGACGCCACCTGGATATGCTGATCCGCAACGGCGTGATCGAGAACAGCGCCAAGATGTGGTGGGACGTCAAGCCCAGCCCGCGTTACCCGACGCTGGAAATGCGGGTGATGGACTGCTGTACGAGCATCGATGACGCCATGTGTCTCGCGGCGCTCGTCATGTGCCTGGCGCGCCGGCTCTACCGGCTCCGCCAGGAGAATCAGAGCTGGCGGCTCTACCCCAATGTGTTGATCGCCGAGAATCGCTGGCGCGCCATGCGCTACAGCTTCGACGAGCACCTGCTCGACCTGGCCCGCGGCGAGCTCGTTCCTTTCACGCAGCTTGCCGAGGAGCTCATCAGCCTGGTCGAGGACGATGCCCACGTGTTGGGTTGCACGAAGGAGATCGAGCATATCCGGACTATTTTGGAGCGCGGCACCAGTGCTCATCGACAGCTGCGTACGTTCGATGCGGCCCGCAAAGGCGGTGCAACACAACGCGAAGCCCTGCAGGCCGTGGTCGATTTTCTGATCCGCGAGACCGCTGACGGCCTGTAGGGCCTTGGTGCTTCTGCGACCCGTGCCTGCTTTTCAGCCAGTGGGGTGTGATCCACTCCCCATGTTGATGCTGCGCACCCTGTTTAGCCTCATGACCAACAATTCAACTGTCTGGATGTGTGGGTCATGGGTATCAGGGTTCATGCCTCTGTTGCGATGCAGCGGGTCATGGCAGTCGTGCTGCTCACGGGGAGTGCCGCCGCCGGCGCCGCCACGGCGACCGGCACGTTCACGGTGCAGGCCGTCATCAATTCGGCCTGTAGTGTATCGGCTACCGCACTCAACTTCGGTGCCTACAATCCAGCCAGCGCGACCGCGCTGACGGGCACCTCCACGGTCAGTGTCTACTGCACCGGTGGAACCCCTTATACGACCGCCCTGAATGTCGGCTCGGGGGGTGGAACATTCGCGACCCGTACGCTGTCGGGCGGCGGCCAGACCCTCGATTTCAACCTGTACCGGGATGCCTCGTACTCCCAGATCTGGGGTGACGGTACGGCCTCGACGTTCACGGTCGCGGGAACCGGGTCCGGACTGCTGACCGCCAATACCATTACGGTGTATGGCCAGCTCCCGGTGTCGCAGGACAAGCCGGTCGGAACCTACTCCAGCACGATTACCGTCACCGTCAACTATTGACCATGACGTTGCCGTCGCGACTCATCGCTGCCGTATGCTCCCTGTTGCTGCCGCTGTGCGCGGGGGCGGGATCGCTACGGGTGGGTCCTACGCGGCTGGATCTTTCGGCGCGACGCCCGATCGCGGTGTTGGAAGTGCAGAATACCGGCGACCAGGCCACGCTCGCCCAGTTGGATGCCTTCGCCTGGACGCAGGCCGGCACGGTCGATGTGTACGATACAACGAATGATCTCGTCACGACGCCGTTGGTGATCAAACTCGGGCCTGGCGAGACACGTCTCGTGAGGATCGGGTTGCGCGCGCCGAATCAGACCCCGGTCGAGCGCAGTTACCGGGTGTACGTGCGCGAGGTCCCTCCGGCTGCCGATACGGAGAGCGGCTTACGGTTCGCCGTGCGCATCGGCGTACCGGTTTTTGCTACGCCTGCCGATTCGCATTCCGGTGCCCCCGTCAAAGCCACCAACGAGTTGACCTGGCGTTGGTTGCCTGATTTACATGGATGCGCCTCGGTGCAGGTCGCCAATCCTTCGGGGCATCACGATCGCGTGCTCACCGCGCAGATGTTGAGCAGCAACGGTGAGATTTTGTGGCAGGCCAGCGAGCCCGTGTATGTGCTGGCCGGGTCGAAACGTGCTGTGCCGCCCGCACTGTGCGCGCCGAGCCTGAAAGAGGCCGCTACCTTGAGGTTGGTCACTGAGAGCCATACCACGGATCTCCCGGTCGAGGCGCCGTCGCTGATCGTCGACGCGAATCCCCATTGAATGTTTCGCGCGGCTCGCCAGGCGCTTGGCGCGCTGTGCGTGTTATCCATGCTGGGGGCGGTTGGCTTGGGTCGCGCTGCGCCGGGGGGTACCACGCGCGACATCTGGGTCGAGGTCCGGCTCAATGAGGTGTCGCAGCCTGAGTTTGCCTTGTTGCACATCGATCTGCGCGGACATCTGTTTGTGCGGGTCGGCGATCTGAAGGCCTGGCACATGAGGCCTCGGGCAGCGGCTGATGACCTCGTGCGGATTGATGACATACCCGGTCTGCGGGTGCGGCTGGAGGAAGATGAGCTGGTGTTGCGCCTCGACGCCGCTCCTGCGCTGTTCGCCGAGCAGGTCCTGGCGACGGCACGAGGCGCTGACGCTCCCCAGCGGGGAGTCCCGGCGCTGTTCCTGGACTACAGTCTGTTTGCCGAGCGGGACGGCAATGCCGGAGAAACCTATTCCGCGCTCGTGCAGGCAGGCTCCAGCCTGGGGCGTGCGTCGTTCACGAGCAGTTGGCTGGGGAGCCGGCCTGTTGGTATGTCGGACGGGCGGTCCTCGACCTGGCGTCGGTTGGATACCGATCTTCTGTTCGACTTTCCCGAGTATACAGCGCGCCTGATGTTAGGGGATGGTGTGACCAGTCCCGGCACCCTGGGGCAGTCGGTCCGGTTCACGGGGATTCGTTGGGCTACCGACTACGCCACCCGCCCGGGAGTGACGCCCTACGCCTTGCCGGTGATCACCGGCACCGCCACCGTGCCATCCAGTGTGGAGCTGTATGTGAATCAGGCGCTCGTGCAGCGTACGACCGTCGATGCCGGGCCGTTCGAGCTCAATAACATCCCCATTCCTGTCGGGCAGGGTGCCGTCGATATCCGGATGCGTGACATCCTGGGCCACGAGCAGCAGCTCTCGCTGCCGTATCTGGTGATCCCGCAGCTGATCGCCGCCGGGCTCACCACTGTGGACTTTGCAGCGGGAGCGGTTCGCGAGAATTATGGCATTCAGAATTTCGCCTACGACACTGCTTTTCTATCGGGAGCGGTACAACACGGACTGAATGATCTCACGACGGTCAACGCGTCTGCCGAACTGGCGCCGGGCTCGAGCGAGATCACGGTCCGTAGCGGAGCGGCCGTGCGGGCGACTCGTAACATGACGCTGGAGCTGACTCCGGCTGTCAGCCACACCTCTTCACAGGGCTCGGGTGGCGCGGTCGACGCCGGAATCGACTCAATGTATCGATCGACTGCGTTCGGGGTGCATTTCCGGGCAGCTTCACGCGACTTCGTCGAGCTGGGCAATCAGACGTCATATGGCCATCTGCGTACCGAGTGGGCGGCACAGGCGTCCGCGCAATTCGGGTACTTCGGGTCACTCGGGCTCGTGTACGCCCAACGCCGCACCTACGAAAGGCCAACGACGGCCGCCTTGACGGCGACCTACAACGTCAGCTTACGCGAGGTGGGCGCCATCGGTGTGTTCGCTTCAAATACCCGCAGCGCCGGTATTTCCGATGTCATCGCGGGCATCACGTTCACGCGCTACCTGGGCAGGGGTGTGACCGCATCGGCCACGGGCACCTCCGATAATGGTGCATCGACCGTTGAGCTGCAGGTTGGAAAGGCACCGCCTCCGGATGCAGGGTGGGGGTGGGAGCTGGCGCATGCGCGTGGGGATGTTGATACGGATGGGGCGCGCATCGATGCTCGCAGTCCATATGGTTCCGGTAGCGGCGAGATCGATTCGGTGCCGGGTGGAACAATCGGGATTCTGGCCTGGCAGGGTGGTTTTCTCTGGGCGGGAGGGAGGCCGTGGCCGGCGCCAACCCTGAGCGGGCCGGCCGCGTTGATCGAGGTGCCGGACCTGGGCGGCGTGCAGGTATTGCACGACGGCCAGCCGGTGGGGCGAACGGACTCCGCGGGGAGGATTCTCGTGCCGGCACTACGACCTTTCGAGGACAACACCATCACGGTCGTGCCTGAGGATTTGCCGCTCACCGCGATGATTGAGTCGGAGAAGCTGGTTGTCCGACCGTATTCGCATGGGGTGGTGAGCACCGTCATGAGCGTTTCGGCCAGCGACAGCCGCGTATTTGTCTTGCGGCTGGGAGAGCGGGAGTTTGTGCCCGCGGGGGCCGAGGTGGTGATTGAGGGCGGCTCATTTCCCGTCGGGACACAGGGGCTCACGCAGCTGCCTGTCGGTCGCAAGGCTGGCGATGCGCGCGTCAGCTGGCCGGGCGGCAGTTGTCGTGTGAAGGTGCCTGGTCTCGCGCTACAGAGCTCGGAGCCTGCCGATCTCGATTGCGAGAGGGTACAGTGAGGCGCTCGCTGCTGCTGGCTATTGCTATCGGAGCAAGCGTTGCCGCGGTATCAGGCAGCGCTGGGGCGTTCACCTG
>DAITMW010000053.1:11035-21586 GCA_036834945.1 Steroidobacteraceae bacterium
CGCTGGTCAGCGATCAGGCCTTGCTGGTCATCGGTGCCAATATCAATACCTACACAGTCTACGGTCGCATTCCCGCCGGGCAGGACGCGGCGGCGGGGAGCTATACGGATACGATCGTGGTCACCGTGGATTATTAAGGCATACTCACGCCCTATGCCGCGAGTTCAGCTCGCGGTGCGCGCATAGCGCGCTCGCAAGCGGCAGCGGTGACCGAGAGGGGGTGCGAGGTGACCAATTACAATACGACGCTCGTCGTAGGTTTGACGTTCGTCGCGACGTTGGGCGGATTGCTGTTCGGCTGGGACACGGCTGTCATTTCGGGCGCCGTGAGCTCGATCGATGCGTACTTCATCGATCCGCTCGGGCTGGCGGAGACGGCGCGCGACAGTCTGTCCGGCTGGACCATTTCCAGCGCGCTGGTCGGATGCATCATCGGGGCGGGCGTGGCCGGGTGGCTCTCCACGGCCATCGGCCGCAAGGGCGGCCTCATCGTTGCCGCCATCCTGTTCCTGGCCGGATCGCTGGGCTCGGCCGTGCCGGAGTTTGGCTTTGGGACCATCGGGCAGATGGGCCCGCACGCCCTGCCGCAGTTCATTTTCTACCGCATCATCGGCGGTGTGGGTGTGGGCATTGCCTCGATGCTCTCACCGTTGTACATCGCGGAAATCTCGCCGAGTGCCATTCGCGGACGGTTGGTATCTTTCAACCAGCTCGCCATCGTCGGCGGCATCCTGCTGGTCTATTTCGTCAACTACTACATCGCATCCCTGGGGGATGATGCCTGGCTGAAGGCTTCCGGCTGGCGCTGGATGCTGGCTTCGGAGGCGATTCCATCGGCGGTGTTCCTGGTCTTGCTGGCGTTGGTTCCGGATACGCCGCGCTGGCTCGTGCTCCGCGGCCGCGACGACGAGGCACTGGCGCAGTTGAAACGAGTGACCGATGAGGCGGATGCGAGGTCAATTCTCTCCGACATCCAGCGCACGCTCGAGGTCCGCTCGGGCAAGCTGTTCTCGTTTGGTGTAGCGGTGATCGTCGTCGGTATTCTCATGTCGGTATTCCAGCAGTTCGTGGGTATCAACGCGGTGTTGTACTACGCGCCGCTCATGTTCCAGAACATGGGCGCGTCGACGAGCGCGGCGCTGTTGCAAACTGTCGTAGTGGGTGCCGCGAACGTGCTGTTCACCGTCGTAGCCATCGTTACGGTCGATAAGTGGGGACGTAAACCGCTGCTCATCGCTGGGGCACTCGTGATGGCGGTCGCGATGATCTGGCTGGGCTGTTTGTTCAACGCGCGGACCGTGGGCCTGGGTGCGTTGGTCGCCGTCGTGCTGTACATCGCGGGCTTCGCATTCTCGTGGGGTCCGGTCACGTGGGTGTTGCTGGCGGAGATGTTTCCGAACTCGATCAAAGGCAAGGGATTGGGAATCGCGGTCGCGGCCCAGTGGCTGGCGAATCTGGTTGTGTCGGCATCATTCAAGGTGCTCGATGGCAGCTCCGCGCTCAATGCCCTGTTCAATCACGGCTTCGCCTATTGGATCTACGGCCTCATGAGCGTGTTGGCGGCGCTGTTCGTGTGGCGCTACGTGCCCGAGACCAAGGGCAAGAGCCTGGAGGCGATCCAGGACCTGTGGGGCAAGTTGCACAGCGGCAGTGCAGGGGGCAAAGTGACCGCATGAGTGAGATCACTGTTACCCGCGCGGACGGAGTCTGCGAGGTCCAGCTGAACCGGCCAGAGAAGCGCAATGCCCTGACGCTGGCGATGTATGGCTCGATCATCGATGCGTTGAATGAGGCACGGGCGGACGACAGTATCCGCGTGGTGCTGCTCAGCGGCGCTGGCGCCAGCTTTACCGCCGGAAATGATCTCAATGACTTCATCAGTCAGGGAGACTTCACCGAGAGCAACAATGCCATCCGGTTTCTGGGTGCGCTGCGAAGCTTCCGGAAGGTGCTCGTCGCCGCCGTACATGGACAGACAGTCGGAATCGGCGTGACCCTGCTGCTTCACTGTGACCTCGTCGTTGCCGCGCGCAGCGCCCAAATGAGCATGCCATTCGTGAAGCTTGGCTTGGTCCCGGAGGCGGGGAGCTCTCTGCTGCTGCCACGTATGGTGGGGCACCATCGGGCCGCGGAGCTGCTGCTGCTGGGGAGGCCCTTCGATGCCGCTGAGGCGCTGTCCATGGGGCTCGTGAACCGTGTCACCGAGGATGGCGTGCTCATGGAGGAAGCTCGTAAGCTCGCCCGTTGCGTTGCGCAGCAGCCACCGGGAGCCTTGCTGGCGACCAAGCGGCTCCTGAGAAGCGAGACCGGAACTGTCGCCGCGCGGATCGAGGAAGAGCTGGAAGCTTTTCGGGCGCAGCTGGGGTCCGACGAGTTCAAGGCAGCCGTGCAGGCATTCTTCGCGAAGAGCCGGAGTTAGCTCGAGTGCCAGTTTATTCTCTCGAGGGCATCGTCCCTGTCGTCGATCCCACCTCGTTCGTACACCCCCTGGCTACCCTGATCGGGGACGTGGTCGTCGGTCCCCGCTGCTACATCGGGCCTGGCGCCGCCTTGCGCGGCGACATGGGGCGCATCGTGATCGGAGCGGGCTCCAATGTGCAGGACAATTGCGTGCTGCATACCTTCCCGGCCAAGGAGGTCCGGCTCGAAGAGGACTCTCATATCGGACATGGTGCCGTGCTGCACGGCTGCCGGGTGCTCCGAGGCGCCCTGGTCGGGATCCATGCAGTCGTCATGGACGATGTGGTGGTCGGTGAGCAGTCGCTCATCGCGGCTGCCAGCTTTGTCCGCGCTGGCTTTGCTGTGCCGCCGCGTACGCTGGTGATGGGAGCTCCCGCCCGCGTGGTACGCGAGCTCACCGAAAAGGAAATCGAATGGAAAGCTGTCGGGACGCGTGAGTATCAGGAGCTCACAGTGCGCTGCCTCGCGTCGTTGCACGAGTGCGCGCCGCTGACCGCGGTGCCGCCCGGGCGTGGAAGTGTGGCTGCGCGAGCGGTGAATACCGTGCCGCTGCACACTCTCGATCGCGGCAAGTAGCAAGTTACCGCTAACATAACCTTTCCGACGCTTACGCCCACGTTGGCTTTGTTTGCAGGCCGGGTGCATCATCACGCTGTCACAATTTCGGCGCAAAAGATGCGCTAGCCATTGGAGGCCAGCACGTTATGAAACCGACTTCAGAGCAGACACGGAAAGGAGTCCTCTCTGCCGTCCCGTTCTTGCCGGAAGACTTGCTCAAGATGAGAAGCTTCCATCAGTACGATCCTGTCGAGCCTTCCGAGTCCCCCGCGGTGTCCCGGTCGGCAGCCGTTGATCCCTCGACTGCCTATGGGTGTGTGGACTGGTACATCTATCCGGACACGAAGACGACCGCGCACGTTTGACCTTTTTCTGGGCGGGCGCGTTACGTCTGGTGCGCGCCCGCCCTGATGATGTAACCGCCCCCCGCCCGACGACGCACCCACCCAACCTGACCCGCCTGATCTTTTCCGCGAGGCTTTGGTCGCAACTCGCGAACGTTCGGCCTCGCGGGAACAAAAATATTTCGTACCGCGACTTGTTAATACCACTTTCGCGTGTTCGGCCGGGACGGTCGTAATACCAATTTTCTGCGTCGTTCGCGACGTCAATTACTTAAGTCGCGACCAGTCCGCCGCCGAGGCGACTTATTCCAACATGACCACCGTTGCGTGTCGCATTGTCAGGACATTGCGGCGGCGCGGGCGCTCGGCTCCAATGCCGCCGCTCGAGCACTGCCGCTCGTCGAATCAGGAAGGATTCAAGAATGAATTGGTCAAGTCCCACGCGACGCAGCGGCGTCGCCATGTTGGTTTCCCTGGGGATCTTCGCGGCCGTACCGGCCTTCGCATCGGCCCCTGCGTGGCAGCCCGATGTGTTCTATACCGCGGGTACTGTGGTTTCGTTCAACGGCGGCGACTACAGCGCGCTCGTCAATCAGACGGACTATAGCGCCACGGGTTGGAATCCGACCACGGCGTCGCTGTGGAGCTACATCGGTGCGGATTCGGGTGGGTCGGGTGGGGGCTCCGGGGGCAGCACTGGCGGTGGGACCGGTGGTGGCTCTGGCGGCGGCTCCTCCGGGGGCGGCTCATCGGGAGGGAGCTCGGGTGGTGGGTCGTCGGGCGGCACTTGCGCCGCGGCGTGGAGTGCGGCACAGGTCTATACGGGTGGCATGACGGCCAGTGAGGGTGGTGTCAATTATCACGCCAACTGGTGGACGCAGGGTAACGATCCGGCGACCAACAATGGGCCGGCGGGCAGCGGGCAGCCGTGGACGTCGCAGGGGGCCTGCTCGGGATCGGGTGGTGGCACGGGCGGGGGTACGGGTGGTGGCACCGGCGGTGGTACTGGTGGCGGCACAGGCGGTGGTACTGGCGGCGGCACAGGGGGTGGCACAGGCGGCGGCACCGGTGGCGGCTCTGGAGGCGGCTCGCCTCCGCCTTCATTCGTGTTCAGTCCCTACAAGGACATCACGATCAACATGAACTGGAATACCAACGTCATCAGCTCCTCTGTGACGGGCACGATGCAGCCGGTCACGCAGGTGATGCCGTCGGCCAACAATGCGTTGACCTGGTCGTTCGCCAGTGGCGAGTGTGGTAGTGAGAACTGGGCCGGCTTGACTCCCGCCCA
This sequence comes from Steroidobacteraceae bacterium, assembly GCA_036834945.1. GTDB lineage: Bacteria > Pseudomonadota > Gammaproteobacteria > Steroidobacterales > Steroidobacteraceae > 13-2-20CM-66-19. The sequence goes on from DAITMW010000053.1 coordinate 15,689, forward strand.
GGTGGCTTCCAACATCCCGGCCTTTGTCAGCGCCGGCAAGAAGTACATCATCTCCACCGGCGGCCAGGCGGGTCTGTTCACCTGCGGCAGCGATGCCGGCTTCACCAAGTTCATCCAGACATACAACTCCGCGAACCTGATCGGAATCGACTTCGATATCGAAGGCGGGCAGAGCCAGTCCGTCATCAACAACCTGGTCGCGCGGGTGAAGGCGGCGCAGGGCGCGTTTCCGAACCTGCGTTTCAGCTTCACCCTGCAGACGCTGGGCGGTAATGCGTCGCCCGGTCTCAACCAGCTGGGCTCCTGGGTGATGCAGGCGATCCAGTCCCAGGGGCTGACGAAGTACTTCATCAACCTGATGACCATGGACTACGGCAGCACGCTCGCGAGCAATTGCACCATCGTGAGCGGCTCGTGTGAGATGGGGCAGTCCGCCATCCAGGCTTCGGAGCTGCTCCACAGCGGCTTCGGTGTGCCGTACAACCAGATCGAGCTCACGCCGATGGTCGGCGGCAACGACTCGCAGGGTGAGACTTTCACCCTGGCGGACGTCGCGACGGTGTCGTCCTACGTGCTGCAGAAGGGCCTGGGGGGCGTGCACTTCTGGTCGTTCGATCGTGACAACGATTGTGGTCCGGGATCGGCTTCGCCCACCTGCAACAGTTATGGACAGGCAGGGCGTCTCGGGTTCACGCAGGCTTTCATTTCCGACCTGCACCTCTAGAGGCTGAAGAGCCCTTGACCGACCCGCTGGCGGCGTTGCGGCCGCCAGCGGGTTTCTTATTTACGCAGCAGGATGAAAGTCCCGATCCCCAGGAAGGTCATGAGGATGGAGCCGAGCAGGTGAGTCGCCGCGGCGGTCAGCGCCCACAGCACCCGCCCTTGCTGGAGGAGCAGGGTGGTCTCCGCCGAAAAGGTTGAGAAGGTCGTGAGACCGCCGCAGAAGCCCGTGATCACGAACAGCCGCCACTCGGGGGCCAGCGCCGTGTAGGTCGCGAAAAAGGCGACCGCCACACCGATGATGTAGCCGCCGACCAGGTTGGCGGTCAGTGTTCCAGGGGGCAGGGTAGGGAAGAAGGCATTGAGCTGGGTACCCAGCCACCAGCGCAGCAGGGAGCCCAGACTCCCACCTAGCGAGATCGCCACGATCGATTTCCACATCGGACCTGTCCTTTTGGTGCCTGGCTGACCAGGCATCTTGGTTTTCACCCCTTCGGACAGGCTGGCCCAGCAATCTTCCGGGCTTCGAACATGGCTACGCCTTTCCGCGCGGGCTAAGCGTAGGCATCATCAGCCGCTGAAGCGCGGCGGTTCGAGGAGGAATGCCATCTCCTGTAACGCCGTCAAGTTTAAGAGGGGTAGCGATTGTACGCAATGAAAAACAGGACTTTGGGCCCGGCCGGACTCATCACACTCACCCTGGTGACTTTGACAGCCATGACTGCCTGCACCCAGAAACCCACGGCTTCGCAACAGGCTGACGTGAAACATCACGAGGCGGACGCGCGGCTGCGGGAGATCTATACCACCGAGTGGAAATGGCGCGAGGATCAGTTCGCCGCCGACGAGGATTCGCAGAAGCCGATCGCGGACCATCTGCCGAAAGTCGATCCGGCCTCACAGGAGGCGCGGCTGCACTACTGGGAGGATGTGCTGCGCAAGTTGGACGGGATTCAACGGGCCGACCTGTCACCCCAGGAGCAGCTCAACTACGCGGTCTATTACCCGCAGATCCAGGTCCTGATCGCCAACCAGAAGTTCCGCGACTTCGAGATGCCGGCCAACTCGGACACGACGTTCTGGACGGACATCGGGTACACCGCCCGGCGTACCTTCCGTACGGTGCAGGACTACCGGAACTGGATTGCGCAGATGCGGGATATCCCGCGTTATTTCCATGAAGAGATGGATGAGATGCGCGCCGGCATGAAACGGGGATTCACACCGCCCCGGATCACGATGGAGGGCCGCGACGCATCGATTACCGCCGTCACGAATGCGACGCCCGAAGGAAGTCTGTTCTACACACCGTTCAAGGATATGCCGGGCGTTTCGGCGACCGAGCAGGCCGCGCTGCGCGAGCAGGCCGTGCAGGTCATCCGCGACACGGTGCAACCTGCCTATGTCGAGCTCCTGAAGTTCATGCGCTCGGAGTATGTGCCGGGCCTACGGACGACGATCGCCGCACAGGACCTGCCGGATGGTAAGGCGTTCTATCGTGCGAAGATCCGCGAGTTCACGACGCTCGACATGGATCCCGATGCCATCCATGCGTTGGGTGTCTCCGAAGTCGCGCGCTTGCATGATGAGATGCTCGCGGTGATGAAGGAGACGGGTTTCAAGGGCGATTTCCCGGCGTTCCTCAAGTTCCTCCGTACCGAGCCGCGGTTTTACGCGAAAACCGCCGACGAGTTGTTGATGCGCGCGGCCTGGATCGCGAAGAAGTTCGATGCCAAGTCGTCGTTGTACTTCGGCTACCTGCCGCGTGCGCGGTTCGCCATCAAGCCCGTACCGGACGACCTGGCGCCGTTTTATACGGCGGGACGCGGCGGCCCGGGCGTCTACCTGGTCAACACCTACGATTTGCCGAGCCGTCCCCTCTTCAACCTGCCGGCCCTGACATTGCACGAGTCGGCGCCGGGACATGCGTTTCAGATCCCGATCGCCATGGAGCACAAGGACCAGCCGGCGTTTCGCCAACACACCTACATCTCCGCCTACGGCGAGGGTTGGGCATTGTATTGTGAGACGCTCGGGGTCGAGATGGGGACCTACGAGACGCCTTACGAGCGCTTCGGGATGTTGGGTTACCAGATCTGGCGGGCCGCGCGGCTCGTCGTGGATACCGGTGTTCATGCGAAGGGTTGGACCCGGGACCAGGCGCTCCAGTACCTGCGGCAGTACACGGCTCTGCCGGAGCGTGAGATCGAGACGGAGGTCGATCGCTACATCGCCTGGCCGGGGCAGGCGTTGTCGTACTACCTGGGCGAGCGCGTGATCCTCCAGTTGCGCGCCAAGGCCGAGAAGGACTTGGGTGACCGGTTCAACATCAGGGCGTTCCACGACGCGGTATTGGAGCTGGGGTCGGTGCCGCTGCCGGTGTTGCAGGAGCATATCGACCGGTTCATTGCCGGGGGCGGCAAGGGGCCGTATCCGGACATGGAATAGCGGCCCGCGAGCCGCGGTAGGCGGCCCGGTTGCACATACCCACTTTGGGTACTAAAATACCCAAAGTGGGTACAAAGCAGAAATTGGCTCGACGCTCCGGGCATTCAAGGGTCCGCCCGCCGCCGGCGCGTCGGACCAGTCTGGTCGATGCCCTATTCACGAGAACTCAGCAGCGAGTCCTCGCTCTGCTATTTGGCCAGCCGGAGCGCACGTTCTTCGCGACCGAGCTGATCGACTTGGCGAAGTCTGGTAGAGGAGCCGTGCAAAGAGAGCTCGGACGCCTCGCCGACAGCGGGTTGGTAACGGTCACCCGGTTGGGCAATCAGAAGCATTTCAAAGCCAATCCCGATGCTCCGGTATTCGAGGAGTTGCGCGCTATCGTTGTGAAGACCATTGGGCTGGTAGAGCCTTTACGCGCTGCCCTCACTCCCTTCAGCGGGCAGATCCAGGCGGCCATCCTCTTCGGGTCTACCGCCAAGCGCACGGATTCGGCGTCGAGTGATGTTGATCTGTTGATCGTCTCCGATGAGCTCACTCTCGAGCAGGTTTACGCCGCTCTCGAGCCAGTTGAGAAGGAAATTGCCAGGCCAATCAGCGCCACACTGTACAGCTCGGAGGAGTTTCGTCGCCGACGTGAAGCGGGCCATCCTTTCCTGACAAAGGTGTTATCTGAAGAGTATGTGTTACTGATCGGGGGGCTCGATGGGGCATCAACAACTCGATAATCTCGTTCGTATCCGGCAGCTCAAGCTGGAGCCGCCGGCTCAGGCCGAGTTGGCGGGCTTGATCCGGTCCGGCAATGCACGCCTGACGGACGCCCGCGTGGAGAGTTTGAGCCTGGATAGCCGGTTCGATCTCGCCTACAACGCAGCACACTCATTCTCGCTCGCGGCTCTCCGCTGGCATGGCTACCGCTCAGAGCACCGGTTTACCGTGTTTCAATGTCTCGAGCATACGGTTGGTTTGCCAGCGGCGCAGTGGCGCATTCTCGACCAGGCGCATCGAAAGCGAAACATCGCGGAATATGAAGGCCATCTCGACGTGGATCGTGCCCTTGTTGAAGCATTGATACGCGTAACAACTGACGTGGCCTCTCGAGTAGTCGGTCTGGGGCCCGTTGACACCGGTAAGCGCAGTATCTGACTTCGTCCCTACGGACTCCCGGGGAGGTCGCGCTCCGGGAGGCCGCCTGTTTCCATGATGAAACGGGCAATCTCACGTACACCGTCGTTCTTCTTCATGTTCGTGAACACGAACGGGCGTGTGCCGCGCATCTTGCGCGCGTCCCGGTCCATGACCTCGAGGGACGCTTCGACCAGGGGGGCGAGATCGGTTTTGTTGATGACCAACAGGTCGGAGCGCGTGATGCCCGGGCCGCCTTTGCGGGGAATCTTGTCGCCGGCGGAGACGTCGATGACGTAGATCGTCAGGTCGGCCAGCTCCGGGCTGAAGGTGGCGGCGAGGTTGTCGCCGCCGCTCTCCACGAAGATCAGCTCGAGGCCCGGGAACCGGGCGCTCATTTCGGCTACGGCCGCGAGGTTGATGCTGGCGTCTTCGCGGATTGCGGTGTGCGGGCAGCCGCCCGTCTCCACGCCCATGATCCGCTCGGGCGCGAGGGCGCCGGCGCGGGTGAGGAATTCGGCGTCTTCCTTGGTGTAGATGTCGTTGGTGATCGCCGCGACGTTGTAGGACTTCGACATCAGTTTGCACAAGCGTTCGGTGAGCGCGGTCTTGCCGGAGCCGACGGGACCACCGATACCTACGCGCAGAGGGCCGGTTGAAGTCATGAGCGAAAAAGCCTCGTGTATTGGGTTTCGTGTCGCAGCGAGCAGAGCTCGACTGCGGGGGCGGCGGTGCCGAGGTCATCGAGCGATGTTGTCAGGGCACGCTCGATGATGTCGCCGATGGTTGGGGATAAACGTGCGATGGCGATCTGCGCTTGCGTTTGTCCCAGGGGAATGAGGCGGGCGCCGGCTGACACCAGGTTCGCCGCGACTGCGTGAATGTAGGCGTGTAGGGCTGGCAGCAGCGGGATCTGGTGGGCTGCGCAGGCGACTGCTACGGCGACGCAGTGAGCGACCGGGGTGTTGGTGCTGGCGGCTCGAGCCGCGAGCGTATCAAGTGCTGGATGTGGCCAGGCTTTACGCGTGACGTCCAGGAAGGCTGCGCCTTGTTGGCGGCTTTCGAGCGCGGTTTCGGAACTGCCGCGAAAGGCGGTGGCGAGTTCGGTGATCTCGGTCAGCTCGGCTGATCGCACTGTTGGGGCGTGCGCGTACTCATCGGCTTCACCGTGCGATTGGGCAGAGCCGCACGTTGCGCGCCAGGCGTGCACGAATAGCACGGCGTCGACCCAGCCGCCGCCTTGCGACAGCACTGCGGTTACGTAGTCGAGCAGGGTCTCGAGGTCGGTGACGGTGCTGGCCTCGACGGCCCATTCGAGGCCGTGGCTGTAGCTGAAGGCGCCGGTGGGGTAGCCGGGCGAGGTCCAGGCTAGTAGGCGGTAGAGGGCGTGCTCGGTCAGGCCATCGCCCTGGCGCGGTGGGGAGCCACCGGGCGTGGTGAGCGTGGGGTTGGCGGCGTTAGTCATGGCGATGGGGCCCGCCGTGGGGGCCGTCGGGTTCATGGCCGCGAGCGTGCGGATGCTCGTGATCGGGCGGATGCGAGTGATCGTGCGGATGCCCGTGATCGCGCGGATGTCCGTGGTCGTGCGGATGCTCGTGATCGTGCGGA
>DAITMW010000053.1:21686-29300 GCA_036834945.1 Steroidobacteraceae bacterium
ATGCCCGTGATCGCGCGGATGTCCGTGGTCGTGCGGATGCTCGTGATCGTGCGGAGGCTCGTGATCGTGCGGATGCTCGTGATCGTGCGGATGCCCGTGATCGCGCGGATGTCCGTGGTCGTGCGAAGGCTCGTGATCGTGCGAATGCCCATCGCCGGGCGAAGGCCCTTCGCCATGCAAGTGCCCATGTCCCCGCGCATGATGCCCCGCCGGCCCGCCGCCGGCGTCGTAGGCCCCTGCCTCGGGCGTGAAAGGCTCGGCGACGTGTTTGATGCTGGCGCCCAGCCCCCGCAGCATGTGCTCAATGACCGCATCCTCGCGGATCAGAATCCGCCGAGGTTCCAACTGCGCCGGCAGATGCCGATTGCCAATGTGCCAGGCGAGCCTGACGAGCGCCGCAACATCCTGTGCGGTAACCTCGACTAGCTGTTCAGGGGAGGCCTCAACACAAACGATACGCCCATCCTCGAGTCGCAGACCGTCGCCGGCGCGCAAGACCGCGGCGCGCGGCAAATCCAACAGGAACGTCGTGCCGCCGGCGGCGACGTAACGCATGCGCCGTCGGTGCCGCTCGTCGTAATCCAACACGAGGCGATCGACAGCTGCATCCCCGGGCCATGTGCCGGGTGGCAAGACTTCGACTGCGCGTATCAAGGATGACATAGGACGGACTCAAAAAAGAAAGTAGCGCTGCGCCATGGGCAGCACACTGGCCGGCTCGCAGGTGAGCAACTCCCCGTCCGCGCGGACCTCGTAGGTCTCAGCATTCACCTCAATATGAGGCGTCGCCGAGTTGAGCACCATACTGTGCTTCCCGATCCCGCCGCGGGTGTTCTCGACGGCAACCGCCTTTCGCTCGAGCTCCAGGCGCTTCGCCCCTGAGTTGTCCACGAAAGCACGGCTTACAAAGAGCAACGAGGACCGCGCGGCCGCCTTACCCAACCCACCGAACATGGGCTGGTAGTGAATTGGCTGCGGCGTAGGGATGCTCGCGTTCGGGTCACCCATCGGCGCTGCAGCGATGCTACCGCCTTTGAGGACAAGATCCGGCTTCACTGCGAAGAACGCCGGCGACCAGATGGCCAGGTCAGCGAGCTTGCCGACTTCAACCGAGCCGACGTATCTCGAGATGCCGTGCGCGATGGCGGGATTGATCGTGTACTTGGCGATGTAGCGGCGGGCGCGAAAATTGTCGCTGTCGCCGCTGTCAGGCGCCAGCGATCCGCGTTGGCGCTTCATCTTATCCGCCGTTTGCCAACACCGGATGAGCGTCTCTCCGACCCGGCCCATCGCCTGGCTGTCGGAGCTCATCATGGAGAATGCGCCGAGGTCGTGGAGGATGTCCTCGGCCGCGATGGTCTCTTTCCTGATGCGGCTTTCCGCGAACGCGACGTCCTCGGCGATGCGCGGGTCGAGGTGGTGGCACACCATCAACATATCGAGGTGCTCGTCGAGGGTGTTGACTGTGTAGGGTCGTGTTGGATTCGTGCTCGATGGCAGGACGTTCGGCAGGCCGCAGACGCGGATGATGTCCGGTGCGTGTCCGCCGCCGGCGCCTTCGGTATGGAATGCGTGGATCGTGCGACCCTTGAAGGCCGCTATCGTGCTTTCGACGAACCCGGACTCGTTCAGGGTATCGGTGTGCAGCGTCACCTGGACATCCATGGCGTCCGCGACGGACATGCAGCAGTCGATCGCGCTGGGCGTCGTGCCCCAATCCTCGTGCAGCTTCAGGCCGCAGGCGCCGGCCTGGACCATTTCCTCCAGTGCGCCGGGCTCGCTGGCGTTGCCTTTCCCGAAGAAGCCGATGTTCATCGGTAGCGCATCCACTGATTCCATCATGCGCGCCAGGTGCCAGGATCCGGGCGTACAGGTGGTAGCCAGTGTCCCGTGGGCCGGGCCCGTGCCTCCACCCAACATCGTCGTGACACCGGCATAGAGAGCGTGCTCGATCTGCTGCGGGCAGATGAAATGGATGTGCGAATCGATGCCGCCGGCGGTCACGATCTTGCCTTCGCCCGCGATGATTTCCGTGCCGGGGCCGATGACGATGTTCACTCCCGGCTGGATGTCGGGATTGCCGGCCTTGCCAATGCAACTGATGAAGCCGTCGCGAATGCCGATGTCGGCTTTGATGACACCCCAGTGATCCAGGATCACGGCGTTGGTGATAACCGTGTCAGCGGCGCCGGCTGCGCGGGTGACCTGGCTCTGGCCCATGCCGTCGCGGATGACTTTGCCGCCACCGAACTTGACTTCTTCGCCGTAGATGGTGCGGTCTTCCTCCACCCGGATGAAGAGTTCCGTATCGGCGAGGCGGATGCGATCGCCGACCGTAGGGCCATACATCGCGGCATAAGAGCGGCGTGTGATCGTCGTTGACATCAGCCGCCCTCACCACGAAAACCGACTACACGGCGCGCACCGGCATAGGGTATCAGTCGCACATCACGGCTTTGTCCCGGCTCGAAGCGAATCGCCGTGCCGGACGGAATGTCGAGTCTCATTCCTCGCGCAAGCGCACGCTCGAAGTTGAGCGCTGGATTGACCTCGAAAAAATGGTAGTGGCTGCCCACCTGGACGGGACGGTCGCCGGTATTCGCGACGGTCAGGACCACCGGCGTTCGGCCCGCATTGAGGGTGATATCCCCGTCGGCTGTCAGAATCTCGCCTGGAGTCATGTTGGCCTCAGCGAATCGGCTGGTGGATGGTGACGAGCTTGGTTCCGTCGGGAAAGGTCGCCTCGACCTGGATGTCATGGATCATTTCGGGCACGCCCTCCATGACCTGGTCGCGTGTGAGCACGTGGGCGCCGGCCTGCATGAGATGCGCGACGCTCAGTCCGTCGCGTGCGCCTTCGACCACGACATCAGTGATGAGTGCAACGGCTTCCGGATGATTGAGCTTCACACCGCGCTCCAGGCGCCGTCGCGCTACCATCGCCGCCATGGCGACCAGTAGTTTGTCTTTTTCTCTAAGTGTCAGGTTCATCTGTTTTCTTCAGCAATGCCATACACGGGGGACTCGAGCCGGCAGGCCAGCCGCGGCGTCCCGGATTCCGGCGAGCAGTTGCATGACAGTCGCGCGCAATTCAACTGCGTCGTCGGCCATTACGCGGGCGATCATGGTTCCGTCCAGCGAGGTTGCCCCGCAGGGAAGAGGACACTGGCCCAGGATCCGGCGGGCTGCGGTCAACTGCTGCTGCGCGTCAGCCCCTACGTAAACCACGGTCGAGCAAGCAACGCTCGTGCCAAATCCGAAGGGTGCGGACCGCAATGCTCGCACGTTGCCCTCCAGGTGGAGCGCATCGAGCCAGGTGAGCTTTCCGCCGCGGCTGATACGCCAGCCATCGTGCAGCAGGCCTGTGTCGAATTGCTCTCCCATCGCCGTTCGGCCAAACACGATGCTCTCCACGGCCAGCAGTTTTCCTGTCGGTGCGACATGCGCCGTAAACTGCCTGCGCAGCCGTGATCCTTCGAACACGATCGTTTCCTGTGCTAGCCATTCGGCCCAAGCCGCCGCACCGACTTCAAGGTCGACCTGAACTATTGCATCACCGGCTCCCGGTAGCGCGCGATAAATTTTTTCCGCTGCCTGGGTGGTCAGTGTGGCCCGGGCGCCGGGCCCGATCGAGGCCGCGACGCGTGTTCGATCGCCGCCGGTCAATCCGCCGCTCGTGGTCAGCAGAACTGCCTGGATCGGCTCGTCCGATTCGGTGGCGGGAAACATCACGCGGCAGGGGGCTCTCTGGTAAAGGTCCGCGAGCATCGTTCGTTCGTACGCGCCGAGCCGAAAGGCGATCCGCGCTTCACCGTCGACGCGTTGATGTGCGTGCGCCACTGCGTTTGTTTGCATCAGCGCATTGCCTCATGACGGCGCGTCTACGTCAAACGCATGCGTAGCACGCACCATTTCGGGCACGAAGTTGCCTGATTCGCACCAACTTCGTGCGGCGATTGGCGCGAGGGCAGGTTTCTCGATTACCATGTCCCTGCTCCGACGACCGAGCGGCTAGCGAGGAAATCCCCAGCGGGGATAACGGCATCTATCTATAAGAGGGGAGGCTTTATGAGACGGTCAATCTGGCTGGCGACCCTGAGCGCAATCCTTGCCGCGGCAACCCTGGTGCAGCCGGCGGCGGCCGATAACAGTCAACAGACGAAGATGACGACTTGCAACGCTGACGCCAAGACCAAGGGGCTCAGCGGTGATGAGCGCAAGGCCTTCATGAAGACCTGCCTGTCCGCCGATGCGAACGGCAACAGCAAGCAGCTCAACAGTCAGCAGCAGAAGATGAAGGACTGTAATGCCGACGCCAAGACGAAGGGCCTGTCAGGCGCGGATCGTAAGAAATTCATGAGTGGTTGCCTGAAGGGATCGGCGGCGCCCAAGTAAAGGCTCGAGTGGCGCGCCCGAGCCGGCGGGCGCTGCCGCGAGCCCGGTTGGTATCACCTGAACTTGCGCGTTTTCAGGGGGATCGCCGTCGTGCACTTGGTTTCCAGCAGGGTGACGATCGAGCGGACGTCCTGCACGCCGGGCAGTTTCATGATGACCGAGAAGACGAACTCCTGGTACCACACGACGTCCGGGGCGATCACCTTCATCATGACATCCATCTCCCCGAACACCGTGTAGCATTCGAGGATCTCCGGAATCCCGTTGATCTGGCGCACGAGTTCCGCGCGGGCCTCATCGGTCAGGCGCGAAATCTTCACCTGCGCGAAAATCTGCATCATGTAGCCGAGCTTCTGGCGGTCCACGATCGTCACGGTGGACTTGATATAGCCCGCTTCGCGGAGGCGTTGGATTCGGCGCCAGCAAGGCGACTGCGACACGCCCACGCGCTCGGCGAGATCGGCAGTGGACAGCGACGCGTCCTGTTGCAGCAGAGTCAGTATCTTCAGGTCTATGGCGTCGAGCTCGGGAGGCATGCTTATCTTCCCCGTGTGGACTTCCGAGCATATACGATGCCGCCTTGAGGCGGCATCGCAATTTCAATGCGCGTCACGGTGCGGTGTGGAATAGACAATTCGCTCCTGGTGCCGCGTGGCCGCCATAAGGAAAAGAAAAACCCCGGGTCCGCGCTTAGGCTTGATTCAGTGGGGGATCGGGTGAAGGGGTCACGTTGAGAAGAAAGATCCGGGACATCGCGCACGCCGGGGTGGCGCTCGCATTGGCGTGCGCGGTGACGCACGTGGCGGTAGCTCAGAGCGCACCGACGCCTGAGATGGTTACGGACGAGGCTCTGATCGGGCCGGTCTCGACTCCACATGAGATCCAGGCGGGCGCCGGAAAACTGGCCTACACGGCGACGTTTGCCGAAATGCCTCTCAATGACGAGAGCGGCAAGTTGCAGGCGACGATCTCCGCCACCTCGTATGTCCTGGAACATGTGCGCGACCGGTCGCATCGACCCGTGTTGTTCCTGTTCAACGGAGGACCGGGTGCCTCCTCATCGCCGCTGCACTTCAACGCCTTCGGCCCGAAGCTTCTGAAGGAGGAGCGCGATGCGGCCGGACAGCGCAAGCTCGCGGACAATCCGCATACCCTGCTGGACGTCGCGGACCTGGTTTTCATCGATCCGGTAGGAACCGGGTTCAGCCGTGAGAGGCGCGGTGTCCAAAGTGGCGCCTACTGGAGTGTTGAAGGCGATGCCACATCGGTTCTGCGGTTGATCCGCAAGTGGCTGGCCGACAACGGCCGCGGCGGCTCGCCTGTCTTCATCGCGGGCGAGAGCTATGGTGGTTTTCGCCTGGCGACGCTGCTGAAGCATGCGGAAGACCTGAACATTGCCGGCCTGATCTTCATCTCGCCCATGCTCGATGCCAGCGGCACGTCGGGCTCGACGGGCAACGATCTGCCTTACATTTTCGATCTGCCGTCCATGGCGGTTGCGGCTTGGGAGCACAACAAGATCGAGCGCGCGGGACGTACGATCGAACAGGTCTACAGCGAGGCCGAGCACTTCGCACAGACGGAATACGCAGTCGCTCTTCAGCAAGGCTCCCTGCTACCGGCACAAGAGCGTGATCGGCTCGCCGCGCGCATTGCCTCACTCATCGGGTTGCCCACCCAGACGATCGCGGCCGCTAATCTGCGGATCGACAGCCAGCAGTTCCTCGAAAAGCTGCTCGACAGCGAAGGCCGCATAGTCGGTCGCCTCGATACCCGGATCACGGCGCCAAGGCCGGATCCGGCCAAACTTCCGAACCGTCCCGCGGGCGCCAACGATCCGGCGCTCGGCCTGGGAGCGACCAACGTCATCAAGTCCGAGCCGATCAAGGCGTACATGGACCACGAGCTCGGAGTCCATACGACGCGCGACTATCTGTCGCTGACGCTCGATGTGAATTTCCGGTGGAACTGGCGCGGCACGGGCAACGAACCGCAGTTTTACGTGAATCCAACACCGAACATCGCGGCGGCCATGGTCAAACAGCCCCGGATGCGCGTCCTGCTGGTCGGCGGTTACTACGACATGGCCGTGCCGGTACTCGGTCCCCGTTACGCCCTGACTCATGCCGGCGTGCCTCTGGATCGGGTCACCCTGCAGGCATTGGTGGCTCCCCATTCGGCTTTCCAGGGCGACGCCAATCTCGCCACCGGGTCCGCATCCGTTCACGAATTCCTGCGCGCCGCCACGGCGGCGGCTCTCGAGCCACCACCGGCTTTGAGTATCGTCATCAAGCCCGGACCGGTCTCGACGGAGGATCACATTGATCATGTCGATGTCACAGAGACCATCGAGGCCGTGGATGTCCCGGTTGGGGAGCCGCTGTTGACACTGCCTCTCGTGACTTCGAACGTCGAGAGTGTCGCGAAGAGCCTTTCTAACTTTTCCGTGTCCGACTCGCAGGGGCCGCTCGCGTTGATCACCAAGGACGACCCCGCTTCTGATCCGGCCGCGAACCGGAGATGGCTGGTGACGCGGCCCGCTCACGGTACTGTGACTGTTCACTATCGTGCTCCGATCGACAACGCACCGCAGGTGCGCGGTTCCGGGCCGCCTTTCGGATTACGGACAGAGGCGGGCGGGTTCTCCGGGTTGGGCCGTGCCTTCGTACTCGTGCCGTTTGCTACGTCACCCTATCGTGTAGCGTTACGTTGGGATCTCGCCGCGCTCGGTCCCCATGCCAGCGCCATGTCGAGCTTGGGCGCCGGCGACGTAGATTTGCCCTCCAGTCCCGCAAGTCGCGTTCTGGACTCGTACTTCATGGCAGGGAGTGTGCTTCACCGTTATCCGGAGAAGCCCCGGCCGGACGGTTTCGCGTCGGCATGGCTGGGCTCGCCGCCCTTCGATGCAACACAGATCATGGCGTGGACGCAGAAGCTCAACGCCTGGTACACGCGTTTCTTCGACGGTGATCCGCACCGGCCTTACCGCGTTTTCATGCGTTCCAACACGGTGAATCCGGGCGGTGGCGTGGAGTTGCCGAACAGCTTCGTCGCTACTTTCGATGCGAACACGCGTGCCGACAAGCTGCAACTCACGCTCGCCCACGAAATGCTGCACACCTGGGGGCCGCGTTTGCAGCCTGAAGGTTTCCCGACTCAATGGTTCACGGAAGGCACGGCTGTTTTCTACCAGCGCGTGTTACCTCTGCGTGCCGGACT
>DAITMW010000054.1:0-24449 GCA_036834945.1 Steroidobacteraceae bacterium
GAAGCGGCCGGCACGTGCGATGTCGTTCGTGCCCAAGGTGACATACCCGATCATCTGGAAACGCTCCCTACGTGGAATAGAGGGTTGTGGGATCGCATAGCATACGCGACGCCGGCCGCTTTCGTTTTGCAGCAGGGGCAATTGTTCCGCAGCCTGCTGGTCCCGGCGCGCGGTGGCCCCGTGTCAGTGCCAGTGCCGGCTCGCCAGGACGATGAAGACGAGACGGCGACCAACTTCGGCAGTCTCGGGGATGGACTTCATCGAGGCGAGGTCGACATCGCAGCCCAGTTGTTGGCGCAACGGCTCCTCGAAGCCGGACCACTACTGCAGGGCACCCCCGCGCCCACGGCGGCACCTGACCCCACCTTCGCCGAGCTGATGGTGAAACATATTCGACGCGCGTTGGTATCGGCTGACGCCGCCGACGACTCTGGCGGCGAAATACGCCTCGAGATGTCTGACAGCGTGCTGCCGAGCACGGTGCTCTCACTACGTCGCACCGGCGAGGGCTGGCAGCTCCACGCGGTCACCGCCAACCCTGAATCGCGCGAGACCCTGAATCGCTTCGCCCCGACCCTGGTCGCGAGATCCGCGCAGAGCTCGTTGGGGGAGCTACGGATCTCCCTCGACTCTCAGGGAGCTTGAGCGCCGGACACGCTGCTGCGCGGACCGTTCGGACAATTCACATCAATTTTGTCGGCGACGCTGCCTTTCTCGAGCGTCGTGACCGGCCTGATCTCGAACACGCCGGTCTCGAACTCCAGCAGCTCGGTGGCGGCGATGGCATCGTTCAGGGAAGGGCAGTCGATGACGTAGATACCCATCAGTTGCTCCTTCGTCTCGGCATAGGGGCCGTCGGTGACGTACTGCCGGTCTTTGTAGCGTCGAACGAGCTTGCTGCCCTCGGGAGTGAGCCGCATCACCGGACCCAACCGACCCGCCTCGGTCAGCCCTCGCCTCAGCTGCGCGTGCCGGCCCATCACCTCGGATTGCTCTTCCGGGGACCATCCAGCGACGTGGGCCTCGCTTCCATAGATCAGGATCGAATAGAGCATGTGATTTGCCTCCTTCAGCGAAGGACGCATTATCCGTGTGGACGCCGACAATTTTGTTTGTAGAATTAACTTGAACGACGTACAATTTTGGGCATCGTCTAAATATCCCTATCCCGCATGTCCCTTCGCGAGCGCAAGCGCCAGCAGACCGCGGACCATATCGCGGCGACGGCGTTCCGACTGTTCGAGGCCCAGGGGTTTGAGCCGGTCACCATGGAGCACATCGCCGCCGAGGCGGAGGTGTCCAAGGGGACCCTCTACAACTACTTCCCGGTCAAGGAAGCGTTGCTGGCGCACCAGTTCCGCGTCGAAATCGCTACGGGTATGGCGGCCGTCGGCGACGCTTTGCGACAGCCGACTACGTTTTCCGCGCGCATGACCTACCTCCTGCGCGCTTCGGCGCAATGGAACGAGAGTCGACGCGCCTACCTGCCTCATTATCTGCGCTTTCGCTGGACCAACACGAACACGGATGCATACAGCAGTGGCACCTTCCGCATCCTCGAGGCCCTGTTCCGTGAGGGGCAGAAGGCCGGAGAGGTCCGCGACGATCTGACCTCGGAACACCTGGCCGTGACCTTCGAGTTGATGTTGATGGGCGCCATCCTGCTCTGGCTCGACCATCCCGGCAGGGACCTGGTCCGCGACTTCGAGGCGGCCCTGGATCTGCTGATGCACGGCGCGACGCCTGATGCGGCCGCGATCTCCAAAAAGCCAGCGGGGCAAAAGAAAAAATGACGGTTCTGATTCTCGACTGGACTGCGGCTCGCGTCGCGGGGTCCGTGCGTACCGGAGGTAAGGGATGGCAACTCGGCCTGTTGGCCGATCTGGGATTGCCGGTTCCCGACGGGTTCGTAGTCGATGCCGCGGTCAGCCGGGGACGCCGCTGCGGCGATCCGGTTCCGGAATCCCTGGTGCGCGCCCTGTCAGCCGAGTTGGAACGGCGCGCGTGGAGCGATCGGCCGCTCGCCGTGAGGTCCTCGGCTTGCATGGAGGACTCGGCCCATGCCTCCTTCGCAGGTATCTTCACCTCCTGTCTGAATGTCCGCGGCATCGATGCCGTCGTCCGAGCAGTCCAGGAGGTCTGGGACTCAGTCTGGGCACCCGCGGCGCAGGCGTATATGCAGAGACTGGACCTCACCGCGGATGAAACGCCCATCGCCGTCGTGGTGATGCCGCTGTTACCCGCTATCGCCGCGGGCGTCGCATTCACCTGTGATCCCGTCAGTGGCCGTGAGGACCAGTTGGTCATTCATGCCAACTGGGGGTTGGGCGAGGCCCTGGTCGACGGCAAGACGGAAGGCGACGAGTACCGGCTGGAGGAAGATCGCACCAGTGGCACCACCCTGACCTTGATCGAGCAACGCTGCGGCAGCAAGAGTCACCGCTCTGAGGTCTCCTCCAATGGCGGCACGGAACTGCGGCCCACACCGGCTGACCTGGTGTCGCAACAGGTGTTGAGCTCCGAGCAGGCCGTAGCGCTCGGGACTCTCATTCAGGACGTTGCTGCCGCACTCGACTATACGACTCCATTCTACGACGTCGAGTGGGTGTGGGATGGCTCGAGCTTCTGGATCGTACAGGCCCGTCCGGTCACGGCGCGTAGCCGTCGCACCTATCCCGCGCTGGAAAAACAGCCTAGTTTCTGGTCCCGGGGCAACTCACGGGATGTGATGCCGGATCCGCTCTCACCGCTCGACTGGAGTCTGACGCACAACCTGAACCATATGCTGACCCTCACGGCCGAGGCCGGCGGATACACTCCGATGCCCGGCGCACAGCGGGTCGCGTTACGACAGGGGCGACTCTATTTCGAGAGCTCCATCCTTCAGTGGGAGGCGTTCGACGGTTTCGATGTCCAACCGAAGGCCTACAACCAACTGTTGGGAGGCCATCAGCCGGAGATCGTCGTGCCGCGGAGGACGATCCGCGAGCGGCTCGTGCGTGCGCAGCGCAGCGTGCGCTTTCTCTTGGGGTGCATTCGCCCGCGACTCCATGCCAAGGACCTCTTCGACCAGACGCACCAGTGGGCCGCGCAACAGCGGGCCCGGTCGCTGCCGGCCGATAACCTCGAGCTGGGCCGGGAGTTGCGCGAGCGGGCTATCGGGATCCGGACGGCGGATGATCTTTTCCTCCTGCAGACGGCGGGAAATGTTCTGTACCTGCTGCTCGACCTGTTGGAAAGGTACTTTCCGGGTGAGGGGCAGGCGCTGACGGCATCGCTCCTGGCCGGAGGCGAGCCGAGCGTGACCGCCGCGCAAGCTTACGAGCTCATGCAACTCTCTGAGATTGCCGCCGCGGATCAGGATGCGCTCGCCTGGTTGCGCAGCACGAGCCGCGTGGGCACCGAGTGGGAACGGTTGCCGGATACCAGCCCCTTTCGCCAGGCGTTCGCGAACTTCATGCAACGCTATGGTCACCGGGCCGTCTACGAGAGTTACCTGCGCAACCCCCGATGGCGCGAGGCGCCGGACTACCTGCTGGATAGCATCCTCAATCTCATGGGCACCGATCTGAAGCAGGTGCGGGCGCGCCAGAAAGAGCTCACCGAGCGCGCGCAGCACCGTTTGAACGAAGGGCTGCCCGTTCGTTATCGACCCGTGGTCCCTCTGCTCGTGAAATTTGCGACCGCCGAGCGCAATATCCGTGAAAGCGCCCGTAGTGCCCTGATGGCGCATTTCGACATCGTACGTCGCCTTGCTCTCGAGCTTGGATCGAGATTGACGGGTCCGATGGGCCTTGCGGAGTCAGGCGATGTGTTCAACCTGACACTCCTGGAGCTGATCGCTCTCGTGGAGGGGCGATTGTCGCCGTCCGTAGCGGCGCGACGAGCGTCTTGGAGACAGTCGCAGTTGGAGCGATACGCCGCCACTACGGCGCCTGAAGTGATCGTCGAGCATGGTGAAGTCGCGACGCAGGAGCCGGCACCGTCCTCCGAAGGTCCGGACGGCGCGGACACCGATCGTTGGCGTGGCACAGTGGTGGGCAGTGGTCTTACTCAAGGCGTGGCCCACATTGCTCGCAACCCACAGGAGGCGTTGGGCATACCTCCCGGAGCGATCCTGGTGGCACCCTCGACCGACCCTGCCTGGACGCCGGTGTTTCTCAAGGCGGCGGGCCTGGTGATGGAGACGGGCGGCTACATGTCTCACGGTGCGATTGTCGCGCGTGAGTTTGGTATACCCGCGGTCGTGAATTTGCCGGGAATCCTCGAGCAGGTCCGTACCGGAGACCCGCTGGAGGTGGATGGCAACCGCGGGACTGTGCGCCGGCTATCCAACGTCCACGGTTAGGACAAAACCCCCACGACAGCGCCGTTCGGCCCCGAACGTGGCATCGTAAGAGGGCATCGCGCGTCAAATAAGGGGGAGGCGCATGACAGGGCTCATCGGCAACACGTCGAGCTCGTTCCGGCGGTTTTGGCTGCCGCTTTGGGCGGCGCTCGGCCTGGCTGGGGCGGGCACCGCGCTCGCGCATCATTCGTTCGCCATGTACGACAGTGACCACCAGGTCAAGCTGGCCGGCACGGTGACGAGCTTCGAGTGGAACAACCCGCACGTCTACATCGCGCTCGCTTCCAGCGACGAACACGGTGATACCAGGGGCTACACCGTGGAGTGCGCCAGTCCGGGTATCCTCAACCGGGTCGGCTGGAAATTCAACATGATCAAGCCGGGTGACAAGATCACCGTGATCATCGCTCCGTTGAAGACGGGCGAGCCTGGCGGGCTGTTGAAGCAACTGACACTCGCCGACGGGCGCGTGTTCTCGAACGGTGGCCCGGCGGGCAAGGCCAACATCCAGTAGGAGGATCGCATGCGCGATGCAACGCAGCGGGTCAACGTCCTGGCGCGGTTTTTCGGCGCCTGCGCGCTCGTCACCTTCATGGGAGCTCCTGGCGCGGCGCTGGCGGGACCGGGTTCCCCGCCGGCCGATCACGGACTCACCGGAACCTGGAATCGCTATCCGCAGTTGGATGAGAAGCCTGATCCCTCGATGCCGCCGCCACCCCCGGTCGCGGATCCGCCATTGAAGCCGGAATACCTCGGGCCCTGGCAGGCACAACAGAAGGCCGCCAAGGAGGCGGATGCCCGCGGTCAGCCGTTATATACCGATTACGTGAAGTGCCTGCCGGACGGCATGCCGACCATGATGTTGGCCATGTTTCCCATGGAAGTCCTGCAGACGCCCGGGCAGATCACGATCGTGCAGGAGGCTTACAACCAGGTAAGGCGCATCTACCTGAATGAAAAACAGATCCCGATCGAGGATGCGGAGCCGGGCTACTGGGGCCATTCGGTCGGCCACTGGCAGGGGGACACACTGGTGGTCGATACGGTCGGCATCAAGGAGAACGTGCGCTTCCGTGGCGTGCCGCACAGCGACCAACTTCGGATCCATGAGCGCATCCGCATGTTGACCCCGGATTTCTTCGAGGATCACATCACGGTAGAGGACCCGGTGTACCTGACCCGGCCCTGGAGTTGGGCGTATGCGTACAAGCGTCTGCCGCACTACAAAATGCTCGAGTACGTGTGTGACTCGAACCGTGAGTACAAGGACCCCGAGACCGGCGGCACCCGATTGCGACTGCTGAACGATCCTGCCGGCAGCAACGGCGCGAAGCCACCGGCCCAACCGCACTGATCCCGCCCCCACCATCCACCCTAACCCTTGATGAACCGCGCGATGAGCCGGATCATCAAGGGCACGAAGCGCGGGCGCATGAGCCGGGTGTCGTAGAATGACAGGCGGCGGTCGTTTTCCCTCAGGCAGATCTGCGCCAGCTGCCTGAAGTTGATATCGACGCCGAGCTGCTTCGACCCGCTCACCGTGAAGTTGTTGTCGGCGGCATTGCTGTTGCCTTCGACGGCCTTCGCCGTACCGATGCGCTCCCAGATCAGAAACACCCACACCGCGAGGACCTTGAGCTCGAAGTAGGGGCGTCGCCACCATGGCATGTTCCGGCGCCACCAGGCCACCCAGTTGACGAAGAACAGGATGTGGCGGCCTTCCTCGCGCATCACGGGCTCGAACGTGTCGACCAGCTCCTGGGGGAAGAAGCCGGATGACTTGGCGAGATCGAACAACCCGAATCCGAAGAAGCTGTCGATGCACTCCGAGTAGCCCGTGACCATGAACGCCCATTCGGCATCGCGTGGCACTTTGTATTCGGGCTCGGGCTGCAGTTTGATGCCGTAGAACTCCACCATGTTGGCGAGCACCTGCTTGTGGCGGCTCTCCTCGAAGGCGTTCATATCCACGGCTTTTTTGAGAAGTCCCGTGCAGCTGCGCTCGCCGTAGGTCTTGACGTTGAGACCGGCCCGGCCCTCGGTCTGTACGGCAATATCCCAGATCGGCAGCGAGACGATGCGCTGGCGTGTCTCATCGTCCAGTGGCGGCCAGTCGATGATCGAGGGCTTGTAGGGATCGTGGGTCTCGAGCAGCTCGAGACAGAACAGGCGCAGGTGCTCGGGCGAGCCCCGGCGGATCTTGCCGACCGGGCGCGGCAGGGATGAGGAAACAACGACGTCATTCATGAGAGACAACGGATGCTGGCCATCCTCGCGGCGGGTCTCAAGTGAAATTGTGTTACGGGTGAATAAACGCGCCTTGACGATGCTCGTCTCTGGCGCACGGGGTATTGCATGGACCGCGCTCTTTGTTCTCTGCACATCGTCGGGACCGCGGCTGATGTACGGCAGCCCACCAGCCGAGCGCGTGTCTGCCAAGCTTCGCGCTACGGACAGGGCAGCGCCGGCACGGAAAATGCGACGCTCAGGGCCACAAGAGTCAATACAACGAGTGGCCCCTGAAGCAACAGCTCGCAGTTTTTCTGACGGCGCTCGCCGGTGTTGCGTTCGCAAATCGCTCGTGGGCGGATGACGCGCCGACGGCGTTCAACGCACCCGCACCGCAGCCCGTGCTAGATTGGGGTACCGGCGAGGCGCGCAGCTTCTGGGTGCCTGCCTTTGAAATCCCGACATTCCAGCTCCTGCTCAACCGCTTCGATCACTACGCGCTGGACTCGGCGACCTACCCGGCACCCTGGACGAACTTCCGCACGAACCTGCATCGCTCGTGGACTATTGATAGTGATAAATTCTCCACCAACCAATTCCTGCACCCTTACCAGGGGTCGATCTACCAGGGGTTCGCCCGCTCTGCGGGCTTGGACTTCTGGCAGTCCTCGGCTTACACCTTCGCGGGTAGCCTGCTGTGGGAGTACTCCGGGGAGAATACGGCGCCGTCCATCAACGATCAGATCGCGACGGGCATCGGCGGCAACTTTCTCGGCGAGCCGTTGTTCCGGATGGCCAGCCTGCTGTTGGAAGGTGGGGAGGGCGGTAGCCCGGGCTGGTGGCGAGAGCTGGGTGCGGCCATTCTCTCTCCATCCACCGGCTTCAATCGCCTGGTCTATGGTAAGCGATTCGATCCGGTATTCCGTAGTTTCAATCCCGCCGTTTTCACCCGCGTGGATCTCAGCGGCAACCTGAGCACGCATTACAAGTCTGACATCAACGTCAACGCCGATCCGAGCGCGCCGCCGTCGCCGCAGACGTTGAAGCGCGGTAACGGTGTCGCCACGTTCGCCATCGGATATGGGCTGCCAGGCAGGCCTGGCTACTCTTATGAGCGCCCGTTCGACTACTTCGATTTTCAGCTCGCGTTGGACACCGCCAGTGGCGTCGAATCCGTCTTCAGCCGTGGCCTGTTGTACGGCTCGGATTACGCGGCCGGTCAAAACTACCGCGGGGTCTGGGGTGTCTACGGCATTTATGACTACAGCGCACCCAATATTTTCCGTGTCTCGAATACCGCGGGCGCATTTGGCACCACGGCCCAGTGGTGGATGTCCCAGGCCGTGGCCCTCCAGGGGACGGCGTTGCTCGGTGTTGGTTATGCGGGCGGCGGGGTCATCCGCGGCTCGGGCGTCACTGCCCCGGGGCCGGGGGGCGAGGGGCAACGAAACTATCACTATGGCATCGCCCCCGAGTCCATCGTGGCCCTGAGGTTCATCTTTGGCGACCGCGCGGCGCTCGATGCCACGGCGCGTGGCTATTACATCAGCCGTCTCGCCGCTTCCGAAAGCACGGGCAGTGAGAGTATCGACAGGTTCGATGTCGCTTTGACGGTTCGGGTCTTCGATCTGCACGGTATTACCGTCCGCTTCTCCGAGTCCACGCGTGATGGCCGTTACGTGCGCTTGCCTGACTCGCATCAGAGTGTTCGCACGGTCAGCATCGGCTACACATTGCTCGGCCACTCGCGATTCGGTGCCGTCGACTGGCGTGACAATTTGCAACAATCGTCGGAACGGTAATTGCTAGGGCTCCCGCCTCGCCATCGCGAGCGAGTAAGGGAGTGGTCCGGTGGCAACAAGCGTTAATCACAAGCTGCATCTGAGCGTTCTGGCGGCGCTGTATCTGGCGCCTGTCTCACAAGCGGGGGCGCAGTCGGCTTCCCAATCGCCGCCAACCGACACCGGGAGTCCAGCTCCGGGGGCCACGGAGGTCGGCTCCGAAGAAGTGAACACGTTACAAACGGTGGTGGTAACGGGCTCGACGTCGAAACGTACGTTGTTGGACGCTTCGGTCGACATTACGTCGATAACACCCACCGACCTGGCTACTAAAGCGCCTCGAACGACTTCGGACGTACTGACGCTCGTGCCAGGTGTGTTCGTGGAGTCCACGGCGGGGCCGGTTTCCAACAATTACTCCGTGCGTGGACTGCCTGGGGGCGGTCAGAGCTTCGTCATGCTGCAAGAGGACGGCATGCCGATCATTTACGGCGGTGGTGGCGCGGATGAGTATTTTCAGAACGACATCACCATCGACCGCGTCGAGTCCGTCGTGGGCGGCACCTCGGGTGTTCTCTCGGTCAATGGCGCAGGCGCCACCATCAATTTCATCTCGAAGCCGCTCAATTTCGACGAGGCTCAAGGCGTCGGGCAGCTCATGGGCACGACTTACAATGAGCACCGCGCGGATCTCTACTTTACGGCGCCGCTGCGCTTTCTCGGTCCGGGTGTTGCCTTCAGCGCAGGCGGCTATTTCGACTCGACCCGCGGAATCCGCAATACGCCCTTTACGTACCAGACCTATCATTTCAAGACCAACATCGAGAAACGCTTCGACAATGGCGCCTCGATCAGATTCACCTACAAGCGCTGGGACGAGCACGATCCGTACTACGCGGATCAACCCTACCGCTACTCGAACGGTGACATCCATGGTGTGCCCGGCCTGAATACCCAGTATGGCGATATCACCGGTCCCGGGTTCGCCAGCATTGCTCTACCGGTTTCATGCTCGGTCGCGCCCGGCAGTTGCCTGAGGACGTTCAGCTCGTCCGAAGGCATACACGGCACCGGCAACCAGTACCGTGTCGACATCAATGTGCCCTTCAGTGACGAGTGGAGCGGCTTCGTCAAGGCGCGCTTTCTGCAATCCAACTGGAATTTCAACGGCATCTTCGCCGGCAGCGGTTCCGGTAACTCCGGGCTGGCGTCGGCCGTCGACTATCTCACCCCAGGGGGTGGCTCGCCGATCGATTCGCTGTTGACACAGGGGCTCGCGGCATTTCCGGGCACCACCCAGTTCGGGATCAAGAACCTGACGACCGGGCAGGTGACCGGCGCCTCCAGTATCGCTGCCCTGAATGCCTTGAACGGCAACGGGCTGTTGCAACAGACGGTGCTCAACCGGCAATACCTCGCCACTCGCGACCTGGGCACGGACTTCGGCGCACGCTACGAGCTGTCCGGCTCCGGTTGGAGCAACTCACTGACCGTGGGCGGCATGTACTACCACGTCCGGCAGTACAACGATCAGTCGGCGGTTTCGACCCTGATCAACGATGTGTCCGGCTCATCGTCGATCTATGACGTGGTGGCATTGAACAACGGCGGCAATGTCCTCGGGACTTTGACCAACAACGGTCTGATCAACTACGGCGACTGGGGTGCGGGCATCTGGTCCAACAGCCTGAGCTCCTTCTCCGTGTACTTCAACAACGAGCTCGCCCTGCTCGACAAGAAGCTGCACATCGACGTCGGTGTCCGTCGTGAGGATGTGAATAACATTTTATACACGGGCAACACGGCGGCCGTTCCACCGCCGATTCCGGCGGGAATTGGCGGGCTTTTCCGCAACGTAGGCAGTGCGTTCGATGGAACCTATACACGGACGGAGAAGACCTTCCTGCCGACCACGTATACCTTCGGTGTCAACTACACGATAACGGACTACCTCTCGGTCTACGCCCGTCACGCGAACGGCAACCAGACGAATGGCGGCAACAACCTGAGCTCGCCGACGCACATCGTCCTGTCGGAAGCGGGTGTGCGTTTCGGGGGCTATGGAGTGCTCGCCTCGGTCACTTACTTCCACACCCTGTTCGCCAATCAGAACTATGGCTTTACCAATCCCGACGACCCCGCGGTCACGGGCAACTTCCAGGCGAGCGACACCATCAACGGTGTCTACGTCGATGCGGCTTACCGTCCGCAGTTCGATCCGGTGAAGGCCTTCGCGCTGCACGTCCAGCTGACTTATCAGAAACCGTCACTCTCCGATGTGTTCATCGGTGACCTCATCAACGGCCAGGTCGTCAACAGCGCCGCCGCGTCTCAATACAACGGTAACGTGCCGCAGCGTTCGCCGCAGTGGCTGCTCAATGTGCAACCGTCCTACGATCTGCCGAACCACCTCGGAACCCTGTATGCCCGTTACCAGTACGTCGGCAGGATCTTCGCCGATTCGGGCGACGGGCTGGCACTTCCCGGTTACGGAGTGCTCTCCCTGGGCGGGTTCTTCGACATCACGGACAAACTGACCTTGAACCTCAATGTCGACAACGTCACGAATGAGCTAGGATTGACCGAAGGCAACCCGCGGCAGGGAAACACGCAGTCAGTGGTGAATGGCTACTTCTACGGACGCGGCATCTTCGGCACCAATGCGGTCTTCAGCCTTACGTACAGGTTCTGACTTCCGGGCCATCGGCTTGATGGCCCTGGCTGTATGTTCCCTCGCTCATGGCGCGGACTCATTGTCGTTCGACGTCCGGGAGGGCCGGAATCTCAACAGCTTCCTGCGGGCCGATGCGGTCGCGGCCCACCTGGTGTTACGGTCGGGGTCGGATCCGCGCATCCTGGTGGCTTTCCCCGCGGGCAACAGTGGAGTGGGGCTCTGGTTCACTCATTTGAGCCGGCCCGTGAGCTGGACGTTGCTGGATCGCCCACGCCCCCTCATTGAGCGGGATGCCAAGGGACGCCTCCTCTATGGCATCGTGGCGCACGCTGGCATTGGCGGTGCCGCCGAACTCACGATCAAACAGGCCGTACTGTCCAGTGTCAGAGTCCTGCGGGACTATCAGGTTCAGGGCACTGTCCCACGGGAGATAGCGGTAAATCCTACGGTGCTGGGCACCACCGTAACCTGGGCCAGGAACCGTCTCGATGGTGCCGCAGGTTACCGCCTGAGTATCGAGGTCACCCACGGCGCGCTGAAGGGGGATATCATCACCGCGGACCGGGATGGCCGGCTCGAGCTCACTCTCATCGCATTGAGTGGGGAGGTGCCTTTGACCCCGCTGTCGCAGGACGAGCTGCTGGATGCGCGGGCGCGGCCGGATCAGACGTCGCGGAATGCGCTCACGTTTCTGAGCTACCACGAGAAATTCCTCGCGGGCTCCTGGCGATTCAACACCTACTTCGGCCGCGATACGTTGATGTCGCTGGATCTGCTGATGCCCGCGCTGACGCCCGCCGCGGTCGAAGCGGGCTTGGACTCGGTGCTGACACGGCTGTCACCGCGAGGGGAGGTGGCACACGAGGAGGACATCGGCGAGTACGCCATTCTCGATCATCTGCGGGCTGACGGCTCCAGATCCGACGAGCCCACTTTCAACTACAACATGATCGACGGCAATTTCATGCTGGCGCCGGTGGTGCGCGCCTGGTTGTTGGACAATGGACGCGGCCGCTCCCGGGCTGCGGCTTTTCTCGCACGGGGTGACGGTCGTCGCCCGGCCGGTGCCGATTTGCTGTCGAATCTGCGTCTGGTGGTGCAGAGTGCCGAGGCATTCGGAAGCGACCCCCAGGTACGCAACCTCATCGGGTTGAAAGCAGGGCTCACGGCGGGAGAGTGGCGGGACAGCAGCGATGGGCTCGGCGGCGGTCGCTACCCCTACGACGTGAACGCGATCCTCGTGCCCACCGCTCTCGATGCGATTGCTCGTCTCTACTCCAGCCGGCTCCTGGATCCATACCTCGACGCCGCTGATCGCGCACTGTTGGCGCGAGCCGCGAGCCTCGCGCAGATCTGGCGCACGAAGGCACCGGCTTACTTCGAAATCAGCGAGCCGGCCGAAACCGCCCGTAAGGCTGTTCAGGACTACGCAACCACGTTGCAGGTCCCAGCGGACGTAGCACTGGCTTCCATAGGTGACCAGCCGGTGCGCTTTCATGCCCTGGCGCTGCGGTCCGACGGCTCTTCCGTACCGGTGGTGAATTCCGACGAGGGCTTTGCCTTGCTCTTCGGTCATCCGACCGCCGAGGAGCTCGACGAGGCTATCAAATCCGTCATGAGACCATTCCCGGCGGGTTTGTTGACCGACGCGGGCGTTGTCGTTGCCAATCCCGTGTTTGCTTCCCGCGATATCCAGAAGCGATTCACGAATCGCGCGTATCACGGTACCGTCGTCTGGTCCTGGCAGCAGGCCATGCTGGCGGAGGGCATCGCCAGACAATTGCGGCGCCGCGACCTGCCGGAGCAAGTGGTGCGGCGACTGAGAGATGCGCAGCAAAAGCTCTGGCAGGTGATCGCTGTGGGAAAGGAAGTTCGGAACTCAGAGCTCTGGTCGTGGAGGTACGAGTCGGGGAAGTACCACGTTGCGCCGTTTGGAGTGAGTGAGGCGGATGCCGACGAGTCCAATGCCGCGCAACTGTGGAGTACGGTGTATCTGGCAATATGGCCTCCCACACCGCCCCCGGCTCCGGTAGGTGAGTTGCGATGAGCCCGAGCCGCGTCCGTAAGGTCGTCATCGTCGGTGGTGGCACTGCCGGTTGGATGACTGCTGCGGCTCTGGGGCAAGGCCTGGATGCGCGTCAGTGCGAGATCGCGCTCGTCGAGTCCGACGACATCGGCACGATCGGTGTTGGCGAGGCGACGATTCCGACGATCCACTGGTTCAACAAGATCGTCGCGCTCGATGAGCGCGAGTTCATGCGTAACACCCGGGCGACGTTCAAACTGGGAATCGAGTTCCGTGACTGGGCCCGTCCAGGGCACACGTACTTCCATCCTTTTGGCCGCTATGGGGCTCCACAGGATGGGATCTCGTTCCAACACCGCTGGATGAAAGCGCGGCTCGAAGGACTGGCGGACAATTTCGAGGACTACTCGTTGAATACGGTGGCGGCACGGGCCGGAAAGTTCTCATTTCCGGCGGCTGATCCGCACTCGCTGCTCTCGACACTCGGATACGCCTACCACTTCGACGCGAGCCTGTACGCCAAGTATCTGCGCGCCCGCGCGGAGTTGAAGGGCGTGCGCCGCCACGAAGGCAAAATCCAGAAGATCGACCAGCATCCGGAATCCGGCTTCATCACGGCCGTGCGTACGCACCGTGATGAGGTCATCGAGGGTGACCTGTTCATCGACTGTTCCGGCATGCGAGGTTTGTTGATCGAAGGGGTGTTGCAGGCCGGGTTCGAGGACTGGTCCCGGTGGCTGCCCTGTGATCGGGCGCTGGCGGTTCCTTCCGAGCGCGTGGGACCACCCGCGCCCTACACGCGATCGACGGCTCGCGAGGCGGGTTGGCAATGGCGCATCCCCCTGCAACACCGCACCGGGAACGGTTACGTGTATTGCAGTCGCTTTATCAGCGATGACGAGGCGACGAGCGTGTTGCTCGGCAATCTCGAGGGCCGCCCCCTCGCTGAGCCGCGCCTCATCCGGTTCACCCCCGGGCGGCGACGCAAGGTGTGGAGCAAGAACGTTGTTGCGATCGGCTTGTCGAGTGGCTTTCTCGAGCCCCTCGAATCCACCAGTATCCATTCGATTCAGAGTGGTATCGCCAAGCTCCTGTCCCTTTTTCCGGCACGCGACTGTGACGAGTATACGGCCGGGCAATACAACCGCCTGATCGCCGACGAGTTCGAGGGCATCCGGGACTTTCTCGCGCTGCACTATCACTCGACGCACGGACGGACCGAGGCGCTGTGGGAGTATTGCCGCTCGATGGAGTTGCCGCCCAGCCTGGTCCGCAAGGAGGAGTTGTTCCGGCGCAGCGGGCGCATCGTGCTGACGGCGGAAGAGTTGTTCCGGGACGCGAGCTGGTTTGCTGTCCTGCTGGGGCAGGGGCATGAGCCGCGCGACTACAACCCTCTGATCGATTCCATTGCATCGCCCGAGAACCTCGCCCACCTGCGGCGAGTCAAAGAGGAGATCCGCCAGATCGCGGCGAGGATGCCGGATCACCTGGCGGCCCTGGCTGTGCATGGCGTGGTAGTCTAAGCGCATGGGAAAGGGGCTCGAATCGGTCGAAAAAGAGATCGCGGGCGAGAAGGCCGCGTCCCTGGGCCGTAGTGGGCGTAAGTTACGGATAGCCCTGGAAAAATTGCGGCGCTTCGACGAAGGTGCGGGCGTTCCCCGTCGCGGCCGCGAGGCCACTTCCCGCGAGCGACTCGTCGCGGTCGCCGGAGAGGCGCTCTGGTCGTATGTCGTGCAGCGGGAGGCGATAGGCCTCATCGACGCCGACTACATCAGGCGCGAATATGCCGTTCCCCCGGATGTCTGGCAGCACATGAGGCCTGGCGACAGTTCGCCTAACCCGCGCTCGCGCTCTCGGGCGGAAGCACACCCATCGTCTGGTAAAGAGTGATCAGTCGCTGGGAGACCGCGGCCGCGGCATCCGACCAACTCAGCTCCGTGTTGTATTCCGCCTGCTCGGCAATCAGAACGTTGAGCAACGCCAGGGCCCCTGCCTGATACTGACGCCGCGCGAGGCGCGATGCCGTTCGCGCGGATTCCAACGCGGTATCCATCTGCTGTTTGCGGAGCACTCCCTGGGCATACATCACGATGGCTGTCTGCGTTGCCTGCAAGGCGCCGCGCACCGTCTGCTCATAAGACAGGTAGGCCTCGAGTTGCTGCGCATCCGCAAGGTCGATTGACGCCCGGATCCGCCCGAAATCGAAGATCGGCAACGTGATCCCCAGGTTGTAGTTGTACGCCTCCGTACCCGGTTTCATCAGTCGACCGACCTCGGTCGCGGACGAACCGAACAAGGCCCCGAGGGTCAACTGGGGATAGCGTTGCGCCAGTGCGGCCTTCAGGTTCGCTGCCGCGCTCACCAGGCGAAACTCGGCCGCGCGGATGTCGGGCCGCTGCTCTATAACTTGCGCCGGCGTCAGCAACACCTCGAGCGGGTCTCCGGCGAGCAGTTGCGGGTCGTCGCCGATGGCGATGGGCAGTTCGTTGGTCAGTGCTTCCGGCGTCGTGGCGAGCAACAGGATCAACGCATTACGTGCGGAATTCGCTTGCTCGAATGCCTGTGGCACTGCCGCGCGCGTCAGCGCGAGTTGGGAGACGACCTGCTCCAGGTCGAGCCGGCTCGCGGCACCCTGTTCGAATCGTAGTCGCGTAATCCGCACGACTTCGGCTTGCGATTCGGCGGATCGCGTGGCGATCGCATATTGCAGCCGAAACAGGCGGTACTGGAGGTAGTCGGTGGCGATCTGAGCCGCCAGAGTCACCTTGGTGGCGTCGCGATCGAGCTGCGTGGCTTGCAGAGTCGCCGTCGCCGCCCGCTCCTGGTTGCGCAACTGTCCGAACAGATCGATGGTCCAGGTGGCGTTGAGTGCTGCGGTGAAGCTGTTGAGGGGCGTTCCTGTTGGAAGTAACGGGTTCTTCTCGCGTTCGCCTTGCGCGGAAGCTGTAAGGTCGGGCCAGAGCGCGGCTTGCGTACCGAGCCGTTGAGCACGCGCCTCCAGGATGCGCGCTTGGGCCTGTCGGAGATCGAGATTGTTGGCGAGACCCAGTGCCATCAGGTGGTCTAGCACCGGGTCGTGGAATACCTGCCACCAGGCCGCCGACGATGGTGGCGTGGTGGGTTGTGTCACCCCGGCGGGCACCTGCTCCCATTCGCTCTGGAGGGGCGAATGTACCGGTGCCTTGAGTGCCGGGTGGGGCGTGCAGCCCGCGGCACCCAGCAATACTGCGGCTGTGAGTGTCCGCACCCTCATGCCGCCGGCTTTCCCTTGTGGAAGACACGATCCAGCGCCAGGTAGATGACCGGGGTGGTGAACAATGTCAGGAGTTGGCTGAGCAGCAGACCACCGAATACGGCCACGCCCAGGGGCTGGCGCAGCTCGGATCCGACCCCGAAGCCGATCATCAGGGGAACGGCGCCGAGCATGGCGGCGATGGTCGTCATGATGATGGGGCGGAATCGGACCAGGCAGGCGCGGTGCACAGCCTCCAACGGCGTCAGCCCCAGGGTCCGTTGCGCATCCAGCGCGAAGTCCACCATCAGGATGCCGTTCTTTTTCACGATACCGATCAACAGCACGATGCCGATCAGCGCCATGATGGTGAAATCGAGCCGCCACGCGGCCAACAGCAGCAGCGCGCCGATACCGGCCGACGGCAGCGTCGACAGGATGGTCAGAGGATGAACGAAGCTCTCGTACAGAATTCCGAGAATGATGTAGACGGTGATCAGCGCCGCGAGAATGAGAATCGGAGTGGTCGAGAGCGATTCCTGAAACGCCTTGGCGTTGCCGAGAAAAGTGCCCGTGATGGAGCTCGGCACGCCGAGCTCGGTCTGCGTGCTGTTGACGATTTTCACCGCCTCGCCCAATGAGGTTCCGGCAGCCAGGTTGAAAGAGATGTTCACGGCCGGGAACATGCCGAGATGCTGGATCGTCAACGGACCGACGGAGGAGGGCTCGAGATTGGCGAGTGCCAACAGCGGGACCATCTGCCCGGTCAAAGGCGAGCGCAGCCGGAAGTATGCGAGGCTCTCGGCGGTTCCCCGTACGCTCGGGTCTACTTCGAGAACGACGTAGTACTGGTTGGTTTGCGTCTGGTACTGGGTGACCTGGCGCTGCCCGAAAGCGTCGTACAGGGCCTGGTCTATATCGTCTGTGCTGACACCGAAGCGTGCCGCCGCGGCGCGGTCGATGGTCAGGCGGGTCACTCTTGCTCCGAGCTCCAGGTCGCTCGATACATCGGTCAGCTCAGGCCGCTTGCCGAGCTCCGCGGCCAGCCGCTGCGCCCAGCGATACAACACATCGTTGTTCGTGCTCCGTAATACGTAAACGAACTGGGCGCGTGACCCGAAGCCGCTGAGATTGATGTCCTGCGCGGGGCGCAGAAAGGTCTGGATCCCCGGGACCTGTTGCAACCGAGGCCGCATGCGGTCGATGAAGCCGGCGGCGGAGACGTCGCGCTCGTTCCGGCGCTTGAGCATGATGAACATGTTTCCCTGAGACACCGGGCCGCGGGAGCCGCCGAGCGCGCTTCCATAGTGCTCCACTGCCGGATCCTTGCCAACGATGGCACTCACGGCGTGCTGCTTGGCGATCATTCCCTGGAACGAAATATCCTGGGCCGCCTGGGTGCTGGCGAACACGAAGCCGGTGTCCTGCTGCGGGAAGAAGCCCTTGGGGATGAAGACGTAGCTCAGCACACTCGCGACGACCGTCAGGCCGAACACGGCCAACACGACCGACTGGTGCGCCAGAACCCAGGTCAGGCCGCGATCGTATTGCGCCAGCAGCCAACGGGGGATGCTGAAGCCCTGCGTCTCGTGATGATGGGCCTGCGGCTTCATATAACGCGATGCCAACATCGGAGCCAGGGTCAGCGCCGTCAGCACGGACACCAATATCCCGCTGGTCACGGTGAGAGCGAATTCGCGGAAGATGCGGCCGATGATGCCGCTCATGAACAGCAGTGGGATGAAGACGGCGATCAGCGAGAAGCTGATGGTGATGATGGTGAAACTGATCTCGCTGGCGCCCTTGAGGGCTGCCTCCATCATGGAGTCGCCGTTCTCCAGGTGCCGGTGGATATTCTCCACCACGACGATCGCATCGTCGACGATGAAGCCCACCGCGATGACGAGCGCGACCAGGGTCAGGTTGTTGAGACTGAACCCGAAGCCATACATCACCGCCAGGGTCGACAGGAGCGAGACACAAAGGATCGCCCCGACGATCAAGGTCGCGGAAGTCTGGCGCAGGAACAGGCTCATGACCAGGATGACCAGCACCATGGAGACCGCGAGCGTGATGCCGACATCGTGCAGGGAGGCCCGGATCGTCTGCGTGCGATCCTCCATCAGCTCGACTTCCATGCTGGCCGGCAGCGTTTTCTTCAGCTGCTCCATCGCCTGCATGACCCGTTCGGCGGTCTGCACGATGTTGGAGCCTGGCTGGCGGTTCACGCCCAGCTGGAAACCGTTCTTGTCGTCCTGCCATGCCGAGGCGTAGATGTCCTGGGAGCTGTTGATCACCTGGGCGACATCCCCGAGCTGCACCGGGCGGCCCTTGCGATAGGCGATGACGAGCTGATGATAGGAGGCGGGGTCGAAGATCTGGTCGTTCGTGGCCAGCGTGGAGGTCTGCTGCTGGCCGTACAGCGCACCCTTGGGGTTGTTGACCGTGGTGTTCTCGACAGCCTGGCGAATGTCGGCCAGTGTCAGGCCGTACGCCGCCAGCTTCGCCGGGGATGCCTGGATGCGCAAGGCCGGGCGGCGCTGGCCGTTGATCCAGACCTGCGAGACGCCTTGGATCTGGCTCAACGGCCGCTGCAGCAGGATCTCGATCGAATCACTCAACGCCGGCAGCGTCATGAGCTTCGAGTGAATGGCGAACACCAGGATCGGCGGGTCGCTCGGGTTGGCCTTGCGCCAGGTGGGTTGGTTCGGGAGGCTCTTCGGCAGGAGGCCCGAGGCCGCCGTGATGGCTGCCTGGACTTCCTGCGCGGCCGTGTCGATGTTTTTCTCGAGTGCGAACTGCAGCGTGATCTGGGTCTGACTCAACTGGCTGGTGGAGGTCATCTCCGTGATGCCGGGCACGTTGCTCAACTGGACTTCGAGCGGTGTGGCCACGGCGGACGCCATCGTCTCGGCGCTCGCGCCCGGCAGGCTGGCGCTCACCTGGATGGTTGGGAAATCCACCTGCGGCAGGGGCGCGATGGCCAGGAGCGGATAGGCGACGACCCCCAGCAACACCGCCGCTGCCGTCAGCAGTACGGTCGGAATGGGGTGATGAATGAACCAGTCGGAAAAGCTCGACTTGAAATTCACCGCTTCCGCGTCACTTGGACGCCCACCTCGGAGTTGTTGCCGTTATAGGCCCGATCGTCACTCGAGGCTACTTTCACGGCGGTACCGGCTGTCAGTTGGTCCTGGCCGTCGGTCACCACGAGGTCACCCGGCTCCAGGCCGGTCTCGACCGTCGTGATGGACCCTTGAACGTAGCGGACCTTGACCGGGACGACCTCGGCCAGTCCGTTCTTGATGCGAAACACAAAAGTCCCGTCGAGGCCGTTCTGCACGGCCCGCGAATTGACCACGGAGGCATCGCGATCGATGCCGGTCCGCAGCTGGACCGTGACGAACTGGCCCGACAACAGCTTCCCTTCCGGGTTGTCGAACTGGGCGCGCAGTTGAATGGTCCCGGTGGAGGGGTCGATCTGGTTATCGACATTGGTCAGATGGCCGGTGGCCAGAGTCGTCCCCGCGTCGCGATCGAAAGCCGTCACCTGGGCGCGGGTGGGGTCCTCTAGCAGGGGATGCAGGCGCGGCAGATTCTGTTGGGGGAGGGAGAACATCACCGAGATCGGATCGACCTGGACGACACTGAACAGGCCGTTGGCATCGTTGGCCTGCACCAGGTTGCCCGGGTCCACGCGGCGCATCCCCACCCGGCCGGAGATCGGGCTCAGAATGCTGGCGTAGGAGCGCTGGACCTGGGCGGTTTGCAGGGCGGCGGCATCGGATTCCACGGTGGCCCTGAGCTCCTCCACCAGGGCCCGCTGCTGGTCGACGGTCTGCCCGGCGATGGCCTCGCCCGCCAGGAGATTCTCATCCCGCTTGAGGTCCAGCTCGGCGATTTTCAGGTTGGCCCGGTCGCGAGCCAGGATGGCCCGCGCCTGGTTTTCGGCGGCCTTCAGGGGGCGATCGTCGATCGAGGCCAGCAGCTGGCCCTGCGTGACCTTCTGGCCCTCGTGGACCAGGACCTGGGTGAGGACTCCGCTGATCTGCGGCTTCAGGACGACGTTGTTGAGGGACTGCACATTGCCGATGGCGGTCAGCAGCAGGGGCACATCGCTTCGGCCGACGCGCGCGACGGAGACGACGACGGGGTCTTTGTCCGTAACGTGGGCCGCGGGACGCACCGTGCGCCACAGGAACACGCCTAACACCGCGGCAGCCAATAGCAGCGCGCCGGCGTACGCCTGTGATGTGCGCGGTAGCTTCATTACCCCTGAGACTCGAAAATTTTGAGCCATTTTTGACAAAACACGGTGGCCCCCGCTCGCGTTTGAAGGTCTTATACCACTGCTCGGTCACACAGGGCGGGTGGCAAAAGCCCGGTGGACGGGTTCTAATCCAGCACGCTTCGCGCCCGAAAGGTTTCCGCTTTTTTCATGACGGCCATCCGCCTGGAGCAGGTCACCAAGCGCTACAACGCAACGGTAGCGCTCAGCGCCGTCGATCTCTCGATCCGGGACGGGGAATTGTTTTTCCTGCTGGGCCCGAGCGGCTGTGGCAAGAGCACCTTGCTGCGCCTGATCGCGGGACTGCAATCGCCCACGCAGGGACGCATTCTCTTCGACGAGCGCGACGTGACCTCGGTGCCGACCCAGCAGCGCAACGCGGTCATGTGCTTCCAAGGCTATGCCTTGTGGCCGCACATGACGGTCCGGGAGCACATCCGCTTCGGTCTGTCGGTGCGCAGTATGGCGGTGTCGCAGCAGGAAATGCGGATCGAGCAAATGTTGTCCCTCATTCAGATGCAGGGCGAGCTGGCCGCGCGCAAGCCCAGCCAGTTATCCGGCGGCCAGCAGCAGCGTGTCGCTCTCGCCCGTGCGTTGGCGGTTGAGCCGAATTGCTTGTTGCTCGATGAGCCCTTGAGCAATCTCGATACCAACCTGCGACATGAGATGCGTCGCGAGATCCAACGCATCTGCAAGCAGACCGGTGTCACCACCGTCTATGTTACACATGACCAGAAGGAGGCGCTCAGCTCCGCGGACCGCATCGCCGTGCTCCAGGATGGCAAGTTAATGCAGGTCGGTACGCCTGTTGAGCTGTATCAGTCGCCCACTACCGCGTTCGTAGCAGACTTCATCGGCCGAACGAACCTTCTGCAGGGAGAAATCGTCGCGGCGCAAAATGGCTCGATCCGCATCGCGACGCCGGCGGGGCCGGTTGTAGCGACGCAGGGCCCCTCCAGTGGACGCGTCACCTTGAGCATCCGCCCGGAGCAGGTGCGGATTGTTTCAAAGGACGACCCACCGGGAGTCAATCGGGTGAGCGGGGCGATGCTGGAAAGCTCCTTTCTCGGCGAGGCCAGTGAGCACGTCGTGGGAGTCGGGGCTGTGCAATTTCGCGTGATCTCGGCACCGCCGCGGTTGAATGTCACGGGTGATGTTGCCCTGGAGTTCGCTCCGGCGGACGTGGTGGTGCTGGCCCGATGAACAGTTGGGTGCGGCGTTACGCGCTGCTGTTCGCCTTCCTTCTCATACTCCTGGTGCCTTTGTTTCCCCACGGGGACCAGCCGGTCGACGTGCGTCAGCCGGGTCCGCGTGGTCCGATCGAGCACCTGGTGATCGTCACGCCGCACCTGGAAGCGGTGCGCCGGAAATTTTCCGGTGCGTTCTCTGCCTGGTATGCCGCCAACTACCACAAGGCCGTCGAGTTGGACTTCCTCAACTACGGCGGCGGCAGCGAGGTCGTGAAATTCTTCCAGACCAGCCGCGCGACATTCGAGAAGCTGGGAACCTACGAGGTGGATCTCGTCTGGGGCGGCAGCGACTATCTCTTCAACGAGAGTCTCGAGAAAAAAGGTTACCTGCAGAAAGCCAATCTGGATCCCGCGGTCGTTGCCGCGGCCTTTCCACAGGCCGACATCGGCGGCCTGCCTTTGTACGACCCGGATGCGAGCAACGGGCCGCAGTGGTACGGCACCGCTCTGTCCAGTTTCGGGATCATCTACAACAGGGACCTGTTGCGCTATCTGCGGCTGCCCGAGCCGAGAACCTGGGCTGACCTGGCTGATCCGCGCTACCGCAATTGGCTCGTGCTCGCCGATCCAACACGCTCGGCGTCCGCGAAGACAGTGTTGATGGCTATCGTCGAGCGCGAGATGGCTACGGCCCAACAACAGGGTTTGCCGGAAAGCGAGGGTTGGGCCCGTGGGATGGGGCTGGTCCGGCAGATTGCGGCCAACGCGAAGAGCTGGATGGGCGCCGGCAATCTGCTGCCGAGCACGGTGAGTAGCGGCGATGCGGCGGCCGCGATGTCCATCGACTTTTATGCCCGTACGCAAATCGCGGCTGTCGAGAAGGGGCGCGTCGGATATGTCGAGCCGCACGGAGCCACGGTCATCAGTCCGGAGCCCATCGGTATCGTGGCCGGCGCACAGCACGTCGAGCTGGCCCGCCGGTTCATCGAGTTCATGTTGAGTGAGCCCGCCCAGCGGCTGTGGATCACGAAGGCCGACCCGAAACGCGAGTCACCCGAAATGACCCTGCAACGCCTGCCGATCCGGCGCTCGGTCTACGACCATCCGGAGGGCTTCATCGACCATACCAACCCCTACCTGGCAGCGGGTGATTTCAACACCAGCTCGCAACGGACCAGCACTTTCGGCCTGATGGATGAGTTGATCGCCCTCAGTTGCATCGATCTGCTCAGCGACCTGCGCGAAACACGCAAGGAAATCCTGGCATCGCCGCGGGCCCGCGAGCTCGATGCGAGACTGGGGCGATTCCCCATCGACCAGGAGGCATCGCGGGCGGCTGTCGGTGCGTATCGCAAGATGTTGAGCGGGGACCCGCGGGAGTGGTTGGACTTGCAGCGCAAGTGGCTGGATGTGTTTCGGGGCGAGTACCGGTCGCTGCGCGAGTTGGCGGCGGCGCCCGTGGCGATGGCGCCCATGGCGGTGGCGCCCATGGCAGCGTCACCCGTGGTGGCCTCACCCGTGGCGGGGTCACCCATGGCGACGGCGCCCATGGCAGCGCCATCCATGGCGGCGTCACCCACGGCGACGGCACCCGTGTCAGCGCCACCCGTGGCGGTGGCGCCCATGGCGGCGTCACCCATGGCGGCGGCCCCCGTGTCAGCGACTCACACTCGATGACGCCCATGCGACGTATCACCCCCTATGCTGTCTTTCTGTTGATCGCGGGCTTCTTCGGTGTGTTCCTGATCTGGCCGGTATTGCGGGTCGTGATCGTCGGCCTGGGCCTGCCCGGCTCCGGGGCCCGTCTGCAATTCACACAGTCCTACCTTGCCGCGGTCTTCGGCAGTTATGAATTCCGCACCAGCCTTCTGCACAGCGGCGCGATCGCGTGCGCGGTGACT
The DNA here is from genome assembly GCA_036834945.1 of Steroidobacteraceae bacterium. Lineage (GTDB taxonomy): Bacteria > Pseudomonadota > Gammaproteobacteria > Steroidobacterales > Steroidobacteraceae > 13-2-20CM-66-19. Next base: position 23,670 of record DAITMW010000054.1, read on the forward strand.
CTGCTTTGCACGGCGATCAGCGTTCCTCTGGCGCTGCTGACTCGACGCTTCGACTTTCGTGGCAAGAGCGTGGTCAGCTCACTGCTGTTGGTGCCGTTGGTTCTGCCGCCCTTTGTCGGTGCGATCGGGTTGAGGCAGATTTTCGGAGCAAGCGGGGCGCTGACGGCGCTCTGCCGGGCCTTGGGCTTGATCCCACCGGACGCAGCGGTCAACTGGTTGACCGCTCACCAGTTCCTCGCGGTCGTCATTGCCGAGGCGCTGAGTCTCTACCCGATACTCTTTCTGAACGTTGCCGCGGCTCTGTCCAACCTGGACCCCGCCATGGAGCAGGCCGCCGCCAACCTGGGCGCCTCGTCCTGGCGGATTTTCCGGTCTGTGACACTGCCGTGCATGCGGCCGGGATTGTTCGCGGGCGGCGCGATCGTCTTCATCTGGAGCTTTGGCGAGCTCGGCACGCCGCTCATGTTCGACTACTACTCGGTCGCGCCCGTACAGATCTTTTTCCACATCTCGGAGATCTCCGAGAACCCGATTCCTTATGCCTTGGTGATCGTCATGCTGGCGGTCAGCGCCGCGGTTTACATCGCCGGGAAAATTGCCGTTGGCAGAACAAACCTGGCCCAGACCCGCGTCGCATTTGCCGTTGCCTCCGAGCGGGCGACTGGGTTCCGTGCCATGTGGATCCTGCTGCCCTTTGTGGTCGTCATCGCGCTCGCCCTGCTGCCGCACATTGGGGTGGTCCTGACGAGCTTCTCGGAGACGGGGTATTGGTACAACAGC
>DAITMW010000054.1:24549-28817 GCA_036834945.1 Steroidobacteraceae bacterium
ATGGTGCTCGCCTTCGGCTACCTGGCGATCAGCCTGCAGTTCAAGGTCTGGTTCCTCGGTCACGACTGGCTGCTGCAGTATGCCGATGTGCAGCGGAATCCGACGCTGTTGCTGGTGCTCGCCTACACGATGCGTCGCCTGCCTTACGTCGTGCGCAGCACTGTCGCAGGACTCGAGCAAACACCGCGGGATCTCGAGCTCGCCGCCCGTAATATCGGCGCGTCCGCGGCGATCACGTTGCGCCGGATTACGGCGCCGCTGATCAGTCCCAACCTCATCGCCGCCGCGCTGTTGGTCTTCGCCTTCACCATGCTCGAGGTGAGCGACTCCCTGATCCTCGTCCAGAAGCAGGCCTACTGGCCGGTGACCCGCGGCATTTTCGAGCTGTTCCAACGCTTGGGGGACGGCCCATACATCGCCAGCGCCCTGGGCGCGTGGACGATGTTGCTCATGATGTTGGTGATTCTGTTCGTGAACTCGCTGCTGGGGAAACGGCTGGGGACGTTGTTCAGGATCTAGGCGAACACGAAGCGGGTGCCGGTATAGGAGCGCAGCACCTTTCCAGGCATCTCCGTCCTGGCCTTCTCGTAGAACGGCTCACCGGTGCAGTGCAGCGGAATGACATAGTCGACGTTCATTTCCTTCAGCGCGGTGACCGTCTGCTGCACATAGTCGTCTCCATAGGGCGCCAGGTGAAAGCCACCGATGACCGCGTGGACCTTTTCGATACCGGACGCCGTCTGGGCCTGTTTGATGGCGTTGATCACGCCGCGATGGCTGCAAGAGGTGAGCAGGACGAGTCCCTTGTCCTTGAGATTGAAGCAGGTCGCGATCTCGTGCCGGAACTGATCGGGGACGAGGGTCTGGGTGCGCTCGTTGTCCGGAAGCTTCTCGGCATAGCAGCCCAGGCCACCCTCCACGCCGACCTTCATCGCGGTTGGCGACAGCAGCTTTTCAAAGCTCCGTAACCCGATCTGGCCGGTCGTGAATCCATGGTCGGCGACGAGCGAAAGTCCCTCCGCATACGTAACCGACAGATTGGCATCCCGCAACGCCCGGCGATCGAGTGCGCCGAAGTCCCCGGGAGCCGGGGGGCCAGTCCACTGCCGTGTGCAGAAGCAATCCTCGCCGCCAACGTAGAAGGGGAGTTTCGGCTTGAGCTTCGACTTGTGCTTGCGCAGAAACCCGACGAGTCCGCCGAAGTGGTCATAGTGTCCATGGCTCAGCACCAGGGCATCGAGCGCGGACGGGTCGATATCCAACAGCTCGGTGTTGTTGTTGAGCGCTTCGGGGGTAAATCCAAAGTCCACGAGCACGTTGCGGCCCTGGGTGCCGCGGCGTGACTCGACATGCATGGCCAGGCCGAATTCACTGACGAGCGTGTGACGAGGGGGCGTGCCCTTGCGAATGCCCCAGCCGAAGTGCTGGATCTCGAGCCCTTCCTGCTTGCGGCTGGGAGCGACCGCGAACTGATAGCTGTCAACAACCACCCGTACCGCCAGTGCATCGACTTCGGGTACCGGCCCGGAAATCGGCTCGGCACGCACCGGCTTCGCGTTGCCCGTCAGTGCCGCGATCATGGCCGCCAATACACTTGCTCCGCCCCCGCAGATGGCCTCTCGCCGGGTGACCGGAACTCCTTGATTTCTCGACATGGTGTACATCTCCTTGCCAGCCTGATGCCAGAAGATGTCTCGGCAGGCTAGGAGTATACTCCCGCCGGCACAAGCGGCGTTCCGCGTCAAAACTCCATGCCGCACTTTGTCGTAATGGCAATCAAGGCCGCCACCGAGCCACTCGCCGCCACGCCCGAGCCGTCCGCCTTACGGGGATGGAAGCAGATTGCTGCCTACCTGCATCGGGACGTTCGCACCGTGCAACGTTGGGAGCGCAATGAACACCTTCCGGTGCATCGCCAGTTGCACGTGAAGTTGGGCACTGTGCACGCGGTTCGGGCCGAGCTCGAGGAATGGCGTGCCAGTCGTACTACGCAGGTGGCGGGTCAGCAGGCGTCATTTCTGACACGAGACCCGCGAGCCTACGAGCTGTACCTCAAAGGCAGGGAGTTGTTCCATCACTTCCGGCGCAGAAGCTTCGAGCGCGCGAAAGAGATGTTCACCCGCGCCATCGCACTCGACCCGGATTTCGCGAGCGCCCATTCGGGTCTTGCCGACTGCTGCTCCTATCTCTATTTGTATTGGGAGCCCACGGTAGACAACCTCCGGCTCGCCGACTCCGCCAGCCGGCGGGCGGTCAAGTTGAGTCCCGGACTCGGCGAAGCGCAGGTTTCACGTGCGGTGGCGTTATCGACATTGCGCAACTACCTGGAGGCCGAGGAGGCGTTCCGGATCGCCATCGACATCGATCCTGACTGTTTCGAAGCCCACTATTTCTACGGGCGCGCCTGTCTCGCGCAGGGAAAATACAAGGAGGCTATCGCGCCGCTGCGATCAGCTGCCAAGGTACGCACTGACGACTACCAAGCCCCCGCCTTGCTGGCTCTTGCCTACACGGCTTTGGGGCGTCATCACGCAGCGTCACGCGCCTACACGCGGACAGTCAAAGTCGCCAGGCAGCAGTTATCAGTGACTCCGGGCGATGTGCGAGCCTTGTACCTGGGAGCAGGGTGCCTCGCCCGGCTCGGCCAACGCAAGACCGCGTTGGCCTGGGCAGCGCGCGCACTCGATTTGGACGGCAAGGACTCCGCCGTTCTCTACAACGTAGGCTGTCTTTACGCCATCCTGGGGCGGCACGCCGACGCGTTGAGCTGTTTGAAGAAAGTGGTGCGCTCGGGGTGGCGCAAGGAATGGATCAAGCACGATCCGGACTGGACGGCGCTGCGCGGTATGAAGGAGTTTGTCGCCCTGGTGTCTTGAACGATTCACTTCCCTGATTCGCCTGTTGGAGGGGTAACCATGATCAGCGCCAAGGTCGTCGAGGACTTCGATGGACAACTTCCAGGCCGCGTGTTGGCGCCCTCCCATGGCGACTTCGAGCAGGTCCGCAAGGTCTACAACGGGATGATCGATCGCAAACCGGCGCTCATCGTCCGGTGCCGCGATACCGGTGATGTTGTAAAGACGATCCGTCTCGCACGAACACACGACATCCCGATTTCGATCCGTGGAGGCGGGCACAACTTTGCCGGGAAGGCCGTCCTCGAAGGCGGGCTCATGGTCGACCTGTCCGGCATGAAGGGGATCTCTGTGGATGTTGAGCGGCGTACCGCGAGGGCCCAAACCGGGCTCAAGTTGGGCGAGTTCGATCAGGAAACCCAGAAGCACGGGCTCATGACGCCGCTCGGCGTGGCGACCACCACGGGAATCGCCGGACTCACTCTCGGCGGAGGGTATGGCTGGACGGTCGGTGAGTTTGGGCTCGCCTGTGACAACGTCACCTGGCTCGAGGTTGTTACCGCAGAGGGCGATGTCGTGGACTGCAGCGCGGAGCAAAACCAGGAGCTGTTCTGGGGTATGCGCGGCGCCGGTCAGAACTTCGGCATTGCTACGCAGATCGAGTACCGCCTGCACCCGCTCAGCAAGGTCTACGGCGGTCCGCTCTTTTATCCGCTGAGCGCTGAGATCATGCATTTCTACGAAGAATTCGTCAGCAACGCACCAGATCGGCTCACCACTCTCGGCGCCGCGACCAAGATGGCCGATGGCACCCTGGCCTTCGGGATCGTTGTTTGTTATCTCGGATCGCCCGCTGAGGGCGAAGAGGCCATCGAAGCTCTGCGCGGCTTTGGCAAGCCCATGGCGGATATGCTTGCCGAGCGGCCATACCTCGAGATGCAGTCCCTATTCGACCGGGATATCCCTCCCGGAAAACGCTATTACAACAAAGCGCACAACCTCCGCCAGATCAACGATGGGGTCGTCGACGCGGTGCTGCGTTTTGCAGCGACGATGCTGCCCTATCCGTCAATGATCGCCTTTCAGCGGTTGCATGGGGCTGCTGCGCGAGTGCCTTCCGACGCGACCGCGTACCCGCATCGCTACGATCATCACGTGGTCTGGATCAATCCGGTGCAGGAGGATCCAAAGCTAGATGAGGCGATGATTCGCTGGACGCACGAGTGCTGGGACGCGCTCAGACCGCACGCCGATCAAGCGGTGTATGTCAACGCGCTCGATGATGGCTCCGTCGAAGGAGAGGCTCGCGTGCGCGAAGCGTACGGAGCCAACTATGCGCGGCTTCAGGCGCTCAAGCGGATGATGGATCCCACCAACTTCTTCCGTCAGAATTCGAACATCTCACCGATGTAA
>DAITMW010000055.1:0-6796 GCA_036834945.1 Steroidobacteraceae bacterium
CAATTCAAAGGAGGCGTGGTGTATGTCCTCGGCGCCCTGGAGAGCCGACTTTCCCATACTCAATCAAAGTATCAATGGCCATCCGCTGACCTACCTGGATAGCGCAGCGACGACCCACCGGCCAAGAGATGTGCTCGCAGCCATGAACGCGTTCTACGAGCACACCAACGCCAATCCAGGCAGCGCACTGCATACGCTCGCCAGGCGGGCGTATGAGCATTACGAGAAGGCGAGAAACACGGTCGCGCGATTTCTCAATGCCCCATCACCGGATGAGATCGTCTGGACCAAGGGAACCACAGAAGGGATCAATCTGGTCGCCACCGCATGGGCCCGCTCCCTTTTGAAACGAGACGACGAGATACTGTTGACCACCGCCGAACACGCCTCGAATCTGCTTCCGTGGAGACTCATCGCCGAGCAAACAGGAGCCCGCGTCAGTTACGTCGACATCGATGACGAGGGGCGAATACTGGCTGACGATCTTCACCGCAAGCTCTCCGAGCGGACACGGCTTTTTGCCTTCAGTCACGTCTCGAACGTGGTTGGATATGTAAATCCTGCGAAGCTCCTGTGCGCGACTGCCCGCGCGGCGGGCGCGAGAGTCCTGATCGATGCCGCACAATCGGCACCACATGTCGCGATCGATGTTCAGGACCTGGGGTGCGACTTTCTGGTGTTCTCCGGCCACAAAATTCTGGGGCCAATGGGGAGCGGGGTGCTGTGGGCGCGGCGCGCGCTGCTCGAGACAATGCCGCCGTACCAGGCGGGGTCGAACATGGCCCATGAAGTCGACACCTCGTCGCAGCAATTTGAGCCTGCCGCGCGCAAATTCGGGGCAGGTACACCCAACGTCGCAGGCGCGGTGGGTCTCGCGGCCGCCATCGAGTATTCGCACAAGTTGAGGCGGGCGGCGATCGAGAGACACGAAGTTGAGCTGACGCGGTACGCGCTCGAACGGCTGAAAGAGGTTTCAGGACTGCGTCTGCTAGGGCCAAAGACGCTTACGGGGCGCGTGCCGGTGTTCTCATTTGTGTTGGGTCAGCATGCTCCAGACCTGATTTTGCGGCACTTGGATTCTCGTGGAATTGCCGTTCGGGCCGGCGATCTCGCCGCGGTGCCGCTGTTGAAACGGTTTGGAGTGCCGGCGGCCGTTCGAGCGTCCTGCTATCTATATAACCAGGCTGCGGATATCGATCGGCTCGTGATGGCACTTCAGGAGTTGACGCGCTTGCGCGCGAAGGGCCGTGCATGAACCCGGGCTCGCGTAATCCGGGCGTATCGTCACGCCGCGACTACGTAAGTCAGCGAGTCGTCCATCGAGGTTTCCGGCGCCCCCTCACCCCGTTGATTGAACAGCGTCGGCGCGTTGCCGAAGCCCGCGGCCCTGAGCTGCGCGAACTGATGCTGAGGATGGATGTAGTACAGCATGGTTCGGTAGTGGTGGCAGCGATCGTTGATGATCGAGTATTCATCCGTTCGGATCTCGTGGCGCGCGAAGCGGATCCGGTTGTAGAAGCTGTAAACGGTGTGTGCGCCGAATCGAACGGCCCGCGCCGCGAAGTGCAGCGGATGAAAGCTCATGCTGAAGTCAGGCAGTGTGAAAAATCGCTCGTGAGCCTGGTTGTTCCGGTTGTACGTCGAGAAGATGAAGTGACCATAGGGCGCCAGTAGCCGGCGCACTTCCTTCAGTATCGCCAGCCGCCCCTCGTGCGCCACCATGCTGATACCGTTGCACGCGAACACGATGAGATCGAAGGAACGATCGGCGAAAGCGGTCAGACTCCGGGCGTCGGCCACTTCGAATCGGACATCCGGAAAGCGGTTGCGGCAATGCGCGACCATCTCGGGCACATAGTCCACTCCGACGTAGTGCTCGCTCAACGCGCGCAGCGCCGGGACGGTTCTGCCGGCGCCAACACCGAGATCGAGGATGCGTTTCCCCCTGCAGGAGTTGGCGACCGACGCGAACGCCGCGCGTTCCGGTGGAGTCAGCCCATCGTAAGCATACTCGTCGACCGTGCGCTGCATCGTGCGACGATTGATTGAGTCTACGATCGCTTCTGACTTCAAGATGACCCCTGATAACTTGTGAGGTCAGCCTAGCGAAGGTTCCGTGCACAGCGGAGCGCTCCATGACCGAGGCGTGACGGAGTTCACGGGCACGGAGTCGCTGGGTGCGGTCCGACAATATGTCGTGTCGCGCCGCCAGGAAGCAGACGGTTGGTCGGACTTACTGCGAGGTCGCTGGCCGCAGGCCCCAGACGATCAGCACGGCGGCGGCAATGATGGCGATGGTGATGCTCAGGAATCCGATCCCGGCGAGTTGCTCCTGCCAGGGCAGTCCGTGATGTCCCGCGGAAATGATAGGGTTGTCGACGGCCGTGCCCCATAGGGCGGCTAACGTCGTCGTCAGCCAGTTCACATACGTGCCCCAGAGGGCGGCCCAGTATGCGGTGACCTTGGCTACCGAAGGCAGTCTCACTTCACCCCATATCGCTCCCAATGCGATGAGAAACGTGCCGTTCATCACCCCTTCCAGGTGGGCGGCGAGCGCCATGCGCATGTTGGTGAAGTGTGTTTCCAGCAGGCCTGTGAGGAGGCCGAGGAGAAACAGAATGGCGCCGTGCCGCATCAATTTCCGGTTGCCCATGTCGGCTCTCTCAACCTCTCTTACGCAAGGTCCACAAAGTCCTCGCGACGTCGATGGCCGCGTACGCCACTCCAAACCAGAAGGCGGCGCCAATCCAACTCCGCCATCCCCGAGGTTGGTAGAACTGCATGACGATGGCGAGTCCCACGATGCAGGCGGCGGCGAGGATCGTGGCGCTGAAGCGGGCCACCATGTGCTCGAGGCGCTCGATGATCCGGTCGGCGTCCTCGATGCGGGTCCAGACCCGTAGATTGCCTCTTTCGACCTGACCCAGGACCCTGTCGATGCGACGTGGCAGCTCGATGCCGAGCTCGGTGGCTTCGATCGCCGCATCGCGCAGGCGGCCTGCCAAGCGCGGGCCGGCATAGGCCTGGTAAGACAGCATTGCGACCATCGGTCGCAGGTAGTCCGCGAATCTCGAGTCGGGGTCGATCTCCTGCAACAGGCCTTCGCACATCGCCAGCGCCTTGAAAAATTGCACGAGCGCTCCCGGCAAGCGCAGTTGCTGACGGCGGACCAACTGCAGGAGCTCGCTGAGCGCATCGCCGAACCGCAGGTGCTCGAGCGACACATTAACGTAGAGCGCCAGGATGCGATCGATCTCTCTCGTGATCAGATCCTGGTCGATGGGGTGTGTGGGAGCGGTGATTTCAATGAGGCGGTCCGCGAGGCCTTGCGCATCGGACTGGGCCAATGCAATGAAGAGGTCTGCCGCGCGGCGCCGTGCCTCTGGTGTCAGGCGTCCGATCTTGCCGAAATCGATGACGGCGAGAGAGCCGTCCGCCTGGATCAGAAGATTGCCGGGGTGCGGGTCGGCGTAGTAGAAGCCGCGTAGGAATGCAGGTTCCAACACGAAGCGGGCGATGCGCTGTGAGACCACTGCGCGCAGGCTCTTAGCGAGGTCTCCAAGATCAGACGGCCTGCGTCCCTCGACGCGCTCCTCTGTAAGCACGCGCGTCCTGGAGTATTCCTCGATGACCGCGGGGATTTTGAATCCCTTGTCGTTCGCGAATGCGTCGCGGAAGGATTTTACGTTCTCGGCTTCGCGCCCATAGTCGATCTCAGCCAGCAGCACGTCGCTGAATTCTCGCAGCAGACCACGCGCGTTGTAACGCTCCAGGACAGGGAAGCGAGGCGACCACTCATCGATGAGCTGGCCGAGAATCCGGAGATCGATCTCGACCAACTCGTCGACGTGGGGCTTGCGCACCTTCACGACCACTTCACGCTGATCGCGAAGGCGTGCCGCGTGAACCTGGCCGATGGAGGCGCTCCCCAGCGGAGTCAGTTCGAAGGAGGCAAAAAGCTCGCTGGGGCGTTTGCCCAGCTCCGCGCGGATGACTTCCTCCATCGCGCTTGCCGGAAGTGGCGCGACTTCGCTCTGTAGTTTCGCGAGCTCCCTGCGATAGGCATCGGGCAGGAGATCCGCGCGGGTCGAGAGCGCCTGGCCGAGCTTGATGAAGAGAGTTCCGAGCTCCTCGCAGGCCTGGCGAAGATGCTCGGCTCTCGCCTGGTCGCCGGCTTCGTGCTTGATGAGCTGGTCATCGACGATGCCGATGCCGTGGCGGGCGAGAACGACCAGAATCTCGCGGTAACGCTCGCTCTTCGTAATCACCCCGCAAGACTACGGGGAGTCGGCGAACCCGGCTTGCTCAGACTTGCAGGATTGATCGAATCCGCTCGGCGTCGGCGGGTGTCGCCGGGTTGTAGATCACCATGCCCAGGTCGGGGCGGCCGTCGACGGTGAACGCCGAATATTCGAACGCGATCGGTCCGAGCGCCGGGTGTCGCAGGCGTTTGAGGCCTTCGCCGTAGTGTCGGACGTCATTGTCCCGCCACAGGGCCTCGAACTCAGGGCTCAGCTGGCGGAGCTCGTCCACCAGTGCGTCGACTTTCGGTGCGACCGCCGCTCCGGCACGTGCGGCATCCGCCCGGAATGCCGCCACGACGAAGCGGGCCACGCTGTCCCAATCAAACTGTGCCGCTCGGACACGGGGGTCGAGGAAGACCAGGCGCAGAATGTTGCGTTGTTCCGGGGGGAGCGATCCGTAGTCGGTCAACACCGCGGCAGCGGCCCGATTCCATGCGACGACATCCCAGGTGGGCGTCTTCACGATCGCCGGGCTCAGCTCCAGGGCGTCGAGAATCCGTTGCAGTCGTGGCGTAACGCCTTCGGTTGCCGGGTAGCGGACCTCGGGCGGACGGCCCAGAGCGAGGAGAAAGACGTGTTCGCGCTCGACATCCGTGAGCATCAGGGCGCGGGCGATGCGCTCCAGTACTTCGGGAGACGGTGCTCCGCCTCGACCTTGTTCGAGCCAGGTGTACCAGGTTGCGCTGACGTTGGCGCGCTGAGCGACTTCCTCGCGTCGCAGCCCCGGTGTCCGGCGGCGGCTCAGTGAGAAGCCGAATGCCGCTGGATCGAGCTTCGCCCGGCGATCTCTCAGATAGGTGCCCAGCAGATTATCGGATGCGCTCATCCCACGAATCACTATACCCGTACGAGGGTCCCGAGACTAAGCAACTCTTAACGATACGCGCTGTTCCCCTGATGCATGATGGTGCAAGGAGAAGCGGGATTCCTTGGTGAGCCATGTGGTTACAGCGTCGCGGCAGGGTACGGTGTATAGCGGTCAGTTTGTTGTTTTTGCTCAACGCCGCTGCCTCGCTCACTCGGGCGGCGGATCTGTATGACGCCACGCCCCGAACAGCCGTGATCTCGGCATTCGAGCCGGAGTGGGTGTTGTTGCGTGCAGCGGTCCACGATCGCAAGGAATACACACTCAATGGAACGAACTTTGTCATCGGCACGATCGAGGGCAAGCCGGTGCTGCTGTTCCTGAGCGGCATAAGCATGGTCAACGCGTCGATGACGACGCAATTCGCCCTGGATCATTTCGCGATCGAGCGCATCGTGTTTTCCGGGATCGCTGGCGGCGCCGACCCGCATCTGGCGATCGGCGACGTGGTGGTCCCCGACGAGTGGAGCGAGTATCTCGAATCGGTGTTTGCGCGCGAAGAGAAGGGAAGTAAAGCAGGTTACGAGTTACCGCCTTATGCCACCCCGAGCGCCACTCACTACGGCATGATATTTCCACAGCCCGTGCAGATCGCGCAGGGTCACGAGCCGCCGAAGAAGGTAACCTGGTTTCACGTCGACAAGGCGATGTTGGATACCGCGAGAGCGATCGCCGGTACGACCGCCTTGCACGATTGCGCTCAACAACAATGTCTGAGCCATAAGCCGAAAGTGGTGGTCGGCGGCCACGGGGTTTCCGGACAGGCGTTCGTGGATAACAAAGCCTTCCGGCAATATGCGCACAGCGCGTTCGAGGCCGAGGTCATCGACATGGAGTCGGCCGCCGTCGCTCATGTCGCGTACGTCAACGGCAAACCGTTCATCGCCTTCCGTACTCTTTCAGACCTGGCTGGCGGTGGCGCCGCGAAGAACGAGATGGATACGTTCTTTCAGTTGGCCGCGGACAACGCGGGTGCGGTCGTCATCGCCTTCCTGAAGGCGCTGCACTAATGCTCCAGAAACTCCGTGATGAGAGTCAACGTACTTTCAACGAGAGGGCGGTCGAACGGTCCCGCGTCGACAGCGCCGAGATAAGCGCCGTGAGTCGCCGGTAGGATCGCCAGTCGTGCGCCCGGAATCGCGTTCGCGAGCCGCAACGCGTGCTCCGGTTTCACGACATCCTGATCACCGTTCAACACCAGGGTACGTGCGTGTATGGCACGGATCTGGTCCTCCGGAATGTCCTTGAAGTGCAGCATGCGCTGACTGTCCTGGACGAAGAGCGCTTGCAGGTGGCTCGGGTCGGGATTCACGCGCCGGTCGGCCTCCTTCAATGCCTCGGGCATCACCGCAACGGTCGCGGTTTTCATGCTCTCGAAGAAGCCATCGGGCATGCCGTCGCGACGATAAAGGGTGGATGCGAGGACCAGGCGGCGCACCTTCCCCGGATGGCGAATGGCGACCTCCAGGGCGGAGGTCCCGCCATTGCTGAAGCCGAGGAGGTCCGCCTGCGAGATGTGCAGGAAATCCAACAACGCCGCGACGTCGTCCGCGGTGTTCTCGAATGTAAAGGCTCGCGAGGTGGCCTTCGTATGTCCGTGTCCCGCCTCCTCGATCGCGATCACTTC
>DAITMW010000055.1:6896-28797 GCA_036834945.1 Steroidobacteraceae bacterium
CCTTCCATCGTGGCGTGCCAGAGCTCGCCGTCGACCCAGGTGACTCCTGTGACGAAGCGGTTGGATTCGACGGTGCGCAGGATCGCGCCGGTATCGGGATCGATCTGGAGGATCTTCCGGTCCCGGTACACGCCCACCCAGAGTGTTCCTTCAGCCCACGCGAGCCCGGAGTCACTGCCGCCGCCGGGTGCCGGGATCGTGCCCAGTACGCGGCCGGTTTTGGGGTCGATCTTCTGGATCCGATCCTCGGCGATCTGGAAGAGGTGCTGCCCGTCGAAGGCCGTCCCGGCGTGGGCCGCGACATCGATCGAGCGTTGCAGCTTGCCGCTGGCGGGATCGAGGGTATGCAGCTTGTCACCGGTCGCGAACCAGACCTGTTGGCCGTCGTAGCTGACGCCATGCACTTTGTCGATGCCCGGAAAGGGACCGTATTCGCGGATGATTTCGGCGTTTGCGCGTTTCATGGTGTCATCCTACTCACTCGGTAGCGGTGCGGGGAGTAACAAAGCCGTCGTGAAACCGGGGACCGGCGGTGTCATCCAGCGACGGGCACGCCCGTCGCCGAACGACTGTACCTTGCCCGCCGCCGCAAGCGAATCGAGTGCGCGTTGCACGGTGCGTTGACTAGCGCCGAGCGCCAGTGCCAGGGCCGAGCTCGACCACGACTCGCCGTCGGCCAGGAAGGCCAGCACCTCCGCATTTTCCTCCTCGACTGGTCGCGCCAACACGACCACTTCGCGTGCGCGGTGCGGCACGAGAGCAAAACCTTGCTCCGTCGCGCTTACGTCCGCCAGCTTTCGAAGCATTCTGCGAAGCCGCCCGACCTCGACTCTCAACCGGGCGCGATGTGATTCATCGGCTCGCTTGGCACGAAATGCGCGCGCGACGAGAATGCTTCTGGCCACGTCTCCAGGCCACGCTTCGCCCAGTATGCGAGCAAGCATGAACAACACCGGACGCTTTGCAAGCGAGACCGTGGTGCGTGCGTCGCGTACGACATAACGGCATGCATCTACAACAATCGCCTTGGATGCGAGCAGCGTTTCAACGTCCTCGAGCAGGAGCGGACGCTGTTCGCTCCGCGTAATGAGACGCGCTGCTGGCGTATTCAGTATGAGAGATGCGTTTTCGACCTCCGCCGTCAGCGCGGGAATACCTGCTTGACGCGCCGCGCGCTCTGCGAGAGCGAGCGCTTCGCGAGCTGTTTTCGTTTGCAGGCGCCGCATGGCAATTCCAGCGACGACCAACTCATGCGCGGCGCGTAACGCGGCGGGAAGAGGCATGGAATCGAGCTCGGCGAGCCCGCGTTCGGCTTCATCGAGTCGCCCGATCAGGAGGAGTCGCCGGACCTCGAGATACCGCGCATGCGCGGCGTTTATCCGGTCGCCGTGCTTCTCGAGGGTCGCTCGTGCCGCGTCGAGAGTCTTCACGGGCCAGCCCAGGTCACGGGACGCGAGCGCAATCTCCGCTTCGGCGACGATGCACCGGGCCCGGGAGACCGCCTCCTTGGGCCCAAAGGCGCGAGCAGCCCGTCGCAGCAGAGCCTTTGCTCGAACCAGGTCACCCAGCTGCGCCATGGCGATCCCACGGAGCGCCAGGGCAGGGGCGTCGTCGCGCAGGGCGACTCGCTTCAACGCGCCCAGGGGATCGCCCGCGGCCAGGGCTCGCCCCGCTGCTGTGATCAATGAGTCCATCCGAATCCCGTCACACTTGTCACTCCCACTGTCTCATATCCGGAGCTGAAACTATCGCACGGTCAAACACATATCGATGAGGAGGAAGAGACCATGACCCGTCATGTCACCGGTACGCGTCAGGAGTGGCTCGCAGCACGGCTCCAGCTGCTCCAGGAGGAAAAGGAGCTCACACATCGCAGCGACGAGGTGGCGCGGCACAGGCAGGAGTTGCCCTGGGTTCGGATCGACAAGGCCTATCGCTTCGAGACCGAGCAAGGCAGCGCGTCGCTGTCAGACTTGTTCCAGGGGCGCTCCCAGCTGCTCATTTACCATTTCATGTTCGGGCCGGACTACACCGGAGGGTGCCCGTCCTGCTCCTCGATCGCCGACGGCTTCAACGGCATCGCCACTCACCTCGCGAATCACGATGTCATGCTGTCCGCGGTTTCGCGAGCGCCCTTGCCGAAACTACAGGCCTACAAGCGGAGGATGGGATGGACGTTTCCCTGGGCATCGTCAGCCGGCAGCGACTTCAACGCTGACTTCAACGTTCTGTTCACAGTGGATCAGCAACAGCAGGGCGGCATCGAATACAACTACCGGCGCGAGCCGCCACTCCCGAAGAAGCCCGCCAGCGACGGACCGGTGGCGGAGCACGCCGCCATGACCGGCACCGACGCCGCCACTTTCACCCGCGACAGGCCTGGAATGAGTGCTTTTGTGCTGGAAAACGGGACCGTGTATCACACCTATTCCACCTACGCGCGCGGTCTGGATGGAATCTGGGGAATGTATCCATGGCTCGACCGGGCCCCGAAAGGACGTAACGAGCAGGGCGTCTGGTGGCGTCGTCACGACGAGTACGACAAGCGCTGAGTGATCGCGCCCGCAGCGGGGTGCCGTGCCCAAGGTACCCCGCCGTTTGGCGCTGCGTTTCGGCCGCGATAAGCTGCGGGGATGAAAAAGAAACAGGCGGGTGAGCACCCGCAAAGCCAGGGTACCTTGGGCAGCCTGGTCGGCCTGGTGCGCAAGCGCAATGGCTGGACGCTGCGCGAGATGAGCGAAAAAGTCGGCATCCCCCTGTCGACCCTGGCGAAGGTCGAGAGCGACAAACTTTCGCTCACCTATGACAAGCTGCAGCAATTCACCTCACGGCTGGGTCTCACGCTGACCGAGTTTCTATCCCTGGCCGAGGCGCCTGCGGCGAGTGGGGCGCCCAAAGTGGTGACCGCGCGCCGCAGTCTGACCGGTAGCGGTAACTCCGTTCAGGTCTCCACGCCCAATTATGACTACGAGTATCTCTGCGCCGATCTGCGCGAGAAGCGCATGGTGCCGATCATCGTTCGCATCCGTGCTCACGACATCGTCGAATTCGGAGAGCTGCTACGGCACAAGGGCGAAGAGTTCATCTATGTGCTCGAGGGTACGATCGAAGTCCATCTGCAGTTTTATACGCCCGTGACGCTGGCGACAGGTCAGGGTGTCTACCTGGATAGCGCGATGGGCCACGCGTATACGGCGAAAGGGTGCGACGGTGCGGTAGTGCTGGCTGTGTGCTCTAGCGAGGATTCCGACCTGGCCAGGCAGTTGATCAGTCTGGCCGAAAGCGAGGCTGGGCAAGCGGTGTGAGAGTCGTGATGCAGCGGTAGCCCTGCGCGAATCAGGCGGCGGGGGCGAGTGCGAGGCGGCCGGGGCGGGCGGGACTTTTGGCAGCGCGCGCGAGGCGAGGATCTTCGTGCTTCTGAAGCAGGCGGGTCCACATGCACTTCAGGTGAGAGGGGGACAGGCCCGCTTCCGGCAGTGACTGGCGTACCGTCGTGTCGTCGATGATGGAGTTCGTGTGCAATACGGCTAGGGCACCCGCGCAGCGGCCAAAGCGCAGTGAGCGACCGAGCGGCGTGGTGGGCTCGGCGGCCACCATCTGCTCCTCGAGGGCGCCCATCATCAGTTCCGACAGTTCCCAATCGGCGCCGATGCGCCAGGCGAAGGCCGCGGCCTGCGAGTCGAGGAGCGAGGCGAGCACCAGCGGATCAGGCTGACCTTGTCTCGACCAGCTGGAGGACTTGTCCATCGCGGCGCGGAAGATCACGATTTCCGCCAGGCCGCTGACGAGACTGAGGAGCTCGGCCGCGAACGGGTCCGCGCGCTCAACCAACGCCGCGTGGGGAATTGCTGCGTGCGCCGAGCGAAGGGCGTGCTCCCAGACCAACTCCGCGAAGCGGGGGAAGGCACCGGCGCTGGCGACCTCGAAAATCGGCTGCATCAACGCAGCCGTCATCAACGAGCGCAGCCCATCGCTGCCGAGTATGACGACCGCGCGCTCAATGGACTCAACGGGTTTGTACGAGACGCGGTAAAAGGCGCTGTTGGCCATCTTCAACAAGGCGCCCACGAGCGACGGGTCGCGGGCGATGATCGCCGCGAGCTCGCGACGGGATACGTCCTCGTCATTGATGGCTCGCATCAGCTGTGGCAGCAGGTTGGGGCGCCTCGGCGAATATCGCCGCTGTGTGGCGGCATCATCAATGGCGGCGACGGCGGCTACGACCATGCGGTCATGATCCGGCTGCGGCTCGCCGAGATCCCTGACAGCGAATTCCAGTGCACGCAGTCTGCGAAGGATCTCCTCGCGGTCGAGAATCTGTACCGAGGCTCCTTGCAGCACGGGCGGTTCCGGCAGATGCCGCAGGTCGGGGGGCAGCTCGAGAACGACAGGCGCCTCCGTCTCCGAACTGGACTGGCTCTTGACCTTGGTCTTGGCCTTGGGGTGTCGCTTCGTGGCGACGCCTGGTCCGGCGCCCCTCAGAGCGATCCAACTGGCAAATCCCAGGGATGCGAGCAGCAGTAGGAGGAATAAGGGAATCAGCATGGGCCGGCCGACCTCGGATCAAACAATGGCGCCTCGACATCCAAAGTTTTCGGCAGGTTCCGACCAAAGCCTGCATTGGATTTGTGGTTTTGTGATCGGCTGCGCGCTTTCCGTAAGTGGCCCGGCCGCTAGGCGGGCGGCCACCTCGCGACAAACTTCCGATGCGCTTGCAGAGCGTCATCACCATCGTTCGTGGCGAGCTGCGAGGCGCGGAATCCCGAATTGATTTCGGTCACCTGGATGCTGCGCTCGGCGACGGTGAAGCGTACGCGCCATTCCTTTACCGCGAGCAGCATGCCATCAGCGGTGCGGCGAATCCGGCGATACGGATGCGGCTCCGGGCCCAAGGTCAGCGTCGACTGGATGCGTTCTCGGATCGCGAGTCCCGTGTGCGTCTCGATCCAGACCGCTTGTTCTGTGGCGGGTGCCGTGAACTCCACCGTGTAAGCACTCACTGGGTCGGAAGGTTCCAGCCAGCCCGTCCCAGCGCCGGGGTGTGCGTCCGTGTAAGCGATGTAGGGCTTTAGATCGAGCACGGGCGTGCCATCGAGCATGTCGGAGTCACGGATGTGCAGGATCAAGCCGTCCACCCGCTCCAGGCGTACGACCGACATCCCCAGGGGATTGGGCCTATGGGGTGAGCGGGTCGCGAACACGCCTTTGCGTCCGGTCGTGCTCCGTGGTGGCAGCACCTTCGGTCGCCAGCCGGCGTTGAGGTGGAACCAGAAGAGCACCCAGACCAACTCCCAACTCTCCAGGTCCGCGAGCGCGTGCTCGAAGTTATGGCCCGGGAGCAGCTCGATCAGTGCCGGCGAATCGGTCGCCGCCCGCGGCTGGCGGGCGGCCTCCACCTTCGTCGTCAGGGGGCTGCGGACGAATCCGATCGGCTCCAGGGTCAGGCTGGGCAAACTAGGTCGCGTCCGCGTAGGCCTTGATCAGATCCGTGAGGAAGTCCCGGCCGACGTAGACCGAGCGCACGCTGCGGCGCTCATTGAGACCGTGTGCGCCATTGCCATCGGGATCGCCCCAACCACCCGGCACACCATAGACAGGAATGCCAATGGCCTCGAGAAAAATGCCGTCGGTGGCGCCGGTCGACATGGTGGGAACGAGGGGCACTCCCGGAAAATACCTGGCGACCAGCTTTTCAGCGGGTCCGATGATTTTCGGATCGAGCGCCGGAGGAATGCCCAGGGGCCGGATCGGCGCCACCGGCGTCACCGCGAGCTTCGGATCGCCAATCGCGGCAACGAGCGCGGCCTGAGTTTGCTCCACGGTCTCGCCGGGGAAGATGCGGCAATTGATGTTGGCGGTCGCTCGCTGAGGCAGGGCATTGTTGGCATGGCCGCCTTCCAGGAGTGTGGCGACGCAGGTCGTCCGCAACATGCTGTGGTAGCTGCGATCCTTGGAAACAATGGCTTCGGCTGCGTGATCCTCGGGGTTCTTCGACAGCGCGACCATCGCACGTCCCAACTCGTCATGGCGCACCGCGCCCGCTTTCGCGAAGTACGCACGGGTGGTGTCGGTGAACTTCACCGGGAATTCGTAGTCTCGCACTTTGGCAAGGGCGTCCGCGAGCTCATAGATCGCGTTGTCGCGAATCGGGATGGAGCTGTGGCCACCCGGATTGACTGTCTCGAGTCGATAGTTCTGCGCGGCTTTCTCGCCGACCTGAATGGTCTCGACGACGAGCTTGCCATGTCCGTCGGTGCGTCCGCCGCCGCCTTCATTCAGTGCGAATGCCGCGGAGATCAGCTCCGGCTTGTTCTTCGCCAGCCATTCGGCACCGTTGAATGCGTAGGTGGTTTCCTCGCCGCAGGTGAGAGCCAGCTTGATAGTGCGCTTCGGGTGGTAGCCTCCCTGTTTGAAACGCATCAGCGCATCGACCCAGGTGGCGTCCATCGCCTTCATGTCGGCCGTCCCGCGGCCGAAGAAATACCCATTCTCCTCGATCAGAGTAAAGGGATCGCGCGTCCAGTCCTCGCGCTTCGCTTCAACGACGTCCAGATGTCCGAGCAACAACATCGGCTTGGCGGATTTCGAGGTTCCGCCCAGCACGGCGACGATTCCGCCTTCCTTCGGATGATCGGGTACCGAGAAAAGGGTGATGTCCTGGTCCGCGAATCCCGCTGATTTCAGGTGGGCAGCGACGCGCTCGGCCGCTGCCGTGCAGCTTCCCGCGGAGAGGGTGGTATTGGTCTCGACGAGCTCTTTATAAAGGGCGCGGAAGGCGACCTGGTCGGGACGGAGCGGCTCCATGGGAGGCTCCTGGGCGAGTGCCAGTGCTTGGATCACGAGGCCCAGGCTGAACGCAACGACGGTTCGCATCGGCATGAGAGTCCCTGTGCTGATTGTTTGGCGGAATGATCCCATGCGTGGGACTCGATCGGCAATGCGAAGTGATCTCTTCCATTTTGCTGGAAGTGGCTCTTCAGCGAGGCTTCGCCCACGGCGGATAATTGCCCCAGGCGTTGCGAAAGGGGGTGGACAGTGCTTCACGGTCTCGTACCGCGGCTGGCGGTTGCTACTGTAATTGTGATGTTGCTGCCGGTGACAGGCGGCGCGGCGGAAGGTCAGTCACTTCGTGACGGCCAACATGACTTCGATTTCGAGATCGGCACGTGGAAGACTCACGTGTCGCGGCTGCTGCATCCACTGAGTGGCTCGAATGTCTGGGGTCAGTACGACGGCACTTCCGTCGTCACCAAGGTCTGGAATGGGCGTGCCAACCTGGTCGAGCTCGAAGCGGATGGGCCCGCGGGACACCTGGAGCTGGCGTCCTTCCGTCTCTACAACCCGGAGGCGCATCAGTGGAGTCTCAACGTCGCCAGCAGCCGTGGTGGCGCGTTCGGACCGCCGACGATCGGCGAATTCAAGGACGGGCGGGGCGAGTTCTACGATCAGGAGACTTTCAACAACCGCGCCATCCTGGTGCGCTTTGTCATCTCGCGGATCACGGCCACGTCCTGTCATTTCGAGCAGGCGTTTTCCGCCGATGGCGGCCAGACGTGGGAAGTGAATTGGATCGCGGACGACACTCTCGTGAAGAAGTGATCGTCAGTCGCGGTAGCGGCCGAGCGCATCGCCCAGCGCATCTTTCAGTGGGCCGAGCCAGGGCTCGTAATTGCGCCACTGGTCGAGGCTCTCGCGGAAAATCGGCTGACGGACCTGCTCCGAGCTCGGCGTGGAGACACTGCGCCGGGTGTTGTAAAACCTTACGCAGGCGGGATCGAACGGCAGGCCGCAGAAGTCGAGGATGCGGCGGACATTGCCTTCGAGGTCAGCCACCACGTCGTCGTATTGGACTCGCAACACCCGCCCCGGTAGCACTGTGTCCCAATGCCGCATCAGGTCGAGATAGGTGCGGTAATAGCGGGCGACGTCCTCGATGCCGTAGGTGAACTCCTGCCCGCTGGCGAAGAGTTGCTTCAGGTTGCTGAAGCAGCACGCCATGGGCTCGCGCCGCACGTCGATGATCGTGGCGTTCGGCAGCATCAGATGGATGAGCCCGATGTGGCGGAAGTTGTTCGGCATCTTGTCGATGAACAGCGGCCGGTTGGTCCGTCGATAGGCTCGGGTGCTCGCCAGGTAACGCTGTGCCAGCTCGCGAGCAGCCTCGTTGCCGAGCTCGGTGAGTACAGACGGATAGCGCGGACCGTCAGGGTGTGGGTGGCGGCCCTGTAACTCGAGAACGATCCGTTGGATGTCAGGGAGCTCCAGTGTGCCTTCGATCAGCGGGTGCGATGCCAGAATCTGCTCGATGAGCGTCGATCCGGAGCGTGGCAGGCCGACGACGAACACAGGATCGCGATCCGGGACCCCGAAGCCGGTGCGCGCGGCGAAGAATTGCTCTGTGCACACCTCCATCTGTTTGGATGTGTTGGTATCACAGATGTGCGGGCTATAGGGGCTTGCCGCGCGTTTGAGCGCGTTGCCACGCTCGTAGTAGTGCCACGACTGCGCGAACTCGCCTTGGTCCTCGAGCGCTTTCCCGAGCGCGAAGCACAGATGGTACCGGTCGACCGGTTGGGCGCCGGACGCGGCTTCCTCGGCCTGCATGGCGGTGATCTCATCTTGCGAAAAGCGGTAGGTTTTGAGGTTGGCCAGGCTCCACCAGACATCGCCGAAGCCTGGCCTGGCGGCTAGCGCGGCACGGTACGACTCGAGTGCCTCGACCGCCGCGCCGGATGCCTTCAGAGAATGGGCCAGCGGCAAGTGTAGTTCGGGTGTTCCAGGTGCCGAGGCCAGCAGTTTGCGGTACGAGGCGCTGGCCGTTTCGTGCTCGCCGAGAAGGGCGCACGTGGTCGCGAAGAGCGCCAGATAGTCCTGGTTGGTGGAGTCGCTCCGCAGCAGTGAATCGAGCTCAGCGACGGCTTGCGAATACATTTGTCGCGCGATCAGTACACGAACGTCCGCCACTTTGGCGGCGACCGCGGCATGCCGGGCCGCGACACCCGCATTGCGGATGTCGCCTGTCATGACGTACAGGCGTTCGAGCATGCTCCAGCTTTGCGGTAACGCCGCATCAAAACTCACGGCGCGTTGGAAAGCATCGATTGCCTGCCGCGCGTCCCGCAGCGCGACGAAACAATAGCCGCGTTCCTGGAAGAGGCGGCTGTAGCCCGGATGTTGTTTCTGCAGCCGCTCCAGTGTTGCCAACGCCTCGTTGATTCGATTCAGGCAGCGTTGATTTGTCGCTATCAGATACAGGATGTCGCGGTAGGCGTCGGACGACTGTCCGGTTGCGGCAAGTGCTTGCGCCGCGGCGAGCGCTTCCGTGTGCCGCCCATTGCGAGTGAGATCGCGCAGGCGATCCAACTCGAGCTCGATCGTTGGCGCGGTCTGGGCTTCGAAGTCGGAGGACGTCACGAGATGTTCACGGGATCGCAACAGCAAGTGCCTACGTTGCGACGTTTACTGATCCTGCTTCGTGTAACGCTGGGAGGAGTCATAGCATGAAGAATACCGACCGTCGCCAATTCCTGCATTTGTTGGGAATGGGTGCCCTGGGCAGCAGCCTGAATGCCAATATTGCCAAGGCACTCGCCATCCCCGCCAACAACCGCACCGGCACCATCCGGGATGTCGAGCACATCGTCATTCTGATGCAGGAGAACAACTCCTTCGACAAGTATTTCGGCACCCTGCGCGGCGTGCGGGGTTACTCCGATCCGCGCGCCGTCAACATCCATCTGCCGCTGGCCAGCGGCACCGGAACCACCCAGGTCCCGGTATTCCTCCAGCCTGCCGGCGAGGCCAACGTCGCAGCGGGTTACGCTCTACCGCCGAACTACGGAAACCTGGGCGGACCTGCGGACGGTGCCTACGTGATTCCGCCTTTCCGCATCAATCCCGAGAGTGTCAGCTCCGGTTTGAACAGCCTGGGTCTCACCTACCTGCCGGGTACCGATCATTCGTGGCAGAGCGGTCACGAAGCCTGGAACGAGGGCCAGTATGACTCATGGCCGACCGCAAAGGGTCCCGTGACGATGGCGCACCTCACGCGTGACGACATCCCCTATCACTACGCGCTGGCGGATGCCTTCACCGTCGGTGACGCGTATCACTGCTCGATCATGGGGCCGACGAATCCGAATCGCTGTTACCTGTGGACCGGTTGTGTCGGTAACGTGAACTACCTCGGGAGCGGCGGCGTCGACGGCGTTGGTGGCGGGACGGTGACGGGTAACGGTCTCGAGAATGGCGCCTACTATGTCTGGAAGACCTTTCCGGAGACGCTTCAGGCCGCCGGCGTGAGTTGGAAAATCTACCAGGACCTGGCCGGACAGACATTCAAGCCGGACTTCGGTGATGGCACGAGCAACTCGTTCGCCGGCAACTACACGGACAATCCGGTGCTGTACTTCAACCAGTACGCCACCGCGCCCCAGGGCTCGCCGCTGTTCCAGAATGCCTGCGCCGGCACGCAGATCACGAGTCTGACTCCGGCTGCCGGAGCGTCCGAGCAGGACTGGCAGGCCTGGGCGGAGCATCTGTTCGACAACTTCCGTAGTGACGTCAAGAGCGGCAAGTTGCCGCAGGTGTCCTGGATCATCGCGCCGGCGGGCTATACCGAGCATCCGGACTGGCCGTCCAACTACGGTGCCTGGTACATCTCGCAGATCTTCGCCATCCTCGTATCGAATCCCGACGTCTGGAGCAAGACGGTCTTCCTCATCAACTACGATGAGAATGACGGTGATTTCGACCATCTCGTGCCGCCGACGCCGCCGCAGACGAGCGCCAATGGCGCCTCGACCGTCAGCATCGAGAACGAGCTGGTGACGAACGCAACCCCCAACGGCCCGATCGGGCTCGGCGTGCGCGTGCCGTTCCTCGCCATCTCGCCGTGGAGCAAGGGCGGCTATGTGAACTCGGAGGTGTTCGATCACACCTCCGTCATCCAGTTCATCGAGAAGCGCTTTGGCGTCCACGAAGCCAATATTTCGCCGTGGCGTCGGGCTGTCACCGGTGATTTGACGTCGGTGTTCAACTTCGCGAATCCGAACGCGGGTCACGTGCATTTGCCGTCGACGGATGGCTACATGCCGCCGCAGGGCGAGCTTGCGGGAGGGGACGTTTCGACGTTCGAGCCGACGCTGAGTGGCCTGATCATCGGCGTACCGAAGCAAGAGCGAGGCGTACGTCCGGCCCGTGCATTGCCCTACCAGTTGGATGTTCATGGCTCTGTTTCCAAGGGCGCCGTGACATTGGAGTTCTCCAACTCCGGGCGGGCCGCCGCGGTGTTCCAGGTTCGATCCGGTAACGCTACCGATACCGTGCGTAGCTACACCGTGGAGCCGGGTAAGAAGCTGACTGGAACGTGGAGCGTGAGTTCTTCGTACGATCTGTCGATCTACGGTCCTAACGGCTTCGCGCGCTACTTCAAGGGAAGCGTCGGTCCCCATGCCGCGGCCCTCGATATTCGCTCGAGCTGTGGCTTCCAGGAGTTCGGCTCCATCGGTTGGAGGATCACCAACGTGGCATCCAGCAACGCGACGGTCACCGTTGTCGATGCCTATAGTGGAAACAGAGTCACACGGCTCCTGCGGCCGCATGAAGCGTTCGAGGAGCTCGAATGGTCGCTTCGCCAGTTCTATGGCTGGTACGACCTGATCGTGACGGTCGCAGCGGATTCGACCTTCCAGTACCGCCTGGCGGGGCACGTCGAGACCGGTCGCGACAGTTACTCGGATCCGGCCATGGGCGGGCTCGTCAGTCTGAAGGATTGAGCTCATGAGTGAGGACGAGGCTTCCGACTATGAGCTCTGGGTGAGGCTGGCGAACGATCCGAGTCAGTCGGAGGAGGCCCGTCAGCGTTAC
Source organism: Steroidobacteraceae bacterium (assembly GCA_036834945.1). GTDB lineage: Bacteria > Pseudomonadota > Gammaproteobacteria > Steroidobacterales > Steroidobacteraceae > 13-2-20CM-66-19. The sequence continues at coordinate 18,765 of DAITMW010000055.1, forward strand.
AGGGCCCAGATGGAAGCCTACGTCCACCGGAAGATGCGCGAGGCGTTCCGGCTGGCCGCGGAGCAGACGCTCGGCGGCCAGCCGACATCTCGTTAGCGTTTGCTTTGCGCGAAATACCAGCGGTGCCCTTCCGGATCCTCGGCTCCGTAGCGCCGATCACCGTAGTGTTGATCCGCCGGTTTCTCCAGGATGATCGCTCCGGCTTGTACCGCGCGCTCGAAATGTTTGTCGATCTCGTCTACGCGGACATATAGGTACTGTGTGACGTGCCCGAGGCGTTTCGGGTTCATGAACTGCGGGCCGGGACAGCCCATCATGATCACTCCGTCGCCGAGCTCCATTTCGGCGTGAACGAGCCGGCCGTCGGGATTCTTATCACGCAGGCGCTCGCGGAAGCCAAAGGCTTGGGCGAGCCATGTCAGGGCGCCCTCCAGGTCCGCGTACAACAGGTATGGAGTAATCCGGGGCGTGGTGTAGCTCATGAGGGGCTCCTCTGGAAGTAGGGCGATTCTGCCCCCTGGGACGTGAGCGCGGATTGTAAAAAATTTCCGCCGCGACGCCGGTCAGTCCGGGACTCTCACGTGGTTGGGATTGGCCGTGCGGTGCCGCAGATAGGCGGCCGGGCTGACACCGGCGAAGTCGCGAAAATCGTGTATGAAGTGCGGCTGGTCGAAATAGCCGCACGCGAGCGCGGTTTCCGCCCAGTCGACATCCGGGGTGTTGCCGATGCGACCGAGCACGCGTCGAAACCGACACATCCGTGAGAATACTTTCGGTGTGAGCCCGACCTGCCCACGGAATAACTCGATGAGCTTGCGTGCGCTCAGTCCGGTGTGCTCCACGATGTCGGCGATGGTCGCCGTGTTGGACCCGCTCTGAAACGTCGCCAACGCATACTGGATCGCCGGATGTCGGCGCGGTCCGGCCCGCAGGCACTCCAGAAGGTGCGCCTCCAGCACGGCGAATCTCTCGCGTGGTGTAACGGCCTCGAGCAGTTGCTCGCGCACAGAGTTGGCTGTTGGGCCCCAGAGCGCGTCGAGTGGGGTGCTCGAGTCCTGTAGCTCGCCCGCGGGACAGGGGAAGAAAGGAAATCCACCGCCAGGTTTGAAGCCCACCCCGATGAGTGTCAGGGGGCGGGCTGTGCCCAGTAGCATTGATGTCGAGCGCGCTCCGGATGCGATCGCGCGCCAACCGCACGATTCGTCGAGGCTGATGACGAGGTCCATGCGGCCCGTCGGGAGGAGCCGCTCGGAGGCATGGGGTTGCACGTACCCTTGCGAAAGCCACAGGAAGTCCACGAAGTCGGACAAAGGGCGTTGGGTGATGGCGTGGATCCGTCCCATGCGCGGAAGGATAGGACGTTTACGGAAGCAGGGTACAGATAATCAGCTCGGGGTCCGCGTTGAGGCGCAGGGGCAGATTGCTGCAGCCAATCCCGCGACCGACGATCAGGGGGCCATGGCCTGCGACTTCGAACCGGCCGTGTCCATAGGTCCGTGACAGCGGGCCGCAGGCGCTCAAGACCGGGGTTCCGTTCGGAAAGGCGACTTGTCCGCCGTGGGTGTGGCCGGCGAACCCGACGTCGAACTGCTCGTTACGCAGGAACAGCAGGCCATCCGGAGAGTGCGTCAGGAAGATGCGGATCGGACCGGCGCCCTCGAAGGCTCGCGCCACCTCGACCTGTCCGGTCCAGGGGTCATCGATCCCGCAGACGGAGACCTGCTCGAAGGGGGGTGGCAGGGAGCGATTGCCGTTGAGGAGCACCGTCGCACCCGCGGCATCCAGCTGACGCTGGATATGCTCGTCGTCGGCCCAGAGGTCATGATTACCGAGTACTGCGTACTTTCCCAGCGGCGGCTGGCTCTGTGACAGGACCGCGGCCAACGCGGCCACGCTGCTCGCTTCCCCAGTGACATAGTCGCCGCCCAGCAGGAGCACGTCAGGCTTGCGGGCAACCAACTCGTCGAGCAGGGTTGCAAACACCTGCGGGTCGGTAGTGGGACCCGCGTGAAAATCGGAGGCGAAGGCCAGAACCAACGGGGCGGGGAGGCGCTTTTCGGCCGGAATGCGGATTTCGTGCGTGCTCACCCGGAGCCTGCCGTGCAAACCGCAGCGGTAACTCAACTTCGTGATCCAGCCACCCCGGAGCGCCGTATTGATCGCGGCTTCCGAGATCCGCCGCCAGCGGCCGTTGTGTCTACCTCGGGGTGTCTTCATCATCCTGACCATTGCGGAAACTATGCCATATCCGGGTGGCGCCGCAGGGCGTGGGCGTGGAGAATTCCAGTATGAGCGGTCAGATCAGGATCGGTGTTGGCGGGTGGACCTACGAGCCCTGGCGAGGCGCGTTCTATCCGCAGGACCTCGTGCAGAAGCGTGAGCTCGAATATGCCGCCAGCAAGCTCACCTCGATCGAGATCAACGGCACGTTCTACGGCTCGCAGAAGCCCGAGAGCTTCGCGAAGTGGCGCGATGAGGCGCCTGACGGTTTCATCTTTTCTTTGAAGGCGCCACGCTATGCCACCCACCGCCGCGTTCTTGCGGAGGCGGGACCTACCATCGAGCGTTTTCTGCGCGGTGGTCTTCTACAGTTGAAGGACAAGCTTGGGCCGATCAACTGGCAGTTGATGCCGACGACGAAGTTCGCCCCGGCCGACTTCGAGGCTTTCCTGAAGTTGCTGCCCAAGGAGCACGAAGGCCGCGCGTTACGCCATGCCGTCGAGGTTCGTCACGCTAGTTTCCGCGTCCCCGAGCTTGTGGATATGGCCCGCCATTATGGAGTCGCGGTGGTGATAGCCGGCGACTCCGACGAGTACCCGCTCATCGCTGACGTCACGGCGTCTTTTGTGTATGCCCGGATCATGGGAACGAAATCCGACGAGCCTGCGGGGTATTCCTCTGTCGCGTTGGATCGGTGGAGCAAGCGCGCCATGAGTTGGGCCAAGGGTGACAGTCCCGAAGACCTCGAAACGCTGACACCGCCGCAGAAGAACGGGCACAAGGCTCGCGATGTCTTTCTGTATGTCATCAGCGGGCACAAGGTATCGAACCCTGCCGCGGCGCAGGCGCTGATCGAGCGAGTCAGGTAACCGTCAGTTCGTCTGTCGCACCTTCATGCCCGACACGTGCGGTCCGGTGAGCCAGTAGGACCCGAGGCGCTTGTCGATCGTGATGTTGTCGCCGGTCTTCAAGCTCAGATCCCCGACCACCGCCTGCAGTTGCTGCCACGTCTGGCCATTGTCGAGGTGCAGGACCATCTCGTTCGGCGAACGGTCGATGCTGACGATCCGGGCGGCGACGCGACCGGGCTTGTCGGCGGTTGCAGGCTTGCCTGGCGGTGGAGCGCTGGAGCGAGCGGATGTCGAATCGCCGGCCGCGGCGGTTGCGGGGGCTGGTGTCGAATCGCCGGCCGCGGCGGTTGTCGGAGCGGCCGCGGGTGCTGTAGTAGGCGCCGCCGTGGTGTTTGCGCTCGCTCCTCCGGTCGTGCTCGGGGCAGGCTGGTTTTTTGCCGCGGGCGAAGTCGCTTTGGGCTCCGGAAACCGGGCAACTTCCCGGTCGTAGCAGATCAGGCGCTTGAGGCTGTCCGTTTCCGCGGCACAGGCGCGTACGCTCGCCGGTAGTGATTCCGCCGCCAGGGACAGTGTGGGGAGTGCGGTCAGTGATACAGCCCATCCCAGCAGCCCTGCGTGGAGCGACCGGGTCAGCATTCGCTTCGCCGACGGTTCGAGCATCTGAACTCTCCTGCCTGCGGCCAACCCCAACAGGTTACAGGGAATCCGGGCGAAGTGCTTCCCTTGCAAGAAAGCTCAGCAGCCGGGCGCGGACTGCGCCTAATATGACGCAATGAAGCCGGGTCTCCCGCACCCGCAGGGTTGGAGCGTGGCCGGACCGCCTTGGGAATCGCATGGTAACGGCAATCATCCTCATCATTGTGCTGGTGGTGCTCATCGTGGGCACGATGGTGACTTTGCGGACCAATGCCAAAACCGGCATGCCATCCAAGGACGTATTGGAAAGAGCCACGCGCCGGGCGCGCGAGCTCGAGGCTCGTGAGAAGGACGACGGCTCGCCAGAGTGAGTGAGGGAGTTCAAGTCCTCATGGCAGTCTCAAATCCGCGCTCCAACCCAACTCCCCGGCGGCTTTCGTCGTCCTGGCGTAGGCATTGGGCTCGGCGACATTGAAGGCACCTGGCTTGCCACGATCCAACGCAAGCAGCGCCGCATAGGCGGCGGCATCGACGTGAACCGGTACGATTCCTGTTGGTTTGTCGTAGGACGTGCCCGGGCCGTACAGCTGTCCGTAGCGTAAAATGATTCCCTCGAACGCCTGGGTGCCCGACACCGCGGTTTCGAGGGCAATCACGCCTCCGACTGAAACGGCCTGATCCCCTCGAGCGGCGGTGTCCAGGGGATCGGATTCGGAATGGGGCTCGCTGCCGGGTGCATACGCCCAGGCGATGCTTTGGGCGATGAATCGCCTGACGCCGGCTGCGACCGCCGCGGCGACGAGATTTCTCGTGCCCTCGCGTCGTAACCGGGCGTTGCGCACCCTGGCCTCACCCATCACGGCCGGGTCGAGAATCCTGGGTAGATCGGTGAGTTGATGAATGACGATGTCCGGGCGGGCTGCTTTGACTGCATCAGTCAGAGCGGCAGCGTCGAAGACGTCAACCACCACGGGGTCTGCGCCGAGCGAGCGCAACTCCTCGGTCTTCGTCTGCGATCGTGTCGTTCCAACGACGGAATGGCCCGCGTCGCGCAGCAAAGGGGTGAGGCGTTTACCAATGGCGCCTGCGGCACCTGCGAGGAAGATCCGATACGGCATAGCCCCGGCAAGGTAGCGCGGTTCAGTGGCTCTTTGGAGGAGCCAGTATCGGGCAATTTCGGGGAGCCACCACCGGCGGGCATCCAGTTAGTTTTCTGGTGAGACCATCGCCGGCCTCAATGGAATACCCCTTTGAGCTTGTCCAGCAGCTTCTGCTGCAGCTCGCCCTTGTGTTTCTCGACCTCCTGCTGGAGGCGGGCCTTGGCCAGCTGCTCCAGGTCGGGGCGCACGGAGGGGCTCGACATCGTCCCGGTGACGTTGAGCGGAATGTCGGCCAACGTGTTGGCGGACACCGCTCCCGTCGTGGGGCTTCCCTTCAGGATCGTCGCCTTGACCTGGTAGTTGATTGCATCGGTGACGAGGTTGGCCGTGCCTTGTCCGGTCACACGCAGGTTTTGCGAGGCGATGTTCAGGTCCTTGGTCGTGGCGACGCCGTTGACGAGGTCCGCGGAGACCTTGAAGGCATCGAACTTCGTCCGGCCCGTGCTCTGGCCGGAGGGCATTCCTTGCTTCTGGATGAGAGCGACCGCTCGATTGATCTCGAACCACAGGTCGAGACCTTCGATGGCGCCATTGTCGATGTTCGCGGTCACCCGGCCATTCAAGGTCTTCATCAGGGCATCGCCGCCGAGACTGCGGGCCGTCAGGTTGGTCGTTACCGTCCCGCGACCCGACATGCGCTGGGTCTTGGCGAAGTCCTTCAGCAGCTGTGACACATCGATTCCGGTCATGCTCTGGTCGATTTTCAGGAGCGGTGTCGCCTCACGATCGTCGATCGTGATGTCGCCCGTGTAGTCGCCGCCATAGAGTTTCGCTCGTGCCGGCGCGATATGCGTGACACCATTCTTGGCCGCGATGGTGACGAGCAGTTGGGTCAGGTTCATGTTGGATGCCGTCACGCTGCCGACTGTCAGGGTGCCGTTCAAATCCAGGGTCTTCAGTGGATCGCTGGAGGGTGCCTCGCTCTTGGCGGAGGTCTTCTGCGTGGCCGCCGGCTTCTCGGCCGTCTGCGGCGTGCTCTCTTCGGGCGGCCGGTACCGGTCGAGGTTGATCCGGTCGATGGCGAGGTTGAAGCGGGTGGCCTTGGTGTCGAGATTGCTGACGGCCAGCTTGCCACTCAGTTGGGAGTCATCGAGTTGAATTTTCAGGCTGTCAGCGGCCACCGCGTTGGCGCCGTACGTGAAGTTGCCGCTCGCGGCGAATTTGGCCAGGACCTTGGGGTCACGGGTCACCGGTGGCGTGATGTCGAACTTCGCCATCAGATCGCGCAGCGAGACGGGATCGAGCTTGAAGGTCCCCTTGAAACTGGGGGCATCCATTATCTTGCTTCCTGCGAGGCTGCCGCCGAGGCGCAGGGACGCGAGCTCGACATTGAAGGCCGGCGCACTGAAGGTCTGTGCCGCAAGATCGACATCCAACTGTGGCACGGCGAATTTGTAGGCCATGGCGGCAGCACCCTTCGCGGGACTCATCGTGCCGTCGATCTCGAGCGGGGCGATCCGATACTGTTTCTTTCCCGGGTCCAGCGTGACTTGCAACTGGCCGTTGATATCGATGGGCTTGGCGCCGGCGCCGCTGGTCAGATCCAGCTTCAACTTCACGGGGATGGGCGTACCGGCGGTCACGTGACCCAACTCCAGGTTGACGTGATCGGCGACCATGTCCTGGTAGGCGAAGCGGCTGTTCTTGATTTCCACGCCCGCGAGGTCCGGCAGGGTACCGGAGCCGGAGCTCGTCGATTGCTCCGGTTGCGAGGCGTTGTTGCCGAAGTTCTCCCAGTTACCCTGGCCCGCGGAGTTCTTCTGCAGACGCAGGTCGAGCCCGTCGACCTCGATGCGGCCGATCTCGAGCTGCTTGCGCAACAGGGGCAGCAATTTCACCCGGACGGCGACGTGCTGCACGGCCGCAAAGGGCTCCGCCTTGAAGCCCGGCGGGTTGCCGAGGCTCGCGGGCCCCAGCTCGAGCGCGATCCAGGGGAACACTGAGAGCCTGATGGGGCCTGAGAGGGTGAGCTCGCGCCCGGTGGACGTCTTGACCTGCTGAGCGATGCGGTCCTTGTAATCGTTCGGATCCACGAACAGGCGCACGGCCAGCAGCAGGATCACGACCAGGGCAACCAGGCAACCGAGTACGATTCCAACGAGTTTCAAGGCTCGCATGTGTGCGTACCCCTTCATCGAGCGTGGGAGGAGGATTGTCGCACAACTGTCTAGCGGTGGGCCCGCGCTATGGTTGTGGCCGAAGCCTGGTGCGGAAGGCGGCTCCGGGTGACGGTAGGATGCAAGGCCTCGAAACGGGCTAGGAGAGATGCGGTGCCAGAACCCAGAAGAATTGTGACCGGTCACGACGCGAGCGGAAAGTCGGTGGTGCTGTCCGACGGCACCCCGGCGCAACATCATCCGATGCGAGGTGCTTCCGTCGGCGCGGATTTTTTTGAGATGTGGAATACGCCGAAAGCGGTTCCGGAGCTCACGTCAGTCGAAGGTCGCGAGCCTGCTGAGCGTGAGTTCACGATCATGCCGGTTACCGGTCACCTCATCCGGATCATTGACGTCTACCCACCGCAGGACGGCGGTATGCGCACCGTGATGCATCGGACGCAGACGCTCGATTACGTCGTGTGCATCGAGGGTGAAGTCGTTCTTATACTGGACGACAGTGAGGTCACGCTAAAGAAGAGCGACATGGTCGTTCAGCGCGGTACGAACCACGCCTGGGAAAATCGCTCCGACAAACTCGCGCGGCTGGCGTTCTTTCACATCAGTGCGGAGTTCAGCGGCGAGTTGCTCGCGAAATTGCCGAAGCCGCTGGAGCTCCTGCGCTGAAGCGAGCGGGTGGAACAATTAGCGCAGGGATCGGCAAGCGTCGCTTGCGGAGTGTCGCAATACTGAATCGCCAGAGGATGTGCGGAGTGCACGATGAGCGATATCAGTCGGTTCGAGCAGCGCAGTGAGGCGAGTGAGCTCGAATGGCGCGAGGCCGTTCTGGACCTGGCGCGTGCCCAACGGGCCTATGCGGAAATTCAGGAGCTTCAGGACGTGCCGCAGGCTGTGGTGGATCGGGTCTGGCTCTGGTTGTGGCGGGCCGAGCGCCGCCGGGACGACCTTCTGTAGGTTGGTAGCGCGCTGACCAGATCAGTATGATTCTCCGCGGGTGATCGCGGAGAGAGTCTTGATGCTCGGCAGCGCTATTCGCAGACGGATTCGTGCGCCGCTGATAGGTACCGGCGCGGCTTTGCTGTTGGTATTGGCAGGTTGCGCCAGCGGCCCCACCGAGCCTGCGGCGGGCGGTCCCACCCTCAGTCCGGAGCAGGCCCGCGATCAGATCGACCAACTGCTGCCGAAAGGAGTAGCCGATCGTCCGGGTTGGGTGAGCGATATTTACGCGGGTTTCACCGTCCAGGGCCTGGAGCCGTCCCGCCAGAATGTCTGCGCGGTCGTCGCGGTAATCGAGCAGGAGTCGAATTTCCACGTCAACCCTGTCGTCCCCGGGTTGGGGCCGATGGCATGGAAGGAAATTGACGGTCGTGCCGAGCGGGCCGGTGTGCCCCGTCTGATCGTTCACGGCGCGCTGGAGTTGCGATCGCCGACCGGACGTACGTATAGCGAGCGCATCGATGGCGCGAAGACCGAGAAGGATTTGAGCGACATCTACGAGGATTTCATCGGGTCCGTGCCGCTCGGCCGGAAGCTCTTCTCGGACTACAACCCGGTACGCACCCGTGGACCGATGCAGGTCAACGTGGCGTTCGCGGAGTCGTACGCGTCGGCGCGGCCTTACCCATACCCAGTCAAGACCACGGTCGCCGATGAAGTCTTCACGCGCCGGGGAAGCCTGTACTTCGGCATCGCACATCTGTTTGCTTATCAACCGCCGTACGACGAGTACATTTACCGGTTTGCTGATTTCAACGCCGGGCAGTACGCGAGCCGTAACGCAGCGTTTCAGAAAGCGGTCAGCCGGGCGTCGGGAATTGCTCTGGCGACCGATGGGGCGCTGTTGTCCCACGAGAGCGCGGTCAGCAGCACGGAGCTGGCGCTGCGCGCGCTGTCGGAACGATTGGATATGAGTGACGGTGCGATCCACAGCGCGCTGGAGCAGGGCAAGAGCAAAGACTTCGAGCGCACGCAGTTGTACAAGCGTGTGTTCGCGCTCGCCGAGAAAGTCGCGAAGCGTCCGCTACCTCGTGCGATGGTTCCGACCATCAAGCTCCATGGTCCGAAGATCAGTCGCAAACTCACCACCAGTTGGTATGCTCACCGGGTCGACGGTCGGTTCGAGCGCTGCCTGGGGAAGGGCGGTTGAGGGACAGGACGGGCACGAGAGGTCATTCGATGGACGCTGTTTCACAGTCACTGCTCGAAGCGCAGAACAAAGCGGAGGCTTTGTTTTCCGACGTGGTCAACCGCGGGCTCATTCAGGCGGGCAAGCTCGAGAGCGAGTTGAGCGAGGAGATCCATGATCTCGCGCGGGATAGCTTTGGCGTACGCCGCCATTGGCACAAGCGGATCGCGCGTTCCGGCCCGAACACCTTGCTGGGCTACTACGACGAGAGCCAGGACCGCCGGATCGCCGCGGACGACGTGGTGTTTCTCGACCTTGGTCCGGTTTTCGACACCTGGGAGGCCGACTTCGGCCGCACCTACGCGGTCGGGTCCGACCCGCACAAGCACCGTCTCGTGAGCGATATCGGCGCCGCCTTCCGGCGCGGCAAGGAGCTCTACGAGAGGACTCCGGACCTCACCGCCGGGGCTCTGTACGACTTCGTGGCCGCCCTGGCTACGGCCGCCGGCTGGGAATTCGGTGCCCCGACGGCGGGCCACCTCATCGGTCACTTCCCGCATGAGCGCTCCCCCGACCCGAAGCGCTTCTCCATCCGCTCCGGCAACCCCCATCGCCTGCGCGAGCCGGACGAAAAGGGCAATCCGCGCCACTGGATCCTCGAGATCCACTTCGTGGATCGGGCGCGGCAGATCGGCGGTTTCTTCGAGGAGCTATTGAGTGTCCCTACTTCACAATGAGGTTGTGGTAGGATGCGCGCCCCGCAAACGGCACCGGACCGCGCAAGCACCGGCGTCGCGGGGCATCCGGCGCGTTTAGTCTTGTCTTTTCAGTGACTTAGCCCGCCAGCACCGTTTTTACGCGCCCGTAGCTCAGTTGGATAGAGCGTCTGGCTACGAACCAGAAGGTCGGGAGTTCGAATCTCTC
>DAITMW010000056.1:0-3926 GCA_036834945.1 Steroidobacteraceae bacterium
TCAGTCTTCCCCGACCAGGTCGCCTGTGCCGAAAATCTGCCAGGCGAGCTAGAGATCCCCGACCATCCTCTGGTGCGCCAGACAATCCGCGATTGCCTCGAGGAAGCCATGGACGTCGAAGGCTTCGAGCAACTCCTGCGCGGCCTCGAATCTGGCGCGATCCACGTACTCGCTCGCGACCTGACCGAACCCTCGCCGCTCGCGCTCGAGGTCCTCACAGCGCGTCCATACGCTTTCCTCGACGACGCCCCGTTGGAAGAGCGCCGAACCCAGGCCGTGATGAGCCGCCGCTGGCTCGACCCCGAAACCGCCGCGGATATCGGCAAACTCGATGCCGACGCTATCCAACGCGTCCGCGACGAAGCCTGGCCCGACGCCACCGACGCAGACGAGCTCCACGACGCCCTCCTCTGGCTCACGTACCTAACCGACGCCGAGGTCCAACGCCAGCCCGGCTGGCCAGAGCTGCTGGAAACGCTCGCCAAACAGCGTCGCGTCACTCGCCTGTCGCACGCGATCAGTTCGCCAGGCGCGACCCAGCTGCATCCGGCCACGCCAATAGATGGCGCGCCGCAGGCCTCCCGCGCCACAGCCTCAGTTCCCAACCCCCTCGTTGAGGCAGGCGCCTCCGCCCGCACGCCGGCCCTCTGGCTCACCGCTGAGAGACAGCCTCTCTTCCGTGCGCTATTCCCACAGGCGACGACGACTCCCACAGTCGACGTGCCGGCCACCCACGAGAAGCAATGGACCGCCGATGAAGCCTTGGTAGAGATCGTCCGCGGCCGCCTGGAAGGCGTAGGGCCAACAACCTCCTCGGCCATAGCTAACACGCTGGGCATGCCGGTGAGCCGCATCGACGCGGCATTGGCCGTACTCCAGGCCGAAGGCTCCATCCTCCGCGGACAATTCACGCCAGGCGCAGTGGCAGAAAGCGAGTGGTGCGAGCGACGCCTACTGGCCCGCATCCACCGCTACACCGTCAAACGCCTCCGTGCCGAGATCGAACCCGTCGAAGCGCGCGACTTCCTCCGCTTCCTCTTCGAATGGCAACGCGTGACCCCTGAGGGCCGAATGGAAGGCCCCGACGCCGTCGGCGCGATCCTCGCGCAACTCGAGGGCTTCGAGGCTCCCGCCAGCGCATGGGAAACCGAGCTCCTGCCCAACCGAATCACGGAATACGAGCCCGCATGGCTCGATGAGCAGTGTCTCGCCGGACGCTTTATCTGGACGCGTCTCGCACAGCGTAAGAGCGACTCAGAGCGAAGCGCAGCCCCGGTACGCGGCACTCCCATCGTCCTGCTGGCGCGACGCAATACACGCGTCTGGTCATCTCTAACCGGCGCGGTGGATTCGACCAACCTGTCTTCGAAGGCGCAGGCCGTTGTTGACTACATCCGCACCCACGGAGCGTCGTTCTTCGATGAAATCGCCGATGGCACCCACCTCTTGCCCAGTCAGGCCGAGGAAGCGCTCGCAGAGCTCGTTGCTTTAGGCGTCGTCAATTCGGACAGCTTCGGGGGCCTGCGCGCGCTGTTAGTTCCGGCCGATCGCCGCCGACCGGCGGCAGGTGGCCGTCGCAGACGACGAATCGCGCTCTTTGGAATGGACGCCGCGGGACGATGGGCACTGGTACGCCGTCAGCCGCTATCGGACGCCGACGAGGCCCCCGCCGACTTGCAACCCAATCGTCTGGCGACGCGACTGCAGGACGAGGAAACCATCGAACACGTCGCACGCGCACTGTTGCGACGATGGGGCGTTGTGTTCTGGCGTCTCCTTGCGCGTGAAGCCGACTGGCTCCCACCATGGCGAGACCTGCTCATGTGTTACCGCCGTCTGGAGGCCAGAGGTGAGATCCGAGGCGGCCGCTTCGTAGCCGGCTTCACCGGCGAGCAGTACGCGGCACCGGAAGCGATCGGCCTGCTACGCGACACGCGTCGCAAGCCACACTCACAACACCATGTCTCACTGTCGGGGGCCGACCCACTCAACCTCGTCGGCATCCTGACGCCGGGACAACGGCTACCCGCCCTGAGTGGCAACCGCGTCCTTTACCGCGACGGCATTCCGATAGCGGTATTTGCCGGGGGCGAAGTTCGCTTCCTCGAAAAGCTGGAAGCCAAGGAACAATGGGAGGCGCAAAACCTGCTGCTGCGCCGCCACGTACCCGCGGTGTTGTCAGACCTGGCTTAAGGGTCACCCGGGCTGAGGTCGCCCTGGCTCGGGTCGCCCTGGCTCGGGGGCACCCTTTGCTTAGGTCATCCGCGCCGCCGCTGCAACGCGCGGGTACCACGCACCTGGCTCAGGACTTCTTATGGTCGTCCTGCCACTTCTTGACCGCCGCCATCGTATTCTCAACATGCGCGTCGGGCTTGAGGTCGGTGTACGAATAGATGATCTGGCCAGTGGGCGCGATCACATATGACGTACGGTTCGCGAAGTCCGGCTTCACGGGCAGCACCGCGTCATACTCCTTCATGACACTGCCGTCCGCATCCGATGCGACCGCGAACTTGTTGCGGCACTCGCTCACCGAGAACTTGTTGAGTTTCTCAATCGGGTCGTGAGAAACACCGATGACGGTCGCCCCGAGGGCTTTGAACTTGTCGGTCGCCTCGGCGAACTGGTGCGCCTCGACGGTGCAACCCGGAGTGAACGCGGCCGGATAGAAATACAACACGACCGGCCCCTTCTTCAGAGCCTTGGCCAACGAGAAATGGAACGTCTTGCCGGCGAGTGAGGCTTCCGCGCTGAAATCCGGAGCTTTCGTACCGTCGGGTAGTGCCGCAAAGGCGGGAACCGCAACCAGCACGGCAGCCAGCGCGGAAACGAATGAGCGTCGCATGGGAATCTCCTGTCCTGGGACCCTCAACGAGACCGGGCCGCCAAGCGAATTATTGCGGTCACCGCGCGTATCCCACCAGCTCGACATAACCCCGACCTCCGACGCCTCCGGCGGCAGCGGTCACGTCCACGGCCCCCTCCCAGTACCGAGTGGAAGTTGTGAGCTCTTGATTCTGCAGCTCGGGACGCACTTCAACGTCGACCCCGACCGCGGGAACCCGCACGCGCCACCGCCCGGGGTAACGCTCCCCACGAGGATTGGTCCAATAGTCGAGCACATCAATCTGGACCTCCTCGCTCGAAAGCCTGCGCGACCGTCCGTCGGGACCCACCCAGGTTCCAGCGCTATTGGGGTCACGCCCGGTGGGCCCAGGGTCCGGCCGTCCGTCATCGGTGTGCAGCGCATAGAACATCAATGAGCTGCCATCGCTCATTTGCAGAGCAAACCAATCCCAACCGCGATCCAATGGCCCACTGCCCCATTCGCGGTCCAACCACGCCAGACCGTGGACATCCAAACGTTCCCCATCTCGGAGCAACTGGCCATGAACCTCGACACGCGGAATCGAGTAGTAATAGCTCGCGGCGCCGGCAGCTTTGGACTTACGACTGAAGCCCTGGTCGCCATTGAGGACCGGCTGCATGAGCGTCTTTGCGTCGAGCGTCAGCTCATAGCCTCCTTCAGACGCTCGCAAATGCCAGGTGGTGTCATCCGCGGACAACGCGGAGAGGGACCAATCATCCACCCAGAGGCGAAGGGGCGACGTCTCCGCGCCAGCGAGTCCGACGGCGTCACGCGATAGCTTTTGCGAGAAGCGAAACTTCTGACGGGCGACGTCGGTGACCGCGAAATGCGCCATGTAAATCTGTCGCGAGCGCCAGCGGGAAGAAGATGGGGCGCCCGAAGTCGCCGCCGATGCGGTCGCCGGGTCCGACGAGGACGGCGAGGGTGGCGACGGCGGCGGGGCCAATGCGAATCGAAAGAACGTCAGCTCAAACCCAAACCGCTCGCCCGAGGCGGCGTCGAGGTTGCCCGTGACATACCACCACTCCTGCCGATACTCCGGATGAGGCCCATGATC
>DAITMW010000056.1:4026-28747 GCA_036834945.1 Steroidobacteraceae bacterium
CCGGCAATCGCCGCATTCGCCGTGCGCCAGGCCGGATACACACCAGCGACCAACGCCGCCGTGAGAGCGAGCAACAATGCGTTCGTGAACTGCGCCGCCGCCAGGTGCAAATCGATCTGCCAGCCGAAAGCGCGCCGGTTGATCACCTCAGTCAACACCAGAGCGGTCAGCAACCCCGCGGGTATGGCCGCCACCAGCGCCACCAGCCCCATGAATCCCGTCTGCGCCTCGACCAACGCCCCCGCCCCGAGGGGCGTCAGCCCGAGCGACCGCACGATGGCAAGCTCATGCGAGCGCTCCAACTCCCACGCCAGCAACGAGCTGATGAGCCCCACCGCCGCAACACCGGCTGCAAGCCAATAGAGCACGCGGGTGATCACGAACGTCCGCTCGAAAATGCTCATTGAGATCGCACGGATATCCGCGTTCGAGCGCAACAACAACGCCTGCCGCCCCCGCGCCGCGGTACGCATGGCTGCGATCACCGGAGCCGCCTGTACCCCTTGTTTGAGGTAGACGCCCAGGCTCGTGATCTGGTCGTCGTGCCACAGACGCCTGTACTGCGCCATGCTCATGAGCACGTTGCCGCGATCATTCCCGTACTCGCGATAGATCGCGGCGATGCGGAATTTCACGAGTCCCGATCCCGTCGACAACGGCAACTCGTCCCCCACCCGCAGTTGAAATCGCCACGCGAGCGGCTCCGAAATCAGGATCTCGCCCCCCCGATCAAATCGCGCCCAGGCCTGCGCCGCATCGCCATCGACCAACCGCAGCGAGGAGTACCCGGCACGCGTCAGTTGCAAGGCTGTCAGCGGGATCGGGCCTCGAGGTGATTCCACCACCACCTGGCGACTCTCACTGTGATCATCGATACCAGGTGTCGCAAGCAACGCGCGCATCACGCCTGGCTCGATGCGCCGCTCGGGGCGATCAGCTCCCGGTCCCGGCGCGGTCACATAGATATCCGCCCGCATGGTCTGAAAGAGCCAATCGCGCAACGACTCCCGAAAGCTCTCCACCATGATCGACACGCCGATCATCGCGGCTACCGCCATACCGAGCGCCGCCACTGCCACTCCAGTACGGCTCAAAGAAGCCGCAATGTCGCCAAAGGCAAGCCGTGCAATCGGACTCGCCCGTCCGACGAGCCGGGCAGCAGCGCGAGCCAGCCCACGCAGAACCGCAGGGGTAATGGCAGCAACACTCAACAGCAACATGAAGAGGGACACAAATCCCGCCAGGTAGCTACGTCCCGACAGCATGATCACAATCCCCGCCGACGAAGCGAGGACTGCGCTGACCACAATCAGCCGCCTCGAGAGCGCGACAGCACGCGACTCGAGCACGGACCGACGCAGACCCAACTGCGGAGCGCTACCCGCGACTTCCAACGCAGGAAGCAAAGCGGCGACGAGCGCCGTCCCGAATCCCCCGAGAAGCGCCTTGACGATCGAGCTTATAGGTAACGTCGCCTCGCTGACCGCCACGACGAAATACAGATCGTTGATAGTCCGGGACACGAGCGTAATGAGCTCGCGCCCGATAACGAGCCCGAGCAGTAGCCCCAAGCCGGCGCCAACGACCCCGAGAGCGGCAGCCTCCGTCAACACGATCGTCAGCACCTCGCCGCGCGTCGCCCCCAAGGCACGCAAAATGCCGATGACCCGCCGACGCTGGACCACCGCGAAACTGATAGCCCCGTAGATCAACAGAGTGCTGACGAGAAGCGCCAGCAGACTCATAGCCTGAAGATTGGTGGTGAAAGCGCCCGTCATATCGAGACTCTGACGCGTCCGCCCCTGTGCCTCATGAATCTGCAGGCCGGGCGGCAACGATGCGCGCATACGGGCAAGTAACCGCTCTCCATCGTGGCCGGCAGGCACTTTGACATCGATACGCGAGAGCCGACCGACGAGCCCCAGCCATTCCTGCGCCTGTGCAACATCGGTAAGCAACAGCGCATCGTAGGCCGAGCCGCCCCCGCGAATCACATCGATCAGGACGGCGGGATACTGCACTCCGCCCACGTCCAGATCGAACCTCTGGCCTACCGAAAGCCCGAGCTCCCTGGCCGTGCCGGCCGCCATGACGACGGCACCCGGCTCGGTGAACCACTTCTGCAGCGCCTCGATCCGGGATCGCCTGTCGCCCGCACCCAATCGCAGCGCCGCAGCCCCCAACTCGGGGCTTGCGAACGGATCCACCCCCACGACCTGCATCTCGCGATCGCCGATCAGGACGTACCCTTCGACAACAGGCGCCAACGCCGGCTGCACCACACCCGGCAGCAGCTCCCGGGTGCGCAAATCAACATACAGCCGCTCATCGATCCCCTGCGGCCCCCCGACAATCTGGTGCGTGGCCGCGCCATTGACCGCGTCCATGGACAACTCGAACGCGCGTCGGGAACTGGCGGTGGCGATATCAACCGCGATGATGGTAGCGACCCCTAGCGACAACCCCACCAACGCAAGCATCAATTGCGCCGGATGCCGGACCAGGTGCCGGAAGCTAGCCGCCCACAACGTAGGCATTCGGCGCCACCTCCCCACCCAATGCCTTCAGCCGCCCCTCGCGCAACTCCAACACCCGGTCCACACTCCGCGCCAATCCGGTGTCATGCGTCACAATCAGCAACGTAGCGCCACGCGCCCGCGTGAGCGACACCAATACCGGAAACACTTGCGCGGCAGTCTCCTCGTCCAGGTTCCCAGTCGGCTCATCCGCGAGCAGCAGCGCCGGCTCGTGCACCAGGGCGCGAGCGATGGCCACCCGCTGCTGCTCGCCCCCGGACAACTTATCGACCGCGCTATGCAGCCGATCTCCCAGGCCGACTTCACCCAGCATGGCCTCGCTGCGCCGGCGCGCCGCCGCACCCCGAACCCCGTTCAGCTCGAGAACCAGACGAACGTTCTCCTCCACATCGAGGGTCGGTATGAGGTTGAAGAACTGGTACACGAATCCAACGTGTTCCCGACGAAACAACGTGCGCGCCGGCTCGCCGAGAGCGGTTATATCCTGACCGTCAAACTCCACCGTGCCACTGTCAGGCCGGTCGATCCCGCTGATCAGGTTCAGGAGGGTGGATTTACCCGACCCGCTGCGACCCACCACCGCGACCGCCTCGCCTCGGCCGATGGTCGCATCCGCCCTGTCGAGAACGCGATGCGCACGTCCACCTTCGTGAAAACTGCGCGAGAGCTGCTGGATAACGAGCGCCATGGCGGAATTCACCTACTCCTGCGGCCTGACGCGGCCGACCCGAGCGCCGCCTTTACCGTCACGCTGTTGCACCCACGTTGCATCCCACACCACCAAGCAACCCCTGCGACACAAAGTCGCCATTTCGCGACGTCCACGTTCCGCCAACGCACCATAACCAGCCAAAAAACCCAGCACGGGCGCCCCTGATAGTAGAAACTGTCGCCCCCGCTGCGGTCTATAAGCCGTGCCGTACACGGCCCGCAAGCGTCAAGGTGCCCAATGAACTGTGCTGTTGGTTCGTACTCGAACACTTCACCGCTGCAACGACGTCTGACCGCCGCCGCTCTCATGGCCGGCGCCCTCCTGCTTGGTACCGTGACGAGCCCTGCACAAGCTCAGAATGCAGGAGCGGCCCCCGCCCAGGGCGCCGCCGCACCGGGCGCAGCGAAGAAGCCGGCGGCCAAAGCTCCTGGCGCTGCGACAGGCGAGAAAGGCGCAGCCGCCGGCGCGACCTCGGAGAAATCCCAGGCCAGCTACGCCATCGGCGTATCCGTGGGGGGAGAGCTGAAGCGCAGTGGCGTCACTCCGGAAGACATCTCGGCCGAACGGGTGGCCGCGGGCTTGCGCGACGCGCTGTCGGGTAAGGCGCAGATGTCGCAGGAATACCAGGCAAGCATCATGGGCGTACTGAAGAAAGCCCACGACGTGCAGGTCGCCGCCCGTGCGAAGGAAGCCGAGCCGAATCACGCCGCTGCCGCCACCTTCCTGGCCGAGAACGGCAAGAAGAAGGACGTCGTCACCACGGCCAGCGGCCTGGAGTACAAGGTCCTTACGCCGGGCAGCGGCGATCCGCCGAAGCCGGGCGACATGGTGACCGTGAACTACAAGGGCTCCCTGCTGAACGGCACGGAGTTCGATAGCTCCGCCAAGCACGGCGGCCCCGCTACGTTCCCCAGCAATGGCGTCATCCCGGGATGGCAGGAAGCCCTGGCACTCATGAAGCCGGGCGCGAAGTACCAGCTGTGGATTCCGCCGAAGCTGGCGTACGACCTCGAGTCGCCGCCCAGCATTCCTCCGGGCTCGATGCTGATCTTCGACGTGGAACTGGTGAGCATCAAGCCGGCGAGTGGTTCCCCGGCCGTTCATCCTCAGATCAACCCGGCGCAGCCCAAGTAAGTGATTCGACGCCAACGCCGCCGTCAGTCGGCGTTGGCGTTAGCCCCTGGATCGAACCGCATCGGCTTGGTAACGCCCATGCGGGTCAGCTCCCGACGCAGGGACTCCGACAGCTCCTGGTAAGCGGCCCGATCGAAGGCCGGTGCGGACTCCCAGTCATAGGCCCACGGCTGCGCGGTGCGCAGTTTCTCCGACTCATCGCCATAACGCGGAATGACGTGCGCGTGTAACGCCGGCTCGACGTTGCCGAAGATGGCATAGTTGATGCGGATCGCCCCGGTCACTTTCAGCAGTGCATCGCCGAGGCGCGTCATATCGAGCAGGAACTGCGAACGCTCTTTTGCTCCAAGGGCGTTCAAACTGGGAACGACAGGGTCCGGTAGCAGCAGCGCGTACCCACGAAGAAACTGCTTCTCACCGAACACGGCCCAGCCGCAGAACAGACGGGCGATCACCCGCGGGTCGCGCCCCTCGCGGGCAGCGATCACCTGCGCGTGAATCGCGGTCTCAGAGTCGATTCGGCTGTCGTTCCTCACAGGCCGAGGATACTCGAACCGTGAGCTAGCACTCCACCGACAGGGCTCGCAATTCTGCTACGGTCTTTTCGTAACCGCCGTGCACAATCCCATGCCACCCGCGAGCCCTGGCCGCCGTAATGTTCTCGGCGCGGTCGTCGATGAAGACGGTTTCCATTGGCTGGAGGCTGAAACGCCGCTCCGCCTCGACATAAATCCCCTCGTGCGGCTTCATGTATCCGGCCAGATACGAGAGCACCGCCCCGTGACCGATCTGGTGCAGCCGGTACTCCCGCGACACGTGCGCCCAATGCAGGTCCCCGATATTGGATAACAGGTACACGCGGTAGCGTTCGGACAGCCGGTGGGCCAGGTCGACCATGCGCGGCTGCAGCTCGAACATCTCCACCCACTTGGCGTGCAACTCCGCATGCTCCACCGGCGAGGTGGCCAGCCCCGCGAGCCGCTCCATGAGACCCGCGCCGTGCAACCGCCCGGTCTCGTGATCGTCGAAGTCGATCCGCTCGAGCAGCGCATCGAGATTGTCAGTCTCCACGCCCTTGGAGCTGAGCAACCGCAGCAGCGGGCGATGATCCAGGTGTACGAACACCTGCCCGATGTCGAATACCACGTTGCGAATCAAGCGAGAAACCCTCTATCGGCCGGCCCAGGTCCGCACGCGACCGGTATCGACGTGCACGAAATTCGAGCTCGGGTAATAACCCACACCGCCACGTTTCGCCGCGAGCGCAACATCACGCAGTTTCACTAGGTCACAACCCACCAACCGCACATCGATCGCGCGCCCTTCCATGTGCTGACTGTGCTCCGCTACGGCGTGACCCGCGTCACGCAGCTTCTTGTTGGTCCGCGGCGAACGGTAGCCCGAAATCACCTCGTACCGCGCTGGATATCCCGCGGCCTCCGCCAAGTCGCACAGGATTCCGTAGAGCGCAGGATCCATGGCGTGCTCTTCGTCGACGCGATAATCCCGCAGCAGATGTTGCAACTTGGCGAGCGTGGCGGCGTCCGGACCGGCATCCCGGTCGAATGTCACCCGCAACACCTCGCCGGTATGCAGGTTCTTCAGCTCGAGTGGGCGCTCCCGCGAGCTCGCTTCCACCAGGACCGGAGCGACGGCGGCAAACCCGCCCGATCCGACCGCACCCAGAAAACGGCGGCGCGTCCATGCTCCGACCTTCATAGCGGCAGCGGCACCACGCTCCCCGTGTCACCCGCCTTGGCATTCACGGCCACTACGGTCGCCTTGGGGAAAAAGTTGAATTCGGAAGCGCTCGCCCAGGTGTACGCGCCCATCGCCCGACCGACGATGAGATCTCCCGCCTTCAGCTCGGGCAACATGAGATTCTCGGCGATCACGTCGATGCTGTCGCAGGTGGGACCCGCCAACACCGAAGGGAGCCGCTCATCGCTATCGCGTAGCGGCTCGACCGGGTAGCGAGCGTGGTCGAACAACTGGCCGCTGTAGGAGCCATAGAGCCCATCGTCCAGGTAATACCACCAGTGTCCTTCGCGTTTTGCGCGCCCCATGACCGAGGCAACACCAATAGCCGACGGCCCGACGATATAGCGCCCGGGCTCGGCGATAACGCGCACCCGCTTTGGAAGCTTCCCCAACGCGGCACGCACCGGCGCGCAAAAACGGCTGATGTTCTCGACCGGCTGCGCGTAGTCGATCGGGAATCCGCCCCCGATGTCGAGCGTATCGAAAGCACCGAGTTTTTCCTTCCGTGCGGCGGCCAGCAACTTCGCACACGCCTGCAGCGCCTCGACGTGCTTCGCGGAGTCGCGTGCCTGGGAGCCAACATGGAACGACAGCCCGCGCACACCGATACCCAGATCCGCCGCGAGACGCGCCAGGTCCAGCAGATCCTCCGGATCACAACCGAACTTCCGCGACAGGTCGACCACAGCACCGGGCGAGCGGAACGACACCCGCAGCAACAGCTCCGCGCTCTCCGTATGGCGCGCGAACTTCCGCACCTCGTCCGGGTTGTCGGCGACAAACGTGCGCACGCCGAACTTGATCGCGTTGACGATATCCTGGTCCCGCTTGATGGGGTGGGTGTGAATGCAACGATCAGGGGAGACACCCAACCGTTCCACCAGCTGCACCTCGCCGGTCGTGGCGAGATCGAGGAATCCGCCTTCGGCGATGATCGTGTTCACGACCGCGGGATGCGGCATCGGTTTCAGCGCGTAGTGAAGATCGACACCCGGCAGCGCCTTGCGCAACTTGCGGTACTGCACCCGTACCCGCTCGCAATCGAGGATGACGAGCGGCGAGCCGAACTCCTTGACCAGTCGGCGAATCTCCGCGGGCTGGAAGGGATCGATAAATCGTGTCTGGCGCAATGTCGGACCCCAAAAAACAGCGGGCCAGGTCCTCGATGGGCCTGACCCAAGTGGTTGTACAACCTGAAAAGCTAGACTAACTGAAGGGTGTTATAACTTTACGGCAAAACCGCCATGGCGCCACTGTCGTCGCTCTCGCTGACGCGGCTGGCGGCGCGCCGCAGCCGGTCGCGAATAGCATCCCACGCCTCGCCCTCGGGCACGTCCTGTACCAGGATCTGCTGGCACCCGGCCTTGTCGAGCGTCCGCAGGTTGGCGTACAGATCATGCCCGTACTGCTCGGGCCGGCGGCCCGCGTTGATCCAGGTCACATACTTGTGCGACTTCAGCGGCAGACGCTGGGCAAGCACCGCTACACGGCGGCCACCTTCTGACAACGCGGCGGCATGTGCGTCGACCTCACCGGACGGGACGATCGCCATCGGGGTGGTCGGCGCGTAATGCGACGGTGTACCACCAGGGACGCGCGGAGATTCAACGTCCGCGCCGATCAACAGCTCGCCAACGACCTGTCGTATCTGGGCCGCGGTCACTCCGCCCGGACGCAGCAGGCGGACGTTCTGCCCCTCGAACGAAACGATCGTCGACTCGAGGCCGATCTGGCACTCACCGCCATCGAGAATCACCTTCACGGTGTCGCCAAGCTCCTCGCGCACGTGCTCGGCACGTGTCGGCGAGAGTTTTCCGTAGCGATTCGCGGAGGGTGCGGCTATACCGCCACCGAACGCGGTCAGCAGCTGCTGCGCCATCGGATGCGATGGGACCCGTATGGCCACCGTGTCCTGGCCGCCAGTCACCACGTCATGAACATTGGCAGCCCTGGGCATCACCATTGTCAGAGATCCCGGCCAGAACCGCTCCGCAAGCTTCGTAGCAGTCTCCGGGACCTCGCGGACCCAGCGATGCAGGAAGCGCGGACTATCGAGGTGAACGATGACCGGATGGTTTGTCGGCCGGCCTTTCGCCTCGAAAATCTTTCGGACGGCGGCCGGGTTCTGCGCATTCGCACCTAACCCATAGACCGTCTCGGTGGGAAAAGCCACGAGCTCGCCGTCGCGCAAAGCCTGCACGGCGGTCTCGATCTCGACTTGTGTAGCTCTGACGACGCGGACCATAGTGGAAATGATTCTAGCAAGCTGCGAGCGGCTGGGACCGCCGCGTTGTCGGCAAGCGTCTAATTCGTGACGATTGTCTTAGCCAGCTCGAGCAGCGTCAGCGGAGCCGACCCCTCCGCGTTGTTCGCGGCAATGACATGAACGTCGCGTCCCGCCGACAAACCGCCGCCCACCATTGCTGCAATACGGTCACGGTTGAGCTTATCGGGGGCCCGGAGGCGGTCGAATGGAGCGTACCGTGCCCCGGCGCTCTGGTAGTCCTCGCCCGGATGCAGCATCCAACGAATGAGCATCGGCCCCTTACCCGACATGGGCACCTGTCCATCCACCGGAGGCATTCGCGAATGCACGCTGGAGCAATGGACCGCTCCGGCCGCACGCAACGCGCCTTCGTAGTCCGAACCCAGAAGCTCGGGATCGCGCAGCTCCACGGAGTAGGTTGGCCCGGACGGAAGCGCCGCCAGAAACTCGCCGAGGCGGGCCGCGAAGACACGCGGTTCACGCGTAAAGCGCGGCCCGAGTGGCGAGAACTGAAACAGAACCGCACCCAGCTTCGCCCCGAACGCCTCCATCAGGGGTCTGACTACCGATTGAGTCGCGAAACGGGCATCCAAAAACACCTGCTCAACACCGCGTCGCAAAGCCATGGAGCTCTCCGGCGCGGCCGTGAGCCCCGAGTAGGCCTTCACCATGAAACGGAAATGCTCGGGCACGTCCGCGGCGTACCGGGCCAGGTGCTCGGTGGTTTGGACCTTGTAAAACGTACTATCGAGGTTCACCGCATTCAGCAGCGGGTGCCGCGCGTAAGCGGCAAGGCCATACCGTGCCAATACAGAGGCGCTATAGAGCTGCTCGTAGACGATCCCGACCCAACCGGGAAAGGACCAGCTGGAGGTCCCGAAATGCAGATTCTTCGGTAGCCGCGCGGCGACTTGCACGACCTGCTGGCTCGGTCCCGCCGCCCGCACGATTTCAGCATCGGCGGGCGGTGGCCCAAACAGATCGGGTTGCGCGTGGTGCTCCATCTACTCCAGGGCGCGACGCGTCCATCCGGCCTGCGAGTGAACCAACTCGTAGGCAGGCCAGTAGTGTTTATCGAGCTTCAGCGTGATCACTTCCGGAGCATTGTTCCAGGTGATCGTCTTCAGGCGCAGAGAAGCGCGGTCAGGCCGCCCCGTGACGGCGGCCAGGAATGCATCGAGATTCGGAGTCGGCACTCCGTCCACCTCGACGATACGCCGCCCGGGATAAAGACCGTAACGGGTCGCAGGCGATCCATACGCGAAGTAGCCGACGTACACGCCAACAGGCGGAATCCCGCGCTGTGAGCTCATGGCCCGGTGCGGCGCCTGCAGTGTCGCGCCACCCCATTCGACGATTCGGTCGATATCGGTCCCCGGCAGCGCGGCGGTAGGCACGCGCACAGACTGCTCACCGTTGCCGCGCCAAACGGTGACGTCGACTTCGCTCCGGTCGGCAACAGCGGCCTCGACCTCCTTGAAGCGGGTCACCACCTTGCCGTCGATAGCCAACAGCATGTCACCCTGTTGTAACAGTTGGGCCGCTGGCGAGCCGCCCACGAGGCGCACGATCGTCAACACCTGGCGCAACGTCGGGTTCTGCTGCGAAAGCTTCTTGATCCAGTCCTCGGAAAGACCGATCTCCTGGGCGCTCGACAAAGGCTGCACCGTGAGCTCGGTTTCGAGGGAGTGCAGCGGACGGTCGTCGCGGATGTGATCCAGCATGGCTGTGACCAGGTCGATCGGCACCCCGCGATTATCCTGCGTGACTTCGCGACCGCTCTCATAGGCGAAGCTCGACCACAGTCCGAGCACGTTACCCGACTTATCGGCGAGTACACCGTCGTAATCCAGTGGCGGGTTGACCAACTGCGCCACTTCGATGTTGCTATCACGGAAGCGCATGGTCCGCGACAAGGGCAGCTCCAGCGGATCGATGCTCGCGATCTCGGTACCGCGAGAATGCATCTGGCTATCCGCGCCCAGCCCAACAACCCAAACGGGCTCACCAGCCGACAGCTCCCGAGGAGTGAGCTTCGCTGGCTTCACAGGCGTTGATCCAATGAGTTTCGGGTCGTAGGCCACGACCGCGAGATTGTGGACGGGATGGATGTATACAACGCGCCCCGGGACTTCCACGGTCCCCGCGAACGTGACAGTAACGTTACCGACAGACACCGGCACGGTATTGCGATCGACGACAACGAGGCCGCGCTCCGCATCCACGACGAGACCGGTGCCGTGATAGTTGCGTTCAGTGATTCCTGACACCGAATAGGGCATGTCAAAGGTCACCGTCACAAGCGAAGGCGCTAACGCATTCAGCCGAGGATCCTTGTACTTCGGGAACTCAGTCGAATTGACCGGCCGTTCCTTCGACGCAGGTCCAACCGGTAGGTCCTTGCACGGCCACACCCCTTGATTGTCATCACGCTCGCAATGCCGCGCCGGGAACCAGAGCCGATCCATACGGATCGAGCGGAGGTTGCTACCGTTGGGATCGTCGATCGTGATATAGCGAACGGTCGTGTGATCCCCGTCACCCAGGCTGGCGAGGCCGGCTTCGAAATCGCTGAGCTTGTCGACCCGCTTGGAATCCATCGCGGTAATGACGGCGCCGCGAGGAATCCCGGCCGCCCCGAATACATAGCCGGGATTGGCGACATACACGCCACGCACGGGCACATTGAAATGCCGCGCCTGCTGGTAGGACAGTGTGTTGACGACAGCGTCACCAAACTCGGCATAAGCGCTCGGTGTGATCGCATGAAGATCCCCGACCGGCAGCTTCGCGGAGACTGGCTTTCCACCCCGCTCGAGATCGAGCGTCACCTGCTGCCCGACGGCATCGTCGACGACCTCATCGAGCGGATCGAACTGGGTGACGTACTTGCCGTTGACCTTCACCAGGATATCGCCAGGCTGCAACACGTTCTCGCTCGGCGAGCCGGGCAGCACACCCGTCACCACCAGCATGCCTGTGTACTGCGGGAAGGCCTTACGCACGGCCGTCTCGGTGGTGCTCGTCAGACCGAGACGCTTGAGCTCGTCGAATGGCGTGTAGTTGAAGACGGTGTCCAATGTGCCACGGGTGACGGGCTTACCCTGTTGAATGGCTTCCAGGGCACGGCGCACGCGAGTGAGCGGAAGATAAAAACTCGAGGCGTTACCGTTCGCGCCACCAGCGTTCAACGCGACCACGCGGCCGCGGATATCGATAACCGGTGAGCCCGACGAGCCGCCGGAGGTACCGGAGGCCGCCTGGAAGTAGAACGTGTTGAAGTCGTTGTACTTGCCGACGCCGTACTCGGGCGCGTCACGATCCAGCCTCGCGAGAGTGCCAGCGAGAATGGAGAGCTGCTCACCGGCATTGTTGCCAACGACGCGGATCTCGCGCCCAACCTGCGCGCCCTCAGGGTAGAGCGGCAACGCCTTCGGCTTGATGAAATGCAGCTTGCTGGGATCGTAACGATAGAACCCGAAGTCATGGACCGGATCGCGATACACGGGGTAGAGCTGCACCTCTTCGCGATTCAGAAACGTCGCCTCGGCGGTCACAGGTCCCGGTGTGACAACGTGACGGTTTGTCAGAATGAGGCCGCGCTCCGCATCGACGACGAAGCCCGTCGCCTGTGCCGTGGCATTCCACTCCGTATCGAAAGCCCGGGTCGCATCGATGTCGATCGACACGACACTGCTGGCAATCCGCTCGAGAGTTACCGCCCAGTCAGGGTTGCCCTCCACGGCCGCGGCCTGCTGCGCCATTTGCGTGGCGTTTTGCCCTGCACCAGGCGGCGGTGCAGGTTGCGGCTGCGCGGGCAGTGGCTGCGTAGGTCCCTGTTGTGCCGGGGGCGGCTGCTGCACTGCCGCTGTCGGGGTCGGTGGATCGCGGCTCTCGCCAACGGATGCCACACAAGTAAGCAGACACAACAAAAGGACTCTTGCTGGTCTATGGCCCAGGGCTACGCCCGACTTTCCTGCGGGTCGAAGCGACCCGCGAGATCTTGCGGCGCTGCGCGCCGTGGGGAGAACTCTATTCATTGATGGTCGATTTACTAACGGCCGAGCAGAACGAGCAGCCAGACGGTGCCCAGGAGTATGAAAGACATGAAAACGGCGGCCGAGCCGATGTCTTTGGCGAGCCCGGCGAGCGCATGCCGCTCGAGCCCGATGCGGTCCACCGTCGCCTCGATCGCACTGTTGACGAGCTCGACGATGAGGATGAGGAGCACGGGCCCGATCAGCAGCGCGCGCTCCACTCCGTTACGTCCGAGCCACAGACCTAAGGGTATGACGACCAGCGCACAGGCGAGTTCCTGCCGGAAGGCCGCTTCATCGCGGAAGGCGCCGGCGAGGCCCCGGACGCTGGCGCCCAGGGCCCGGATGACCCGGGTGACGCCCCGGGGTTTGTATCTATCTACGACTGCGCTATTGGCTTCCATGTGAGATCCAGTTGCTTGGCCGCCCGAACGTCGTCGAGGCGGCGCACCGGCATGGTATGCGGTGCGCTCGTCACGCGCTCGGGTTCTTGTTCGGCCTCCGCCTGGATCTGTGCCATGGCCGCGGCGTATGCGTCCAATGTGTCCTTGCTCTCGGTCTCGGTCGGCTCGATCAGCAGACATTCGGGCACCAGGAGCGGGAAATAGGTCGTGGGCGCATGAAAACCATGGTCGAGCAGCCGTTTCGCGAAGTCCATGGCGGTGACTTCGAGCTCGCGGGCCTGCTTTTTCAGGGTAATGATGAACTCGTGGCTGGCCCGGCGGGAGGGGTATGCCGGCTCGAAGCCGCGCTCCCGGAGCAACGCCAGGAGATAGTTTGCATTGAGGGTGGCGTACTCGCCAACCCGCTGCATACCTTCCCGGCCGAGCATGCGCATATAGATGTAGGCCCGCAGCAGAACCCCGGCGTTGCCCATGAACGCCGATAACCGACCGATGGACTGCGGCAGGTCCTTCTCGGTGAGCCAACGGTACCTTTCACCCTCCTTTCCCACGACAGGCAGAGGCACGAAGGGCTGCAGCCGGGCGCCGACACCCACCGCCCCGGCCCCGGGGCCTCCGCCGCCATGCGGTGTCGAGAAGGTCTTGTGCAGGTTCATGTGGATGACGTCGAAACCCATGTCACCCGGGCGTACCTTCCCCAGGATGGCGTTGAGATTCGCACCGTCGTAATAGAGCAGGCCGCCCGCGGCGTGCACGATCTGGGCAACCTCCTCGATCCGACGCTCAAACACCCCGAGCGTCGAGGGATTCGTCAACATGATCCCGGCGGTATTCGGACCCACGGCGGCCTTGAGCGCTTCGATATCGACGTCGCCGTCGGCGTTCACGGGAATCTCACGTACGACGCAGCCGCACATCGTCGCGGTGGCCGGATTCGTACCGTGCGCGGCCTCGGGGACGATGATCTCGTTACGTGCGAGGTCACCGCGTGAGCGGTGATAGGCACGGATCATCGCGACGCCGGCAAACTCTCCATGCGCGCCCGCCATCGGGCTCAGCGCGACCGCCTGCATGCCGGTCACTTCCTTCAGCATCTCCTGCAACTCGTACATGCAGGCGAGGAATCCCTGGCCATGCGACTCCGGACCGAGCGGATGGCGCGCCAGGAACTCGGGCAACATCGCGTACTGATTGCAGGCTTTCGGGTTGTACTTCATCGTGCACGACCCGAGCGGATAGAAATGCGTGTCGATCGAGAAGTTGAGTTGCGACAAGCGCGTGAAGTGACGCACGGTCTCCAGCTCACCTACTTCGGGCAACATCGGCGCCTGCGTCCGACGCAGCTTCGCGGGAATGTCGGCGGTGGCAGCCGGTCCCGGATCGTGCGGCCATTGGTCGGAAGCGCCGCGACCGGGGTGCGAGTACTCGAAGATCACTTTTTCATGGCTACGCATTGTCAACACCTCAAGCCGCACGGCCTTCCGCGGTCCGCGCGGATTGCATCACTTCGTTGAGAGCGGCGATGTACGCCTCGATGTCGGCGGCGGTTTTCGTCTCCGTCGCGCAAACCAGCAGGGCTGGTCCGAGCTCGGGGTAATACTCTGTCAGATCCAGGCCACCGAGAATGCCGCGGCTCGCGAGAGCTTTGAGCACCGGCGCCACAGGGCGATCGAGCAGTACGACCGACTCATGGAAGACAGGTCCCTGGAAGGCGGCACGTACACCTTTTACGCGTGTGAGTCCGGCCACGAGCTCACGCGTGCGTGCGTGCGACACGGCCGCCGTGCGCTCTAGCCCCTGCGGCCCCATCAGCGACATGTAGATCGTCGCCGCCGTCATCAATAGACCCTGGTTCGTGCAGATGTTGGAAGTAGCCTTCGCGCGGCGAATGTGTTGCTCGCGCGCCTGCAGCGTCAGCGTGAATCCCTCGCGACCAGTGACATCCACGGTACGCCCGACGATCCGGCCTGGCATCTGCCGCACATACTCCATGCGCGTAGTCATGAAGCCAAAGTACGGACCACCGGAGGACAACGGCACTCCCAGGGGTTGGCCATCACCCACGGCGATATCGGCACCCCGGGTGCCCCAGGACCCCGGCGGCTTCAGGAGTGCGAGCGAAGTCGGGTTGACGACGGCAATGACGAAAATGCCACGCGCGTGAGCCCAATCCGTCAAGGCGTCGACATCCTCCAGGCGGCCGAAGAAATTCGGCTGTTGGATGACCAGCGCGGTGATGTCCTCGCCCTCGTACTTCGCCAGCGCCGTGGGCGCGAGCACACCTTCGCCGGCGGAGTAGGGAACCTCCTCGAAACGCAGCCCCTGGTTGCCCGCGGTCGCTACCGCGACTTTGCGGTAGTGCGGATGGACCGTCGTCGGCACGAGGATCCTTTGTGACTTGGACTTCCTGTTCGACCGGACCGCCATCAGGCTCGCCTCGGCTACGGCGGAAGCGCCGTCATACACCGAGGCATTCGAGACCTGCATGCCGGTCAGGCTGGCGATCATCGTCTGGTATTCGTAGATGAGCTGCAGCGTCCCCTGGCTCGCTTCGGCCTGGTATGGGGTGTAAGCGCTGTAGAACTCGCCACGGGTCGTGATGGCCCACACAGCCGACGGAATATGGTGCTCATAGGCGCCGGCACCGATGAAACACGACGGCCGGCCATCGACGCGAGCCCGCTCCGACATGAGCCGGCCGATTTCCATCTCGTTGAGCTCCTCGGGAACCCCGGCAAGGGACTTCACCCGCAGTGACTGCGGAATCTCCTCGAAGAGCGTTTCTATGCTCGGTACGCCGATAGCCGCCAACATCGCCTCGACGTCGGCGGAAGTGTGAGGAATGAAAGCCATCAGTCACCCTCCTCCTGCTGCAATTTCTCGTAGTCGGCGGGCGCCATGACATCGGTCGCCGCGCCACCCGCGGTGGGACGGACCCGCATCAGCCAACCGCCACCGTAGGGATCGGTATTGACGGTCTCCGGCTCGCTGGCGAGCTTGGGGTTGCCCGCAACGACCTCGCCGGTGAGCGGTGAGTAGACATCAGAGGCGGCTTTGACCGACTCGACGACCGCGCAAGGCTCACCCGCCTTGATGGAGCGGCCTACCTCCGGAACCTCGACGAATACGAGATCGCCGAGGGCATGTTGGGCGTGATCCGTGATACCGACTTCGACGGTACCGTCCGGGAGAGCGCGCAGCCATTCGTGGGTCTTGGTGTACTTGAGATCGCCGGGAACCTTGCTCATCGAAATACTCCTATGGGGGGCCTTATTGGATGGGTTAGATCAGACCCTTGCCGAATCGCACGAACGGAGGCTTCACCACTTTCGCGTTCAACAGCTTGCCGCGGATATCCACCTGCACCTGTTGGCCGGTACCAGCCGGCACGCGTGCGAAAGCGATCGAGCGCTCGAGAGTCGGGGAGAACGTGCCACTGGTGATCTCGCCGGTACCTACGCCAGGCACCACGACTTGTTGGTGACTACGCAGCACGCCACGGTCTTCCAGCAGTAGCCCGACGAGCTTGCGCGCGGAGCCTTGCGTTTTTATGGCCTGCAGCGCCTCACGGCCGATGAAACGCCGCTCGGCGGGATCCATCGCAACCGTCCAGGCGAGGCCGGACTCGAACGGATGAGTGCTCTCATCCATGTCGTTGCCGTAGAGATTCATGCCCGCCTCGAGGCGGAGCGTATCGCGCGCACCGAGGCCGCAGGAGGCAACCCCGAGGGAATTCAACTCGCGCCACACGCGTTCGACGTCGGATGACGGCAACATGACCTCGAAGCCGTCCTCGCCGGTGTAACCCGTGCGGGCGACGAACCAACCGTCGATCTCACGGCCAACGAAGTTATCGAGCTCCATCGCCGTGGCCGCGCCAACTCTGGACAGCAGCTTCGCGGCCTTACCGCGCGCCTCCGGTCCCTGGATCGCGAGCATCGCCAGGTCGGTCCGCTCCAGCACGCCGACATCGAACTCGCGGGCTCGACCCCGGATCCAGGCGAGATCCTTGTCGCGCGTGCCGGCATTCACCACCAGCCGGAACCAGGAATCGGACAGGTAATAGGCAATGAGATCGTCGAGCACACCGCCCGACTCGTTCAGCATGCAGCTATAGAGCGCCTTGCCGGGGCGAACGAGCTTTTCGACATCGTTCGCGAGCAGCACAGCCAAGAACGCGCGCACGCGCACGCCCTTGAGGTCGACCACACACATATGAGAGACGTCGAAAACACCGGCAGCGCGGCGCACCGCATGGTGCTCGCCGATCTGGGAGCTGTACTGCACAGGCATGTCCCAACCGCCGAAATCGACGATACGGGCGCCAAGCTCACGATGGAGCTCATATAAAGGGGTCTGTCGTCCCACAGGTCCTCCGGTCTCGTTCAAATCCACGAGTCCGCGACAAAAAAAGGCGGCAGATGCGCACTTGTGCGTGCATCTGCCGCCCCTCTGTCCTGTGACCTGAGAGATCAGGCGCTGCTAGAGGCGCCGCTCCCCTTCGGTGGGTGGCGCTCGACGAAAGCACCACCGCTCTCCAGAGCCCGCACAGAAAAATGCTGATTTTTCCGCAGTCTGCCGTTCAGGTGCCTGAGCGTTTCCGGGCGGAACTTGCGCCTTCGGCGTTCCGCCCTTTGGGCGGACTCTCTCCGAACAGACTGTATTCGAGCGGGCAGGGGCATGATACCAGCTTGGCGGGCGCCAACCGGGTAGAATTGGTCAATCGTCTCCTTCCCACCCGCTATCGTCTATGGACCAAGCCACCGCCGCCCAAGCCACCTCCACCCAAGCTCACGCCCGCCGTAAGTCCCTGCAGGTTACCATCGGTGCCATCCGCGTCGGAGGCAGTGCTCCGATCGTCGTGCAGTCCATGACGAACACCGATACCGCGGACATCGAGGGCACCGCCCAACAGGTCAAAGCTCTCGCGCGCGCTGGCTCTGAACTGGTGCGTCTCACTGTCAACACGAGCGAGGCAGCCGCCGCGGTCGCCCACGTCCGTGATCGCCTCGATCAGCAGGGCATCACGGTGCCCCTCATCGGCGACTTCCATTTCAACGGTCACAAGCTCCTGCGTGAGCACCCGTCCTGCGCCGAGGCGCTGGCAAAGTACCGCATCAACCCAGGTAATGTCGGCCGTGGTAGCAAGCGCGATCCGCAGTTCGCCGAAATGATCGAGACCGCCTGCCAGTACAACAAGCCAGTCCGTATCGGCGTCAACTGGGGCAGCCTCGACCAGGACCTGCTGACCCGCTTGATGGACGAGAACTCCGCTAGCGCTCAGCCCGTCACGTCGCAACAGATTATGCGACGCGCGGTGGTGCTTTCCGCGCTCGAGAGCGCGCAGCGTGCCGTCGAGATCGGCATGCCGAAGGATCGGATCATTCTCTCCGCGAAAGTGAGCGGCGTGCAGGATCTCATCGCCATCTATAGCGACCTGGCGGCCCGTTGTGACTACCCGTTGCACCTCGGACTGACCGAGGCCGGCATGGGCTCCAAGGGCATCGTGGCATCCACCGCCGGCATGGCTGTCCTGTTGCAACAGGGCATCGGCGACACCATCCGCGTCTCGCTCACTCCAAGCCCCGGCGGCGACCGCACCCAGGAGGTCATCGTCGCGCAAGAGATCCTGCAGACGATGGGCCTGCGCTCGTTCACGCCGATGGTCATCGCGTGCCCCGGCTGCGGCCGCACCACGAGCACCTACTTCCAGGAGCTCGCCCAGGGCATTCAATCTCACATCCGCCATCGCATGCCGGAATGGCGCCGCGAGTATGTTGGCGTCGAGGACATGACCGTCGCGGTCATGGGCTGCGTCGTCAACGGCCCGGGCGAGAGCAAACACGCCAACATCGGCATCAGCTTGCCCGGAACAGGCGAGCGCCCGGTCGCGCCCGTGTACGAGGACGGCGAGAAGACCGTCACTCTGAAGGGCGAGCGGATCGCCGAGGAGTTCCAGGAGATCGTGGAACAATATGTGAAACGCAGCTTTGTGCGTAAGGGCACGGCTGTTTCATAAGAGACGCGCATGAGCACAGCACAGCTCGCCGAGCGGAAATGCAAAGCCTGTGAGGGCGGCGTGGCACCGCTCGGACAGAGCGATGCGGAGAAGCTCCTGAAGGAGCTTTCGAGCGAGTGGGTGCTCAACATGGAGGCGGGCGCCATCCGGCGGGCGTTCGCCTTCAAGGATTTCTACCGCACCATGAGTTTCGTGAACGCTCTGGCGCACATCGCCAACATCGAGGACCACCACCCCGACCTGGAGGTGGGCTACAACTACTGCCGCGTGCGGTTCACGACCCACGCCATCAAGGGCCTGTCGGAAAACGACTTCATCTGCGCGGCCAAGATCGACCGCATTCCGTTGAGATGACCTAGCCCGATTTCCTCATCCGGGCCACCTGGGGCAACTCACCCGCGGTCCCGAGGGCGCGGCTGACAAAAAACCGCTTCAGCTCGTGACTGCGATTCACCCAGCCGAGCCCCTTCTGCGCCAGGCGCGAGATCGGTCCACGCCCATGAGCGAGGAATCGATCAAACGCATCGATGGCAGAGCTCATGAACGCGACCTCACTCTTGCGCCAGCGCTCGTAATGCCGCAACACCCGTAACGCCCCCGGGTCCTCACGATCGCGCCGCGCCTCGAGTAACAGCTCCGCCAGTACCGCAGCATCGAGCAAGCCAAGGTTCACTCCTTGGCCGGCCAGAGGGTGCACGACATGCGCGGCATCCCCAATCAACGCCACTCGCTGCGCCGCGTAGTGATGGGCCGCCAGGCGCCGCAAAGAGAACGACGCCCGCTCACTTACCAACCGGGTCTCCCCGAGTGCGCGGTCCGAAGCGTGACTCAGTTCCGCAGCGAAGTCAGCCTGCGAGCCGCCGAGTAACACCGACGCCAGGTCGTTGTCCGCCGACCACACAATCGAGCTCGTCCCATCGGCGAGCGGTAGAAACGCGAGCGTCCCATTGCGCATAAAACGCTGCCAGGCCGTTTTCTCATGGGGGCGCTCTGTGGCTACGGTCGCCACGATCGCGGTCTGGCGGTAGTCAGAGGAGTCCACGGTGAGGCCAACGGCCTGACGAACGCCTGATTGGGCCCCATCGGCTCCGACGACGAGCCGGGCTGACAACGTCCCGTTGCTGGTCTCCACAGTCACCGCGTCTGCCTCGATCCGAAGGCCTACGAAGTGAGCCGGCTCGATACGTCCTCCGGCGGCGACAAACGAATCCAGGAGCGCGGCCTGCAGCACCCGGTTCTCGACGATATAACCCAGGTTAGGCTCGCCAACGTCGGCAGCGTCAAACACGAGCGACCCCGGCGATATCGGCGGAACGCTCTCATGCCAGATCCGCATACGCTCGTAGGGACTCAAACGCCTGATGGCCGACCATGCGCCCGCAGCTTGGACAATGCGCTCGCTGGAGCGCGAGATGGCAATCACACGGGGGTCGGTCGGCGCCTCCAGCGCAGGCATCTGGGGCGGATGAGGCTCGAGCACCGCAACACGGAACGAGGACGATCCCACACCGCGCGCCAATAGCGCCGCGGCACAAGCCCCAACAGGGCCGCCGCCAATAACCAGGACATCGAGCATTTCTGTCGTAGGGTCGGCCGTCATAGCTCCTCACGCACTGACAACCCCCGGGCCAACCGTGGACTTGGCCCCCCGAACCCCGCGCTAACGCGCGCAAGCGCGCTCTTCGCCGGTGGGGAGAGGTCAAACATCAGAAGCCCGAGATCCCGCAGTATGCCCACTCCGGGTCGCGAGCTACCGAACAACTTCACGAGACCGTCCGTAAAGCGGACGACACCACTACGATCCGCGGCACGCCACTGCGCAAAGCGTTGCAGCAACTCTGGGGCACCAACGTCGGCTCCCTGGGCGTTGGCGATCACCTCCGCCAGCATCGCCGCATCCCGCAAGCCAAGGTTGAAACCCTGGCCTGCAACCGGATGCAGTGCCTGCGCAGCGTTCCCAATCAACACGGCGCGAGTCGCCGTGGTGGCGGCGGCACGCGTCAGCTTCAAAGGATACGAGGCCCGGCGTCCTACGCGGACAAACCGTCCGGCGCGCCAGCCGAACCGCGCCTGCAGCGCCCGGAGGTAGCTGTTGTCATCGAGTGACATAACGCCGGCGGCGTCGTCCGGGCGGCAGGACCAGATAACACCGTAGCTCCCATCGTACAGGGGCAACACAGCCAGCGGCCCGGTCGGCGTAAATCGCTCATAGGCGGTGCCGTCGTGAGCGCGATCCGCCGCGACGTTGGCAACGATGGCGACCTGGTCATAGTCCTCCACCCCAGCGTCGATCCCGGCGGCCGCACGAACACTCGAATGCGCCCCGTCCGCGGCCACGAGCAAACCGGCCCTGACTTCCTCACGGTTGCCATCACCGCCAATGACGGTGAGCGTCGCCCCCGCTTCCCTGATTTCGATGTTCTCAGCGGTCGCGGGAACCCTCAGAGCGATGCCAGGCGACGACTGAAGCTTCTCCCACACCGCCGCGCCGATCACCCTGTTGGCCACAACGTAGCCGAAGGCATCGATGCCCTGCTCCTCGGCCCGCAGGCGCGCGAACCCGAATCGTCCGGCATCGGAGACATGAATCGTGCGAATCGCGGCGGCCTGTGGCGCCACGGCGGCCCACACCCCAAGACTGTCAAAGATTCGCCGGCTCGCGTTACCCAACGCCGTGGTGCGGTCATCAAAACTCGGCTGCGCGCTCGAATTGGGCGCGACACCCTCGATCACCAATACACGAGCGTTCGCACCCCTCAGGGCGAGCGCCAGGCTCGCGCCGACCATTCCTCCACCGACAATGGCGACATCGACCTCCATGATCACGCCGCCATCAAGGCCTCGATCTCCTCAACGCTCTTAGGCGCACCCGCCGTGAGCACCTCCACACCGGTCTTGGTCACCACGACGTCGTCCTCGATGCGGATACCGATGTTATGGAACTTCTTGGGCACGCCGCGGCTGCCCGCCGGGATGTAGATGCCAGGCTCGATCGTCATCACCATCCCAGGCTCGAGCACGCGCCAGGCATCGCCGATTTTGTAATCACCCACATCGTGAACATCGATGCCAAGCCAGTGGCCGGTGCGGTGCATGAAGAAACGGCGATAGGCCCCTTCGCGCTCGAGTTTCGCGACCCGCCCTTTCAACAACCCCAGCTTCACCAACCCCTGGGTCACCACCTTCACCGCCGCCAGGTGCGGGGCGTTCCAGTCATTACCAGGCCGTACGGCCGCGATAGCGGCCCGATTGGCCTCGAGGACGACCTCGTAGACCGCCCGCTGCTCCGGCGTAAAGCGCCCGTTAACAGGAAATGTCCGCGTGATGTCCGATGCGTAACACTCGTACTCGCACCCTGCATCCACCAGCAGCAGATCGCCGTCCTGCAACGGCTGATTGTTGTCCCGGTAGTGCAGAATGCAGCTGTTGGCGCCCCCACCCACGATGGGGTGGTAGGAAGTATCGGCATTGTGGATACGGAACTCGTGAACGAGCTCCGCCATGACCTCGTACTCCTTACGTCCAGGACGACAGTACTTCATCGCTCGGACATGCCCGCCGGCCGCGATACGCGCGGACTCGCGCATCAGATCCATCTCAGCGCGCGACTTATAGAGCCGCATATCGTGCAGTACGTGATTTAGAGCCACGATCTCCTGCGGGAGGTTGCGACCGTGACTCGACTGCGTGCGTAGCCCGTTCACCCAACCCACGACGCGCTGGTCGAAGTCGGGATACACCCCCATCGCGTAGAACACCTTTGTGTGGCTCTCGAGGAGGCCAGGAAGGATCTCGTCAATGTCAGTGATGGGGAACGCGTCGTCCGCGCCGTGATCGCGTGTTGCTCCTTTCGGACCCGCGCGGCGCCCATCCCATGTCTCACGCTTGGGGTCCCGGTCGCGCACGAAGAGGATGTATTCGGCCTGCTCGCGGCCCGGTATCAGAACGGCTACGGACTCCGGCTCACCAAACCCGGTGAGGTAGTGAAAGTCGCTGTCCTGACGGTACGCGTATTCCACGTCGTTATTGCGCTGCCGAACGGGGGCCGCGGGCACGATTGCGATGGAATCGCGCCCCATCAGACGCATCAGCTGTCGGCGGCGCCGCGCGAACTCCGCGCGATCCAATACAGGGCGGTCCTTCAATGCAGCGGCGCGCCTGGGGAGAGGGGTTGGTTGCGTAACGGGCTGAGCTCCTCGAAAACAAGCTGCACGCCGACCCGTACAAACTCCACGAGCTCGGCGTAGGCGCTCTCGTTCGATTCTACACTCTGCCCATCGTCGACCCCGACCCGGGTGATTTCGGACAGGTCGCGCACGATCTCGCCAACCTCGCCCGGCAGCCCGTTGGTGTCCTGGATGGCACTGCCACCGAGACCGTATAGGAAACCCTGACACCACTGGGCCAGGGCACCCGTGCGCATGTCGAGTGACGCCTCGTCCTCGGGCAACAGCAGGTCGAAGTCCATTTCGGAGCCTTCCAGCGCTCCCGACGTCTCCTGGTAGAGCGCGCGCAGCGCGGCCGTCGCCAGCGGTTGGGCGCGTCCCTCGGGAAGTATCTCGAGCAGCCAATCCTCGAAGCGGTAACCGATGGCCGCGCACAGACACCCGGTCAAAGTGCCGTGCGCCTCGGAGGCGTCCGTCATCGAACGCTCATCGGTGAGGACCCGCTGGATCTCGGTGTAAGTCGTCTGGCTCATGTCTGGGGGCAATTATGCCTGAATGGTTTGCACCGCTGCGTCCGCCTCTCTATAGTCCGAAACATGAGCGACACCACAAAAACACAGCTCGATCTCGAGCTGATGCGACTCGCCAAACGCATCGAAGAGCTGGTCGCGACCGTGGAACACCTGAAGGAAGAGAATCGCGCGTTGCGCCAACGACACGAGTCGCTGGCCGGCGAGCGAGCCAATCTCCTACAGAAAAACGAACAGGTCCGCACGCGCGTCGAGGCTATGATCGGCCGCTTGAAAACTCTGGAGCACGGCTCATGAGCCAGCAAGAGCAAGCACGCGTGAGCGTGCGGATCATGGAGAAGGAATACGTCATCGCGTGTCCGTACGAGGAGCGCACCGCTCTCCTGGATACCGCCGAATTTCTTAACAGCCGCATGCGCGAGGTTCGCGACAGCGGCAAGGTCGTAGGTCTCGACCGCATCGCCGTGATGGTCGCCCTCAACCTGGCCAACGAGCTCATGCGCCTGAAGAACCACGACGCCAAGCTCGAAACCGAGGCCACCTCCCGGGTCCGCGCCCTGCGCGAGAAGGTCGAAGGCGCGATCGAGAAGGGCCAGCAACTCGAACTGTAGGTTGGCGCAGTGCCCCGCGCGCGAGGCATGCCTGCGCTACACCCCGCTCTGCGCGCCCGCCCCCGCGATGCGCATGACACTCCAGCGCGACCTCGCCCCGCGCACCAGACCCTACTGCCGCAAGAGACACTCCAGCGCGGACCTCGCCCTTCGCGCACCACAATCCACTGCTGCAAGCGACACGCCAGCGCGGGCCTCGCCCTTCGCACACCACAACCCCACCAGTGCGAGCGACACTTCAGCGGGGCTTCACCCTGCGCACCACAACCACTGCTGCAAGCGACACGCCAGCGCGGGCCTCGCCCTGCGCACACCCCCACCACTGCGCGCGACGCACGGTTCGTGTAAAGTGAGTCCTGGCGTCGCCTGCGGTGTTCGACACGCGTTCCGGGTTACCTCGGACCCTAGTTTGTACTACCCAGGGACAATGGGTTGCAGGCAGCACTGTGCAAGTCCGCCCCGAGCGGAAAGCCTTACCTGTCGCAGCTCGTCCCACTTGTTGCTCTGGTTCGAGAGCAACGGTTCGCACCGGCACAGGCGGGTG
>DAITMW010000057.1:0-13838 GCA_036834945.1 Steroidobacteraceae bacterium
GCGTCGGCTTCGATTGCCGAGGCAAGCTCCGGTAGCGTGAATTGAATGCCGCCGTCGCCAATCAGTGCGATCACAGGCCGGTCCGGAGCGGCCAACTTGGCGCCCACCGCAGCCGGCAGGGCATAGCCGAGCGTGCCGTAGCCCGTGGAAGAGTTGAACCAGGAGCGCGGCCGCGTTGCCTCGAACAGGTGATTTCCTGAGTACACCGGCTGCGTCGAGTCTCCAACGACGAGAGCATCAGGCAGGCTCGCCTGCAAAGTATCCAGGACACGGCGTTGGCCGCGCCACGCCGCCGGCCACTGCGCTTCGAGTTGGGCTCTGACAGCTGCGACACGCCGCGCTCCCGGAGTTTCAGCGGCGGCCCGACGAGAGGCCACGGCCTCGCCCAAGGCACCGAGGAGAGCCCGCATCGTCATCCTTGCGTCGCCGACAATCGCGATGTCCGCCGGGAAATTCCGGTTCAACTGCTCGGGATCGATATCGATGCGAATGAGGGTTCCATTGAGGTGGAATTGCCCATCAAACACCACGTCATAGTCCGTCTCGCCCAGTTCCGTGCCGATCGCCAACACGACATCGGCCTGCGCGGCGAGCTCGCGGACCGGCACCAGTGATTGATTGGATCCCAGGGACAAGGGATGATTCTTGGGGAGCAATCCTTTGGCGTTGATCGTGCAGCACGTAGGGGCATCGAGTGCTTCGACCAACGCGAGCGCTTCAGAGGCGCCATCCACCGCGCCGCCGCCTAGAAGTACGAGGGGCTGCCGGGCTTTCCGCAGTGCCTGCGCCGCCAGGATAATCGCGTCCGACGCGGGCAGGGGGCGCTTGGGTAGTGCACCGGGCTTGCGTCTGACATGGTCGGCGGATGCCGTGATCACGTCCGTTGGAATTTCGATGTGCACTGGCCGCGGGCGTGCGCTCGCAAACACAGCAAACGCCCGTGACAGGACCTCCGGTAACTCGTCCGGTCGCATCAGCGTGTGACTGAATGCGGTGACACCTGCCGTCATGGTGCGTTGCGAAGGCAGCTCGTGCAGGCGCCCACCGCCCATTCCCAACTGTTCGGTGCGGTTGACGCTGGAAATGACCAGCATCGGAATCGAGTCGGCGTAGGCCTGTCCCATGGCGGTCAGGATGTTGGTCATCCCGGGGCCGGTGATGATGAAACAGACGCCGGGCTTGCCACTGACGCGGGCGTACCCGTCGGCCATGAAACCGGCCCCCTGCTCGTGGCGCGGTGTGATGTGGCGGATCCGCGTCGCTGGCAGTCCACGATACAACTCCACCGTGTGTACGCCTGGAATACCGAACACGGTATCCACACCCAACTGTTCCAGGAGCCGCACCAGCAGCTCGCCACAGGTCAACATCGGTTTGCTCACCTTTTTATCGCTGTTTGGCGACCTGCGCCGCTGTGACTTCGCCGCCCTGGTTGCCCCACGCGCCGCGCAGGTAGCTCGCCAGCTGCGCGATCTCGTCGTCGCTCAACTTCTCGCCGAAAGGATCCATTTTTTTCCAGCCGCCCACCGGCGGTGCCGGTTGGGGCAACTGGGGACCGTAGAGGATGACGTTGATCAGCGAGGAGGGATCAGGGGCCTGGACCACCAGGCTGCCGGCCAGCCGCGGACCGGAGTCGTCCGAGCCCATTCCCGTCGGCTCATGGCAGGTGCCGCAATGTACGTCGTAGACAGCGGAGCCGGCGGTGGTGATTTCTTCGCCGGCGGCCGTATTGAGCTCGCCAGGATTGGCCGGCAGGCTCTTGAGATACGTCGCCATCGCATGCAGATCGGCGTCGGTCAGATACTGCGTACTGTTCAGGATGACTTCGTTCATCGGTCCGAAAGTGGCCGCCGCGGAATTTTTCCCCGTTTTCAGGTAAGCCGCGAGCTCTTCGACCGACCAGGAGGCCAGTCCGTTGGAGGCGCCCGTGAGGTTGGGTGCCGACCAGGTGCGCAGGGCGTCCGCCGATACTTTGTCCGTATAAACGCCGCCTGTCAGGGCCATTCCGGAGCGCTCCGCCCCCAGTGAGTTGCGG
This sequence comes from Steroidobacteraceae bacterium, assembly GCA_036834945.1. Lineage (GTDB taxonomy): Bacteria > Pseudomonadota > Gammaproteobacteria > Steroidobacterales > Steroidobacteraceae > 13-2-20CM-66-19. The sequence goes on from DAITMW010000057.1 coordinate 2,036, forward strand.
GGTGAATGGCAGGCGGAGCAGTGCTCCAGCCCTTCCACGAGGTAGGCGCCGCGATTCCATTCCGCCGGCCTGGCCGGGTCCGGCTTGTAGGGACCAGACGTGAAGAACAGGGCATTCCAAGCCGATAGCAGCCAGCGTTGGCTATAGGGGAATGACATGTCGTTCGGCGGTGGCGCCTGCGTGACGGCGGGAAGTGTCTTCAGGTACGCAAAGATCGCCGCCGCGTCATCGTCGGTCACCTTCGTGAACGATGTGTAGGGAAAAACCGGGTAGAGATGCCCGCTCCCCACGCTGACGCCCAGACGCAACGCCTGCTGGAACTGCGCGAGCGTCCACCTGCCGACTCCCGTCTGGGCATCCGGTGTTATGTTGGTCGAGTGGATCGTGCCGAATGGCGTCTGGAAGGCGAGACCACCGGCCATTGGCTTGCCACCCGGCGCCGTATGGCAGGCCCCACAATTTCCGGCCGTGGTGAGATATTTGCCGCGCTCCGCGGCTGTTTCCGCTGCCGCCAGTGCCGGCACACACAGGACGAGAAGCACTGTTGCGAGCCGCATACCGGGCACGCGCGCGCCTCGCTTCGGTTTGAAACCCGAATTCCGCGATTTCACTGTCGACCTCTTCAGCGGCGGCGGCCAATGGCAGGGCTGTACACCATCAGGCTGAGAATCTCGAACAACATCTGGGCGCCCGCCTGGGCCGTGTTGGTCGTATTGTCGTATTGCGGGGCCACTTCCACGACGTCGCCGCCGATCACGTTGAGCCCTTTGAGACCCTGCAGGATCCGCAGGGCTTCGCGCGTGGTGAGGCCGCCGATCTCAGGCGTGCCCGTTCCTGGGGCAAACGCGGGATCCAGGCTGTCGATATCGAACGAAACATACACCGGGCCGTCGCCGATGACCTCGCGCGCCTTGGCGACGACAGCCTCGCAACCCATGCTGGCAACCTCCTGCGCGTGGACCACGGTCATGCCGGCATCGCGGGAAAACTCCCATAGATACTCGGACGAGCCGCGAATACCAATCTGGATGCAGCGCTGCGGATCCAATACGCCGTCGAGAACGGCGTTGCGGAACGGGCCCCCGTGGTGGAATTTGGTGCCGTCGTATTCACCGCCGGTGTCGCAATGGGCGTCGATGTGCACGAGGCCGACAGGTTGCTCGCGACCCAACGCGCGCAGGATGGGATGCGTGATCGAGTGATCGCCGCCGACCGCCAGTGGTGCCACTTCCGCACGCTTCATGCGCGCGAAGAATTCCTCGATGTCCTGTTGGCAACCTTCGAGCGAGTAGCGGCTTCTGAAGGGGATGTCGCCGATGTCCGCGACTTTCAGATCACCTACCGGCATGCAATCGAGCGCTTCATTGTAGGGACCGATGCGCTCGATGGTCCGGAGCGCGCGCGGACCGAAGCGGGCGCCGGCGCGATTGCTGACGCCGAGGTCCATCGGCACTCCGATCATGGCAACCTGCAGTCCCAGAAAGTCTGCGCTCGAGGCCGCTTCCGGCAGATACGGTGCCGCCAGGAACGTGGGTACACCCGAATAGGGCGCGCTGCGCGTGCCGTTGCTGAAAAGGCGATCCACAACCCGGCGAAAGCGGGGATCGAAGGTCCCGCCATCCTGTCCCTGGCTGTATTTCTCACGCAGCCGTTGCAGATTCTCGCGATCGATCATCATTTACCCCTGACTCAAAATGGATTCTCAGCCCGCGCGGCATTCGCTGCCACCGCCGCGGGCTGTTGGGAAAGCACGCTCACGGCTACGAAGCTGGCCAGTCCGGCGGCCAGGCTGTAGTAGATGGGCGTGTTGGCATCGATGCCGTCCTTCAACATGAAAGCAGTAGCCGTCGCGCAGCCCAGGATCATGCTGGTCATTGCCGCGGCAGGCGTCGCACGCTTCCAGAAAATGGCACCGAGCAGCGGGATCAGCATGCCGCCGACCAACAGGTTGTAGGCCAGTGTCAGCGCGCTGAGAACGTCGCTCACGGCCAGTGCCGTCGCCAACACCAGGACGCCCGTACAGAGGGCGCAGATCCGCGTGATGCTCAGTCCGGAGGGCCTGCCACCGCGCACTACGGGCAACAGATCCTCGGAAAGCGTGCTGGAGGCCGCGAGCAATCCGGCGCTGGCCGTCGACATCATTGCCGCCATGGCGGCGGTGATCACCAGGCTGCGAATTCCCTCGGGCAGCGCTACCTGGATGATCGCGGCAAATGCATTGTTGACGTTATCGAGGTGCGGCAGGAGCACTTTCGCGCACATGCCGATCAGTGCCGTGGCCGTACCGTAGAGCACGCAATAGACTCCCGCGACTGTGCCGGCGTAGCGGGCGACGGTGGGGTTACGGGCGGTGAAGACCCGTTGCCAGATATCCTGGCCGATCAACACGCCAAACGTGTAGATCAGCACGTACGTGATGATCGTGTCGTACCCGATCGTCGTCAGGCTGAAAGCGCTGGAAGGAAGCCTGGCCATGAGCTCATCCCACCCGCCAACACGGTGCAAGGAGATTGGCAAGAGCAACAATATCATGCCGATGGTCTTGATGATGAACTGCACCATGTCGGTCAGTGTCAGTGCCCACATCCCGCCGACCGTGGAGTAGGCGACCACCAGCCCACCGCTGAGCAGTACCGCCAATGCGAACGGCAGGTGCAGGAAAACCTGCATAACCGTGCTGATTCCCAAGGTTGAGACGACGCCGATCATCAGAGCGTAGGCGAACATGATCAACGCGCTGACCCGGCGTGTTACGGGGTTGTAACGACGTTCCAACGCCTGCGTGACCGTAAAAATCCGTAGATTCAACAGAGGCTTCGCCAGGAACAGGTTGAGGATGACGATGCCGAGGCCGATGGTGGTGCAGAGCCACAGCCCCGAGAGCCCATGCACGTAGCCCAGCCGCACTGAACCGATCGTGGAGGCGCCGCCCAGCACTGTGGCGGCCATCGTGCTCATGTACATGCCAGGGCCCAGGTTGCGCCCGGCGACGAGAAAATCCTCCTGGTTGCGGGAGCGGCGCATGCCCAGCCAGCCCAGCGCCAGCATCCCGAGGGCGTACCCCACCAAAACCAACACATCAAGGCTCATCCGGACGCTCCCCAGCGGACTGGAGGCGGGACTGTAGTCCCGCCCGTGACCGCAGATTATCCCGTCTCTGCTGCACGCGCTTGCAATTTGTTTGAACAGGCCTAGTATATATGCAGAAACGCAGCCAGTTGCACCATTTTAGTCGCGAATATTCAGTTCGTGCACTCATGAGGTGCAACTTGGAGGGGAGGCTGCCTTCGACCATACAAACCAGAAACAAGAGATTCAGGGTGGCGGATGAGCTCGAAAATTGACGGTGTTGCGGGTCTCGGTCGACAGGGCAGTGGGCGAGCAGGGTCTAACGCAGGGGCGGTGGTTGTATTCACCGCGGTGATGGCAACGGCAGGCATTCAGTCTGCACAGGCGACAGGGGCGGAGACCGACGCGGCACCGGCGGCCGCGGAGGCTACAGTGGCGGGACCTGCCACCGAGGCCGGAGGGACCTCTCCGGCGGGGGATGCTGACGGTGGTTCCGGTTTGCAGGAGCTGCACGAAGTGACCGTGACGGGTAGTCGCATCGTTCGCGATGGCTATACGGCGCCGACGCCATTGACCGTTGTTGGGAGCGAACAACTCCAGCAACAGGCGACGCCCAACCTGATCGACTACCTGACGACCCTGCCGGCCTTCTCGGGCAACTACACGCCCCAGAGCAGCACACAGAACGTCAGCACGGGAACCGCGGGCACCAGCTCCGTCAACCTGCGAAACCTGGGCACCAACAGGACCCTGGTGTTGATCGACGGTCACCGCTCCGTACCCTCGACGGTCACGGGCCTGGTGGATATCAACAGCATCCCCGCGCAGCTCATCCAGCGGGTGGAGGTAGTGACGGGTGGTGCGTCGGCGGCCTACGGCTCGGACGCGGTAGCCGGCGTCGTCAACTTCATCCTCGACAAGAAATTCACGGGATTGAAGGGCGAGGTCTCCGGCGGACTCACCAATTATGGCGATGATCCGCAGTACAAGGCAGCGCTCACGGGTGGGACGACTTTCGCGGAAGGCCGTGGGCACATCCTGGTGAGCGGTCAGATCACGCAGCAGGGCGGGGTTCTGACGGGTGACCGTCCCTGGAACCAGCTCGGCTGGCAAGTCGTCAACAATCCGAGCTTCAACAACACCAACGGACAGCCGCAGCGCCTGCTGCTGTCGCAGATCGCCGCGGCCAATGCGACACCCGGCGGGATCATCGTGGGTGGCAGGTTTCCCAGCGACCCCACCAAAACCGTGAGCACCCGGCTCAATGGCATTGCCTTCGGTCCGAATGGCTCGCCGTACATATTCAACTACGGCACGCTGTCGTCCGGCAGCTTCGTGCAGGGCGGCTCCTGGCAGGATGCGTCGCTGCACCTGGTCGGCCAGTCGATCGAGCCGAAAATGACCGAGGAAAACGTGTTCGGCCGTGCCAGCTTCGATATCACGGACAACACGGAAGTCTACGTGCAGTCGATGTGGTACAACAGCAACGACTTGTCGCACGCCTATCCGAACGAATACTTCGGTGGTCTCAGCGTGTCCCCCACCAACCCCTATCTGCCCACAGCCGTCGCGGCGCAAGCGCAGGCGTTGGGACTGTCGTCGATCGTCATGGGCACGTGGAACCAGGATCTGGGCACCGTCGAGATTCAGGACGAGCGCAAGACGTTCCGCAATGTCATCGGCCTGGACGGCAAAGTCGACCTGTTCGACAAGACCTATACCTGGGAGGCCTACTACCAGGCCGGCCAGACCAACAGCGTCGAGACCGCCACCCATTCGGTGAACCTGGTCAAATACGCTCAGGCCGTCGATGCTGTCGTCAGTCCGACGACCGGCGCCATCGTGTGCCGCTCGACGCTGACCCATCCAAATGACGGTTGCGTGCCCTATAACCCGTTCGGCATCGGGGTCAACTCGCAGGCGGCCAAGAACTACGTCACGGGAGTTCCGCACCGGGACCAGACATTCGTACAGAACGTAGCGGCAGCCGATATCAGCGGTAGCCCGGTGTCCGACTGGGCAGGTCCCGTGTCGTTCGCGACGGGTATCGAGCGACGGACAGAGTCAGTGGACGGCGATTCCACCGCAGCGGACCTCGCGGGCCAATACTTTGCCGGTAACTATCGCCCCACCTTCGGCAGCTACCACGTCACGGAAGAATTTCTCGAGACCGATGTGCCGCTGGCGACCGATCTGCCGTTCGCACGTGCGCTCAATCTCAACGGGGCGGTGCGCTTCACGGATTACAGCGTCTCGGGTCGCGTCACGACCTGGAAAGGCGGCCTGACCTGGCGGCCGATCGAAGATCTGATGATCCGTGCGACCCGCTCGCGCGACATCCGGGCGCCCAATCTGAACGAGCTGTTCAACGCGGGTTCCAAGGTCAACAACACGGTAGTGGATGAGTCGACGAAGCTGCCGGTCGCCTACGAAGGCACGACCACCGGCAATCTCAACCTCAAACCGGAGGTCGCCAATTCCACCAATGCGGGCTTCGTCTACCAGCCCTCGTGGGTAAAGGGATTCAGCGTCTCGGTCGACTATTGGAATATCGATCTGAAGGACGCCATCAACGTCCTCACCGCGCAGAACATCGTCGATCTGTGCTTCCAGGGTAACCAGGTGGAATGCCAGGCGATCAATGGCGGAGCACCGTTGAACAGCGGCGCCGGTGTGGAGCGCAACGCGATCCTGATTCAGCCGTTCAACCTCGCCGAGCAGCTCGTGCGCGGCATCGATTACGAGACCAGCTATCGCACATCGCTCTCGCGCCTGGTCTCATCCTGGAACGGAGACGTTGCCATTCGCCTGCTGGGCACGAACTTCCTCAAGAACTATACGAACAACACTCTGACGCCGCCGCTGGACGTGTCCGGCGTGAACACTTCGGCGGGTACGCCAAGGTGGCGCTGGAATGCGTCGCTGACCTATTCGCTGAATCCGTTTACGGCCACGCTGGCCGCACGCGGCGTCAGCGCGGGCAAATACGGCAATAACCTGATCGAGTGCACCTCCGGCTGCCCGGTGAACCGGAGTACCTCGGACCAGCTCAACTATCCGACCATCAACGACAACCACCTGCCGGGCGAGCTATTCTTTGACCTGTCGGTCGGCTATACCGTCGCGCTGGGCAAGGATGATAATTCCGAGCTGAACTTGTTCTTAAACATACGCAACTTGACGAACCGCGATCCGGTCATCGTCGCCGGCGGACCCAGCGGCCTGCCGTTCGATACGGTGACCACGAATCCGGCGGACTACGATTCGCTGGGCAGGGTCTTCACCGCTGGATTCCGCTTCCGGCTGTGACGGGCCCTGTGACGGACAGGAGGATGAGGCAATGGCGGTGAACTTGCGCGGTACGGCGTTGGCGGTCCTGGCAGCCGCACTCGTGCTGGTCGGCTGCTCCAGGAGCACTGGTGAGCCGGAGGGCAGCGCGTCGCCATTGCGCGTCCGGCTCATGTCGGGCAAGCAGTATTCGCTCACGCTGAGCTACCTGTTTGGTGCCGATATCGCCGATGCGGTGCCGTCGCCTCTGCCACCGTTGACGCGCACGGGCGGCCTGTTGGAGTCGGGGGCTGCTTCGATCGGAATCACTTCCGATCAACTGCAGCAGATCCAGGAGGCCGCCGCGGCAGTCGCCGCAAAGGTCGTCGACGAGGACCATCGCGACTACCTCATCCCCTGCAAGCCGGCTTCGGACCAAGCGCCGGACGCTTCCTGTGCCGGCAAATTCCTCGCACAGACGGGTCGCCTCTGGTTTCGCCACCCGGTGGATCCGGCGCGGCTGCGGAGGATGGTCGACCAGGCCGGCACCGCCGCGGACAAACTCAAGGATTTCTATGCGGGACTGGGCATCGCGCTCGAGGGGATGCTGGTCAGCCCCGATGCGTTGTTCGTGATCGATACCGCCGAGCCGGACCCGGACCATCCGGGCCGGCGGCGCCTGGATGCCTACTCACTGGCGGCGCGCCTGAGCTACTTTCTGTGGAACGCCGCGCCCGACGATGCCTTGTTGCATGCGGCGGAGACGGGGGATCTGTACACCCGCAAGGGGCGGGAGAAAGCAGTCGACGCCATGTTGGCCAGCCCGCGCCTCGAGGACGGCATGCGCGCGTTCTTCGACGACATGTTCGGCTTCAACGATTTCGACAGCCTGGCGAAGGACCCCCAGAAGTATCCGGCGGTCACCGGTGCGACGCTGGCTGATGCCCGCGAGCAGACCCTGCGCACCGTGATCGATCACCTGATCACGCGCGATCAGGACTACCGCGATCTGTTCACCACGCGCAAGACCTTCATGTCCATGAACCTCGCCGCCATTTATGGCGTACCGACGGTGAATGGCTGGGTGCCTTACGAGTTCTCACCGGACGACCACCGCGCCGGTCTGTTGACGCAAGTCAGTTTCCTGTCGGCTCATGCGCATCCGGCGCGCAGCTCCGTCACGCGCCGCGGCAAGGCCCTGCGGGAGCTGTTCCTGTGTCAGATCGTGCCGTCACCGCCGCCCAACGTGGATTTCTCCAAGTTGGACGATCCGGATCCGAGTCTGCGCACGGCGCGTGCGCGCCTGAAGGTGCACGCCACGAACGCTTCCTGCGCCGGATGTCACAAGATCATGGATCCCATCGGGTATGCGTTCGAACACTTCGACGGTGCCGGGCAGTACCGTGCCACCGAGGACGGCGCCGAGCTCGATACCAGCGGTACGCTCGATGGAAAGCCCTTCAAGGACGTCGCCGGCCTCGACCAGGCGATCCACGACCATCCGGCTCTGCCGGCCTGCCTCGTCAGCCGCGTGTACTCCTATGGTATCGGCGGACCGCTCTCACCCGGCTCCGACAAGGCGATACTCGAGCACTTCAAGAACCGATTCATTGCAGCGGGATACAAGTTGCCCGATCTGCTGCGCGCTGTGGCCTCGAGCAACGCGTTCACGGCAGTCAGGGAAGGCAAACATCCAACCCCCACCATGACCGCATCGAACTGAGGTTACTGGAGGAAGTTCCATGAACAGGCGTCGTGTCTTACGCGGGATGCTGAATGGTGCGGCGGTGAGCGTCGCGCTGCCGCTCCTCGATTGCTTCCTCAACGAGAACGGGACCGCCCTGGCCAACGGTGCGGCCATTCCCCAGCGCTTCGGGACGTGGCAGTGGGGCCTGGGGATGAGCGAGGCCATCTTCGTGCCCAAGAAGACCGGGCCCAACTTCGATCTGCCGCCGGAGATCGCGCCCCTCAAGCCGATCCAGCAGCACATCAACCTGTTCACCAACTTCAGGTGCTTCAAGGATGCCGCGCCCAACCTGTGCCATCACACCGGGTGGGTCATTCTGCGGTCCGGTATCGCGCCGCTGACGCCACAGAATCACCCCGGCGAGACGCTCGATGTCACCATCTCCAAGAAAATCGGCAGCGCCACGCGCTTCCGTAACCTGGCCGCCACGGCGACCGGGGATGTCCGGGATACGTTCAGCTATGAGAACGGTAACACCGTCACGACGCCGGAATGGTCGCCACTGCGCTTCTACCAACGTCTGTTCGGCAAGGATTTCCAGAATCCCAACGCACCCGACTTCACGCCCGACCCACGGGTGATGGTCCGTAAGAGTGTCTTATCAGGGGTCATGGACGACACCCGTGCGCTGAACAAGGAGCTGGGTGCTGAAGATCGCGCCCGCATGGATCAATACTTCACCGGCCTGCGCGATCTCGAGCGCCGTTTCGACCTGCAGCTGACCAAGCCCGAGCCGATTGCCGCGTGCCATCCGGTGGCGGCGCTCAAAGAGGATGCGCCGGCGGGTCTGGATGCGGACCTGGTATCGCAGCGTCACCGCATGATGACAGACCTGATGCTCATGGCGGTCGCGTGCGACCAGGCCCGGGTCTTCAACATGTTCTATGCGGCGGCCTTCTCGGGCACGACCCGCAAGGGCTATGACAAGCCACACCACACCGCAACCCACGAGGAGGCTGTGGATCAAGCCCAGAAGTGCCAGCCGCACGTCTCCTGGTATACGAAGCGCGCCATGGAGGAATGGGCGTACTACGTCGGGGCGTTGGCGAAGATCAAAGAGGGTGCCGGCACGATGCTCGACAACGTGTTCATCTACGCCACGACCGACCAGTCGTTCGCAAAGATCCACGCCATCGAAGGTATCCCGATGTTCTGCGCCGGTCGTGCCGGCGGGCGCGTCAAGACCGGCCTGCACATCGACGGGGGCGGCAGCCAGGGCACTCGCCTGGGGTTGACCGCAATGCGTCTGATGGGACTGGATATGCCCGCGTGGGGTGACCAGAGCAACAACACCTCGAAGGAAATTTCCGAGATCCTGGTATGAGTGGACCCGGTTCAACCCGGCGGCCGTGGCTGCTCTGCGGCATGCTTGCCTGCGCGCCCTGGATGACCTCGAGCGGCTCGGCGGCGGAAGAGTATGTTGCTGTGCCGCTGCCGCCGGGCTTTCATGTTGAGTCTTCCGATCTGGAAGGGCCCGTGTTCGCGGACTCCAGGGGACATACCCTGTACTCCTGGCCCTACAAGCGCCTGCGCAACGGCTACAGCGGCGAGCAGAAAGGCAAGCCCGCCTGTTACGGCGAGGTGTTGAAGGAGACGGCGGGCCTCATGAGCCCGTATCCGGCCGGCGTGTTGCTCCCGGAGTTGGATAAGCGCCCCGCTTGCACGGCGTTATGGCCGCCCGTCATCGCGGCGGCCGATGCGCAACCGGTCGGAAAGTGGACGATTGTTGACCGTAAGGACGGTACGAAGCAGTGGGCCTACGACGAGCAGCCCCTCTATACCTCCATCCTCGACCATGCGCCGGGCGATGTCATGGGGGGTACGGGCCGTCGCAGTGGCGGTGATTCCCCGGCGATACGGGTGCCGGTGGGCCCTCCGTCCAAGGTGCCGCCGGGATTTGCCGTCAAGACGACTTCGACGGGCCGGCTGTTGGTGACAGCCAGGAACTACTCCGTCTATTCGTTCGACAAGGATACAGCCGATAAATCCGCATGCGATGTGATTTGCGCGCGCACCTGGCCCCCGCTGATCGCACCGGAAACGGCCCGACCGCAGGGTGAGTGGTCGACGATCGAGCGCGGCGCCGGTGTGCGGCAGTGGGCGTTCCGGAAGAAGCCCCTCTACACCTATGCGGTCGACCCGCGTACCGAGAGCGAGGAAGGCAGCGATGTCCCGGGCTGGCACAACGTGTATGTGCAGCAGGTCCCTGCGCCGCCCGCTCAGTTCACAGTACAGGACACGATCGTCGGCCAGGTTCTGGCCGACGCTCATGGGATGACCGTGTACGTTTACAACTGCGGCGACGACTCCGCCGATCAACTCAGTTGTGATGATCCGGATGATACGCAGATCTACCGGCTTGCCATGTGTGGCGGCGGTGATCCGGTCAAGTGCGGGCAGAACTGGCCCTATGTACGCGCGGAGAAGGGTGCATCCAGCAAGGGGCACCTCTGGTCCGTCATGTCGATCGATCCAAGAACCGGACATCGGGCCGCGCCCCAACAGGCGGATGCCTTGAGCGTGTGGGCGTACCGCGATCGCCCCGTTTATACCTACGCGGGCGACAAGAAGCCGGGTGATGTCAACGGCGATGGCACCGGCGAGTGGCGTGGCCAGCGGGATGGGCTCAAGGCATTCTGGCTGCGGGATGACTATTTCGGAGGCACGTTATGACGCGCTTCGCACGGCTCGTGGCTGTTGCGCTGGGCACTGCGCTCCGGCTCGCGGATGCGGATGCGGGCGGGGCGCAGACCGCCACGGCGGCCCCTCGGAACGGAACGATCGGTTATGTCCTGACAGATCTCTATTGGGCCATCTACCAGACTCCGGACGGCAAGACCGAATGTCCGCAAGGCTACAACGACGGTCCTCGCGAGCAGTACGCCGTGTTGTTTCCGGCCAAGGGTGGCAAGCGCTCCGTCGTCGACACGCAGCTGAAACAGGAGATCCAGACCTGGCTGCCGACACCCGACCCCGACTCCTTCCCCTTCCACGAGGCGGGCGGTCCGCTCTCCTATGGCCTGAACCTGGATGGCAAGGTGGGGCCGCACGATTTCACGCATCCGGACGGTGAGAAGGGGATCGATAATCAACTCTACCGGGCATTGGGCTGCATCATCGGCTTCCGTGGTCCGGATGGTGTGGAATACATCTTCGAGAACAAGGCGATCGCCCAGAACCGCTACAACCGCCTGATGATCGAGGTCACGGGCGTCGACAATCTCAACAACGACAGCGATGTGCAGGTGACGGTGTACCGCGGGCTCGACCGGCTGTTGACCGATGCCACCGGCAACAAGGTCATGGCGGGCGGCTCGCAGCGTATCGACACCCGTTGGGGCAAGTCGCTGGTCCGCCGCCTGCACGGCAAGATCGTCAATGGTGTACTGACCACGGAACCGATCCATGACCTGGTGATTCCCTGGATGAACCTGGGTGTCCCGACCTTTCAACTCATCCGTGACATGCGCCTGCGGTTGAAGGTATCGCCTGATTCCGCGGAAGGGCTGATCGCGGGCTATGCCGACGTCGATACCTGGTACACCCAGCTCATCCGCAACGACTCGACTCACCATCTGAGCAACGGCCAGATTTCCGGGATTTCCCTGTACAAGGCCCTGCGGCGGCTCGCGGATGCCTATCCCGATCCGAAGTCGGGTGCGAACACCGCCATCTCGAGCGCGCTCAATGCGAAGTTCGTGCAGGTGTTCATCAATCCGC
>DAITMW010000057.1:13938-20563 GCA_036834945.1 Steroidobacteraceae bacterium
CGCTGACTTTTCAACTGTTGGAGGATGCATGGTCTCGAGCCCCGTGAGTCGCCCGGGTTCCCTGGTTGCGGCCGGAATTCTGTTGGGTTTGCTGGTGGGTTGCAGTGGCGGCGGCGCGGGCGGCTCGCAGGAGGCCGTGAAAGGCGACCCGGTGCACGGCAAAGAGCTGTACACGCAGTGCCAGGCCTGCCACAAGCAGGCCGAGAACTACGTGGGCCCGCAACATTGCGGCCTGATCGGCCGGCCGGCCGGTACGGTGCCGGGCTTCGCCTACTCGGATGGCATGCAAGCCTCCGGCATCACGTGGACTCCCAAGACACTCGATGAGTTCCTGACGTCGCCGATCGCCTACGTCAACGGTACCAAGATGGGTTTCGCGGGCTTCGAGAGCGCCACGGACCGGGCCGACGTGATTGCCTACATCGTGCAGTTCAACCACGACCCCAGTGTCTGTCCGCCCAGGAAATAACATGAGAACGGCCATGAGACACCTGATTGCGTGCGCGGCCCTCGGCTGCATGGCATTGACCGCGTTCGCCGCGGAGCCGGGTGCGCCGCACTCGATGGGCGGGAGCCGCTGCGAGAAGAGTCCCTACAACTGCGCCGACACGCCCAATCCCCTGTCAGCGACCACGACCGTCTGGCTGGAGGAAATGACCTGGATGGACGTGCGCGACGCGCTTGCGGCCGGCAAAAAAACCATCATCATTCCGACGGGCGGTATCGAGCCCAACGGGCCCTGGGTTGCTCTCGGCAAGCATGACTACGTGTTGCGAGCCACCTGCGACGCGATTGTCCGCAAGCTCGGCAATGCCTTGTGTGGACCCATCGTGCCTTTCGTTCCAGAGGGTGACCTGGAGAGCAAGTCGGGTCACATGGATTCCCCCGGCACCATCAGCGTGCACCAGGAGGTTTACGAAGGACTGATCGCCGACATCGCGCGCAGTATGAAGGCCGCGGGCTTCGAGAACATCCTGTTCATCAGCGACAACGGCGGCAGTAACCAGGCTGGTGAAAAGGCCGTGGCGGAGCGCCTGAACAAGGAGTGGGGCGTCACGATTGCCCGGTACATTCCGGAGTACTACGCGAGTTGGGATGCGGCCGACTCCTATCTGTGGGAAAAGGGCATCTGGAAGAAAGAGGTCCGCGACGGTATCCACGACGACCCGTCCGTCGAGCTCATCATCATGCAGACGAATCCGGCCCTGGTCCGCTGGGAAGAGCGGGTCAAAGCCCACAAGGCGACCATCAATGGCGTCTCCATCGAGGACAAGCAGAGAGCCCTCGAGTGGGGCAAGGAACTCGTCGAGCGCCGTGCGAGTCTGACAGCCGCGGCGATCACCAAGGCCGTCGCATCAAAGGGGCAGCCCCAGTAACAGTGAGCTGCGCGTAAATCCCGCGGCGCACGCCGCGCATTTGCAGGTGGTTTTCTTGAGATTTCTTTATATGATGCCGATCTCAGCTCCGCCTCTTCCGCTTTTTCATGGATCAGCTGACCAAGAAGATCATCGGCATTCTGCGTCGGGATGGACGCGCTTCCTACTCGGACATCGCTCGTGAGCTGAATACGACCCGCGACTACGTCGCGAGCCGGGTCAACCCTATGTTCCAGTCGGGTGAGCTGCGCGTGATCGCGGCGCCTCATCCGCGGGTCCTGGGCCTCACGATCTCGGCCCACCTGTCCATCAAGGTCAGCGGTCCCGCGCAGCCGATCCTGGAAGCTCTGCAGCGCGAGGAGTCATTGGTCTTCATCTCCAATACCGTCGGTGCGCACCAGATCGTCGTGGAGACGGAGCTGCGCACCATGACGGAGCTGCGTCAGCAGGTTGGCATGATCCGCGCGTTGAGCGGCGTGAGGGAAGTGCAGGTCCTGGTGTATGAGCGCATTCTCAACAGCTTCTTCCTGGGTGCGGAGCCGGAGTCGCTGAGCTACAGCTTCGACGAATTCGACATCAACATCATCAAGCGCCTGCAGCAGGACGGCCGTACCAGTTATGCCGATCTGGCGCAGAACGTCGGCCTCTCCTTGAGTGGTGTGCGCATCCGGGTGCAGCGGCTCCTGGAGTCGGGTGTGATGCAGATCGGTGCCATCCCACAGCGCTCCGACATGGTGGACGATCTGTTGTTCGGTATCGGCCTGAACGCCTCGAGTGATCTGCAGGACGTGACCCGGATGCTGCGCGCGGAGGCCGAGCTGGAATTCCTGGCACGTACCGTCGGTCGCTATGACATGATCGCCACGTTGAGCTTCAACTCACTGCGCGATTTCAACCGCCTGATGTCCCGCCTGTTGGCATTGCCGTCTGTTTCGTACTGCGAGCAGTGGCTGCACGTGCAGATCGTGCGGGAGCGCTACGAGCACACGCTCGACTACATGGTGGCAGCGGGGCTCACGGGCCCGGTTACTTAAAGAGTCTGCAACTTCGCCAGGATGCGTCGGATTACCGCAATGCAAGCGGCCAGCTCCGCGGGCTCGACATCATCCAGCAGTCGCGTGCGCAACCGGTCTGTGATGTCACTGATCTCCTGCAGGCGCGGCGCCGCGCCCTTGCGCAGCGCGATGGTCTTGGTGCGCCGGTCCCATTTCGAGACCCGGCGCTCGACCAGACGTTCCTTTTCGAGCCGGTCCAACATACGCGCGAAGGTCGGGCCCTCGATGCCGACCCGCTGCGCAAGCTCGCGTTGAGTGGCCCGTCCCCTGGCGATCTCGATCCAGAACAAGGACTCCCAGCGCGCCTGGGTCTGACCAATAGCGGCGAGCTCCTCGTTCAGGCGATTGCGCCAGCGGCGGCCGAGCGCCATGACGGCGCTCGTGAACTGGAAGTTCAGATCCTCCCTCGAGCCCGCTGCGTGGTAACGGCGGCTGTCGAGGAAGAGCTTGCGGGCATCCTGCATGGAGGGCAGTCCCGGTGGCGCTCCCTTTTGTTTGCGTTTCGGGGTCATTGCCTGTAGCGGACACCCAGCTTCCACATCCGGCCGATGGGATCGAACAGTACGTTGTTGCCCGTGCCGTTGGCACCGGGTACCCGTGGGGGATCCACGTTCGCCAGGTTATCGACGCCGCCGTAAACGGTGAAACTGCTCTTGCCGCTGCGCGCCGGAAATTCGTATTGCACGAGAAGATCCGTGTACAGGGCCGCTTTCACGTGGTTCGTGTTGGAGCTGGCGGTGTTGGTGATGCTGTAACCGGGCTGGTCGGGGCCGATGAAGGCCACGTTGTACGTGCCGGCGGGGATGAAGCGGTTGTGAAGGTTGGTGCTGAAGCCGCCGCGGGCCCAGTTGATGAGCGAATCCAGCGTGTAGCGGGGAATGCCCGGGATCGTGCCGGCCCGCAGACCGGTTTGTCCGGCGCGGTCGAGCGGACCGGCGGAATCCACCGTGATCAGATTCGAGACATACGTGCCGAGGAAACGGAAGTCGGTATTGCCGAGGCGGCCCATGGGCTGCCGGTAGGCGAGCTCGAAATCGACACCTCGCGTGATTTGCTTGTTGACGTTGAGGAGGACGTCGTTGATCTGCGTAATGATGGTGTTCGAATCACGGGTGATGAGCGAACAGAACTCCTGTGCGCCCTGGTAGCAGCGGGTGGCGATGGTCTGGGCACCGAGATTGCCGATCGCATCCTTCAGGTCGATGTTGTAGTAGTCCACCGACATCTGCAGCCGGCCCAACGGTCCCTCCACAGCTGGCTGCACTACGAAGCCCGCGGTCCACGTATCGGCCACTTCCGGAACGAGCTTGGCGTTCGCGCCGGAAACGACCACGGGGTTGGTCTGCGTGCCGCCATTGTAGGGGTCGTTCAGGATGCCAAAAGTCCTGGTGTTGGGCCCGAAGAGCTCGCTGACGTTGGGTGCCCGGATATCACGCGACTTGGTACCGCGGATGCGGAAGGAGTCGATGACCTGCCAGGTCAGCCCCACCTTGTAGGTCGTCGTACTCACGTCGGACGAGCCGGACGTCGGGCTGCTGCGGTCGTAATGCGTCCGGCGCACGGCGCCATTGAAATCGACACTGCGGGCGAGCGGGAGGTTCTTCAGCAGGGGTATGACCGATTCCGCGTAACCTTCGGTGACGTCCACCTTGCCGTTGATGTTCTGGGCGTTGTTGACGAAGAACCCCAGATTCTGCGAGATCGGATCGGCGCTACCGTCGATTTTGTCGCTCCGGTACTCGACACCTCCGGCCACGGACACCGGGCCTGCCCAGGTGGAGAACGGTTCGCCTTGGACGTTGCCGGCGACGACGTGCTCCGTGGTGACGTCCGTCTGTACCGATGTCCCTACGACGTAGGCGTGCGCGGCGGCACTGATCTGGTTGCCGAACGGGTTGAGAGGCACGCAGCCCGGCATCGTCACGGTGGTAAGGTTCTTGCGGCACACGATCTGTCCAGCGGAATTCCTCACCGAGTCGATGGCGGCTGCAATGTTCGCATTGATGGTGTTGTTGTCCGCGTCCACCTCGAACCGGTTGTGACCGAACTGGTAGTAGGCGTCCCACGTCCAGGTGCCGGCGATCCTGCCCTTGAGCGACAGGACCATGCGCCACAGGTCGTTCTTGGAGCGCAGCAAGGGATTGCCAATGTCCGCGTAGTTGCGGCCGAGTGTGAATGCGGGATTCCCCGGCTTGGGCGGATTGTTGGCCGCGATAGTCGCGACGTCCAGCGCCGGGTTGGTCGATGAGGGGATGAACGCATTGTCCGGAGCTATTGGCGTGGCGACATTGCGATACTGCGTCCCGTCACCGTGCGCGAGCAGGTGCCCGTAGGATACGTCCAACGATCCCTGCAGACTGTCGGTGAAGTCGTAGTTCGTATGGGTGTAGGCGAGGTAGCGCTCGTTGGGAGCCACGATGGGAAGGCCTTGGAAGTAGCCGTCCTGGCCGTGTCCTTCGCCACCGACCATGTACAACGAGTTCACCAACGAGCCGTACACGAACGGGCGTGGAGTGCCGTTTGGATTGAACGTGATCCCGTGCAAGGGGCCGGTGGAGGTGATCACGCCCGTAGGCGAGATCGTCGAAGGATTGACGTCGGGTAGGATGTTGTTCGCGGGTAATCCGTGGGTGCCGGCCGGCGAGTTGCCGAAGTTCAGCCAGCCTTCCGAGCACCACAGGCGCACCTCGCAATCGCCGACACCTTTGTCGTCCTCGAACTCCAACGCGCCGATGAAGTGTCCCCGGCCGCCGAACAGGTCGGTACCGCCAGCCAGGCTGGCCGTGGTGGTCTTGTTGTCGCCGCGGCTGGAGATTCCATACTCGAGGGAGCTGCGGATGCCGTTGAGCTTCCGGTTGAGGATGAAGTTCACGACGCCCGCCACGGCGTCCGAGCCATAGGCGGCCGAGGCGCCGCCGGTGACGACTTCGGCGCGGTCGAGCAGGGACAGCGGGATCATGTTGGTATCGACCGTCGCCTGGGTCGTCGAGGGTGTGAACCTCTGTCCATCGACCAGCACGAGAGTGCGGACCGCTCCCATGCCACGCAAATCCAGGATCCGGCCGCCGACGTAGTTGGCGGCGGCGCCGAGACCGGTTGACGCCGGGGTGTTTGTCGGCCTGAATGCGGGAATTTCGTTGAGCAGGTCACCGATGTTGGTAGGCGCGCGCTGCTCGATACGATCCGCGCCGACGACACTCACCGGAGTGGGCGCCTCGAAGCCTCCTCGTGCGATACGCGAGCCTGTGACGACGACGCTTTCGAGCTTCTCGTCCGCGTTGTCATCGGCGGATGCCGTGGGTGTGACTCGAGATTGGGCGAATAGCAAAGCCGGCGCCAGAGCCAGGGGTATGCAGACACCCCAACCGGCGAGCCCGCGTTTCCTCAGGGCGAGTCCTACCCTCACGCGGCGCGTGATCTTCATCGACATGATTCCTCCCCTCTGACCCGCCAGATGTTGGATGTGGGCGGGCCGTTCAATAGCAGGCTATCGAATGATCATTAGCGTGCTAACGATTTGTAACAAAGTCAAGGGAGACAGGGGGGTGATGACACCCTGGTGGACGGCGGGAACTAGGCGAAGCGTTGCGAATCGGGACGCCGGCTATTTCCCCAGCGTAGGATCCGTTGTAACAGGATCTCCGGACCTACATTGAGAGCGCGCGCCACGATGATGAACTCACCGAGGTTCATGCTGCGCCGGCCGGTTTCGATATTGGCAATCATGTTGCGTGACCAGCCGAGCCGGCGGGCGAGCTCACGCTGAGTGACGTCGAGATCGCGACGTGTGCCGGCGAGGACGACACCCGCAACGTGCTCCCAGCACGCGCGCTCTTTTTTGAGTGCCGACGGATCGATCTGTGAATTCATCGTCGAAAACGCTGCTACATGAGTTGAATCCTCCTTTTTGGCACACGACGCGAGCGGGGTGCGTGAATTGTGTTGCCCATCCAACCTCTGTAGGATATAGTACACAGGAAGGAAAGTTCGGAAAAGAGGGGCCATGTCCGTGATGTGTAATCCCATGCACCCGGGTCGGGAGATCAGGCGCCGCTACGAACAGTTGAAGACGTCGGCCAACATGGCGCAATTCGCCGGAAAACTCAGGGTTTCCCGCTATCGCCTGGGACGCGTGATGAACGGGCTTGCCCCTGTTGAGCCGGACCTGGCCATACGCCTGGCCAGAATACTGCG
>DAITMW010000057.1:20663-24682 GCA_036834945.1 Steroidobacteraceae bacterium
CTATTGAAAAAATAACGTATATTCCTGAAAAGAATGACCCGCCGTGGGAGGTGACCGACAATGACCCTGCTCAATTTTGGCCAGCCTGCGAACGGCGTGATGCAGATGGCGTACGTCGTGAAGGACCTGCGCCAGGCCATCCAGGAATGGATCGACAAGCTCAATGTCGGCCCGTGGTTTCTTCTCGAGCACTTCACCGGTGAGCACCCGATCTATCGCGGCGCGCGGTCGCAAACCGACGTCGCCATTGCGATGAGCTTCGCCGGCCACATGAACATCGAGCTCATACAACCTAACGACACACACCCGTCGGTGTACAAGGAAGTGATCGATACTCGCGGCTATGGCTTCCATCATTGGGGTGTTGCCACGGCGGATATCGACACCGACATCAAACGCTATGAAACCATGGGAATGGAATTGGCCTTTCGGGCCGGGGTGCCGACGGGCGGTGACGTTGCCTACATGGACTCACATGGGACCCTGCCGGGGTTCGTCGAGCTGATCTCCACCAACCCGCTCATGGAGCGGGCGTTCAGCCGCTTCTACGCAACAACCCTGGGCTGGGATGGCTCGACACCCATCCGCCCGTTCGGGCCGGGCTAGGCTTTCAGGCGGGTC
Organism: Steroidobacteraceae bacterium; assembly: GCA_036834945.1. Classification (GTDB taxonomy): domain Bacteria; phylum Pseudomonadota; class Gammaproteobacteria; order Steroidobacterales; family Steroidobacteraceae; genus 13-2-20CM-66-19. The sequence continues at coordinate 21,285 of DAITMW010000057.1, forward strand.
GCAGCGGAGTCAACTGCGCGGAAAGTTCGCCACGATCGTCTTGCCGCTGGGCAACTGACACTCCCCGCTGCCGCCGCCTTCCATCCCGCTCGAGGGATGCGCCAGCTCGAAGCGGCACCGCATGTGTTTGCCGTCCGCAGCGGTGAGGTTGGCGACGACGCGGCCGGTGTACTTCTTCACGAAGTCCGGGCCGGCGTCCCAGTAGGGGCCGAATCGCTCACCATGCCAGCCTTCTCCCCAACCTGTCCACAGGGGACCAAGAGTGTCGGCCGTGGTGTCGCGGGTGATCTGGAAGAACTGCCCGTTGTAGGTGTCACCCTTGGAAAACACGGCGCTCATGTTGCCCGACACGTTGTCGGTGCTGTTCCAATTGAAGGTCACTGGGTCGGTTCCGGTGGCAGTGGACCCCGTCCCGGTCCCCATGGTTGCACACCCCGCCGCGAACAGCAGCAGGAGGGCAGGGCTGCTTCTGACGATCGCTCGATTCATGATGCGTCTCCCGTTCGTTGACGGGATACAGAGTGCGACCGGTTTGTTGACCGAGTATTTCCATCGCGGTGGGAACAGATTTCAACTGCAATATGCGCGGCTGCCATGCAGGCCTCAGAACCGCATGCCCACCTGCGCATCGGCTCGAGTGCGGCGCGTGAGGCCGGTTGCGGTGTTGTGTGCTGTTGGGAGGCGCTCTGCCGCGCTGTTAGCGCAATCACCACGGCAACGGTTCCAGCCAGCCGACGTCAGGGTCTGCTCGTGCGCCACACAGTTCTCGCGTCGGCAAGAACTATTCCCCGCTGTCGCCGCTTTGCGGCGGCGTTATGTAATCCGAGAGATGACGGCAATTAGAGACAATTGTCCAGATGTGAGACGAATGGTCTCATAGGCGGTGAGACGCGGGTCCGCGTGATCGCCAGTATATCGATCTTCGGAAGCTGCAGGGTTGATGAAACGGGGAAGCTCAAAGGAGAGCTGCAAGATGCAGTCGTTCAGCAGGTCTGATCTGTACAACATGGGGCGCGAAGCGGCCGGGGAGGCTCTGGGGCCGCGCGCGACTTTCTTTCTCACGCTCTGCCAGGTGGTCGCGCCTGTCTCGGTGCCCGAGTCGAAATCGCCCGCCTTGCAACGATTTCGTTTTTTCTTCACTCGGGATATGGAGGTAGGGCACACGCGCTACTGGCTGCACTTCGGCTACTTCGATACGGAGCTGGAAGCGAAGCGGTGGCGCAATGTGCTGGGGCGCATCTATCCGCGGGCCACCATTCAATGCTCGCAGAAGCGCGCTTCTGACCAGATGACGTCCACGCAGACTACGCTCACCGAGACACAGGTGCTCAAGATGCTCGGTGCGGAGGCGGCAATCGAGCGTACCGCAACGGTTGCGAAAGCAGCCCCGGCGAGTACACCCAATGCAGGCTCGCGTGCCCTGCAGGCGAGTCTGAATGAGCTGCGCGATAGCGAGTGGGAAGGTTTGAAGGAGGACGACACCACCATCCGTAGTGGGGTGCGGCATCTGCAGGTGGAGCTGGTGGCGAAAGCACGCTCCCGCAAAGACACGAAGACGAAGCGCACGTCGTAGCCGCATGCCGATCAAATATCTTCTGAAGACAGACTTCATTCCCCAACCTCTGACTTCGATGGCTCGCGACGACACGAGCGATGCGGTGAACCGGCTTCTGGAGGAGTACCTGGCATTGTCCGGTGATGGACTGACCCGATTGGAAACCAGCAGGGCATCCGGAGCTTCCGGTTTCGGCCCCGCCCCGCAAGAGCGGGAGTGGCTTGCGGCTATTGTGGCGTCCGCGGATGACGCCGTTATCGGTGCAACGCTCGACGGCCGGATCGCGTCATGGAACGCGGCGGCATCGCGACTCTTTGGCTGGACCGCTGCGGAGGCTATTGGGTCGCTCGTGACCGCGATCGTGCCACCCGAGGGGCAGGAAGAGGCGCGGCAGGTGCTGGCGCGCATAAGGGCCGGGGAGAGCGTTGAGCATTTTGAGACGGTCAGACTGGATCGCAACGGACGTCATCTGGACGTGTCGATGACGGTCTCTCCTGTCAAGGACGCAGAGGGGCGTATCTGCGGTGTTTCGACAGTCGCCCGCGATATCAGCGAGCGCAAGCGGGACGAGCGAGCTTCTCGCGAGGCTGAGCGTCGGAAGGATGAATTCCTGGCGACTCTGTCGCACGAGTTGCGCAACCCGCTCGCTCCCATGCGCAGCGCGACCGATGTGTTGTGCCGGGCGCAGAACGCGGACCCCGCGATTCAAACCGCGAGTGCCGTGATCGACCGGCAACTGGGACAACTGACCCGGCTGGTCGATGATCTGCTCGACCTGTCCCGCTTCACGAGTGGTCGTATCGAGCTCATCAAGGAAAACTTCGACCTGGGAGCCGTGCTGCGGACCCTGCAGGTGTCTCTGCAACCGGCGTTCGCTGCGTCACGGCAAACCTTCCGCTTGTCGTTACCTGAAGACCCTCTGTATGTGAATGCGGATCGCTCGCGACTCATGCAGGTCTTCACGAATCTCCTGACCAACGCGAACAAGTACACTCCGGACGGGGGTTTTGTCGGAGTCGAAGGCCATCGTGATGGCCAGAACATCGTCGTCTCTGTCCGTGATACCGGAATAGGCATCGCGCGCGGGATGCTCGAGCGCGTGTTCGACCTGTTCGCGCAGGTAGACCGTTCGACCCAACATACGCGCGGCGGCCTGGGAATCGGGCTGACGGTGTCCAAGAGGCTGCTCGAAGCGCACGGTGGCCGCATCAGGGCGCACAGCGAGGGAACCGGGAAAGGCACGCAATTCATCGTCGAGCTTCCCGCGGGCACGCCTATCGGTTGAGTGAAAGCAAGCGTCTGCACAGACTTGGCGGACCTGCCCGTGGGCGCCCCGGTCTCATATGTGGCAGATCTTACAATGCCGCCGCCGCGGGCTGGCTCTGACTGGGCACAAGATGAGCGCAAGCGTGTGCCGCGACGGGCATGTGCGTTGCTTTGCTCTATGCATGATGCGTGCGGTGATCTGTGGGGCGGGTGTCACGGGTTTGGTGTTGGCCGCCCAGCTGGGCCGCGCAGGTTGGGAAGTCGTCATGCTGGCTCCCACGGCCCGGCCACGAGGTGGTGGATTTCTGGTCAAGCTCCGTGGGGAGGGATTGGAAGCCGCGCGTCGTCTCGGCCTCATGCCGTATCTGATGGAGCTTCAGGAGCCGATCGCCGGACTTCATTGGATCGATCGGTTTGGCCGCACGATTGCCCGCACGCGGACGAGCCACGGCGGTCGCTCCCGACCGGGGAATCTCGTCATGGTCCTGCGACGGGACCTGGAAGACGGGCTCCTCAGGCAGCTGCCAGCCAACGTCGATGTGCGCTACGGTCATGACGTAGTCGCATTGCGCACGCC
>DAITMW010000057.1:24782-28617 GCA_036834945.1 Steroidobacteraceae bacterium
TATGGTGACCTGCGATGGTGTGTGCCGGCAGTGTTGCATCACGCCGCTTCCAGCGACGATTTGCATTGCGAGCAGGCCGAGCAACTGAGAGCGCCGGCGTGGCACCGTGGGCGTATCGCCCTATTAGGCGAGGCTTCTCACGCCTTCTCCTTGTGGCCTGGACAAGGGACCTCGATCGCGCTGGCCGCGGCCTTTTCCCTGGGGCGCCAGATCGCCAGGACGCGCTCTGTCGATACGGCTTTGCGCTGGTACGAAGAGCACCTGGTGGGTGCTATTGCTCAACAACGGGCTGTGGCGAAGCGGACCGCGAGTTGGCTGTTACCGGGCACGCCTGCCGAGCTTGCCTTGCGTAACGGCGCATTGCGGCTTGCGGCCTTGCCTGGTGTCGATCGGCTCGTGCGCAATATGTTGGAGCCGCTCATCTGAAAGAGCCGGCGCGCCCTCCCGGTGAGGGCGCGCCGGCCGCGGGGGCTATTGACCCAGCAGAGTCAGGAAGGACACACCCGGAGTGCCCAGACCCGTGACGTTATCCCAACCCGGCCCCGTGTGTTGCGAGGTCGAGCCCGAGTAGTCGTCCAGGGTGCGAAGGAAGTCCGAGGTACCATTCGTCGCATCCACGCTGTTGACAAAGTTGCGACGGGCGACCGCGGTCTTCACGCTTCCGACGTCGTAGAACGCGCTCGGGTTGGCATAGAAGAGCGGATTTGCGAAGCCGTGCGCGCGACCGGCCTTCTGGTCGGCCAAGGCCATGAGGCCCGCGAAAATCGGACTGGCCAGACTCGTGCCACCGATCCGGTATTCGTCGTAATACGCACCGTCAGGAAAGGTCTGCGTCTGTCCGACGAGCATTCCTTGCTGCGGATCCGCCAGAGCGGCAACGTCCGGCACTCCACGGCCGGTGAGATTCAACCCCGCGGTCCGTTGATAATCGGGCTCCGCAAACACCTTGCTGACACCGCCCCCTGCGCCGTAGAGCCAGCCCGCTCGCGTGCATACGAGAGTAGTGGAATTGCAGCTGTAGCTGCTGGTACCCCAGCCTGTTTCGAGCACGCGGGTGTTGTTGGCTCCCACGCCGAGGCTGGTGCCGCCGACTGCGGTCACCCAGGGGCTGGATGCCGGCCAGTCCGTCGTCACGTAGCCCACGTTCGAGGACTCGTCGCCGTTGTCACCTGAGGAGAAGTAGACGCCGATTCCTTCAATGGCAGCCTGAATCAGCGTGTCCTCCAGTGGCTTGATATAGCCTGGGGGCAACAGTTCGGTGCTGAAGCCATAGGAGTTGGTTACGATCTGGGCGAGATGCTCATCGACGACGTGATTCAGCGCCGCGTCGAGGTCCTGGTAGTTGTTGGGAGCACCGACGTAAACGATCTTGGCCGCGGGGGCCATGCCATGGACGGCTTCGATATCGAGGGTTTCCTCGCCGTACCACCCTTGCGGATCCTGCCTCGGATTCTGGGGCCGCCTGTAGACACCAGGCGGCACTACCTGCTGCAACTGCCCGTTCGTCATCGTGGGCAGGCCACGATTTCGCGACCACTGATTGACGTCCTGCAGGATGGTCGGTGAGGCGTAGGCGTCGATAATTGCGACAGTCTGTCCACTGCCGTCGTAGCCGGAGATGCCGTAAGCGCCCTTGATCTGGTCTGGTGTGTAACCTCTGACTGACCAGGACACGGAAGGCAGTCCGCCATCGGTGAAACCCGCCGGGAAGGCATACGGTGAGAGCAGCTGCGCGTAATAGGCCGACAACGGCGGCGCATTCCGGAAGCCTGGTGATGGCGGCGCGTTCGCATCGACCCTGTGTTGAGGCTGCACGAACTGAGCGCTCTCATCCAGCCCCACTACTGCCTGGACGACGTTGGCGATCGCGGTTGGGATGGAGATGTCGGCCGTCGGCGCGCGCACGACCAGTCCTTGTACCCGATAAGTGGCGAAGCTCACATCGAAGGCCGCCTGGAGTTGGGCGACGCTGCCCTCGGCGGAGATGTAGTGGCCGTTCTTGGGAGTATAGGTCAGGCTGAATCCCTGCGAGCGCAGCCAGTTCTGCACCTTGGCGACATCCGCCGCCGCGGGGGCGAACTGTTTCCTGAACTGAGCCGGACTCAGATAGTGCCCGTACGAGGAGCTCCCCGGGTTGGAGACGGCTGCTGCCATGGCGGCGGCTCCGGCTGAGTCAGTCCATCCCAGGTAGACGCGGAAGCCAACGCCTTCGCTGTTGTCGGCAGCGGCGACGAAGTTCTGGCTGTTGGCCCACTTGGGCGCGCTGCCATTCAGTACGGCTCTGCCCGCGGGCGCTGCTTGTAGCGCCCCCGTCAGGCACGCCCCCGAGGCGAGCAAGGGTAGGGCGAGACGGAACAGGGTCTTCTGGCTCATTTGGGTTTCTCCCCTTGGCAATTGGATTTCGTGATGGCCCTGGACTCTTCGGCATTATGTAAAGTTGGCGCGGGCGTCAACGGCCGATGATGGTCCTTATGTGGGGCCTTTGATCCCATATACGGCAATAAAACACTCCGCGTCAACGGTCCTGGGAGCCCGTGCCGCGCGCCACGGGTGCGGTGGTGTTGGATAACGGCGCGCCATGGAATAAAAATGGGCGGCTCTTCGAGGCCGCACAGGGGAAGTCCGTCCAATGATCGAATGCTTCAGCGAGAACTATCCGCGGGCCCGCGAGAAATTTCTGGCCGCCGCCCGCAAGGCCGGCGCGCGATTGACGCGCTACAGCTTGAATCAAACCGGCCCGGATGGCGGCGACCTGTCGACCGACGTCGCGCTCGTGGGACCGGAGGATGCGAGTACCGTCCTGGTCACGATATCCGGCACGCATGGCGTCGAAGGATTCTTCGGCTCGGCGACTCAGGTGGAATGGCTGACGCGCGCCGAAGCGTCGGAACTGAAAGGCGCCGCCGCACTCCACATCCACGCCATCAATCCTTACGGTTTCGCGTGGCTGCGCAGGACGAACGAGGACAACATCGACATCAATCGCAACTGGATCGATTTCAACTCGCCGCTACCTGGCAACGCTCTGTACGATGAGTTGGCCGCCGATCTGTGCCCGACCGATTGGTCGCCGCAGGCGCAAGCCCGCACCGGTGCGCGTATCCAGGACTGGATTGTCCGCCACGGTTTCCCGGCCTTCCAGAAGGCGGTCTCCGGGGGGCAATGGGCCTATCCCAATGGTCTTTTCTATGGGGGTACGGGGATCAGCTGGTCACGTCGGACCCTGACTGACATCCTCACGACCCAACTTCGCAAGGCTACACGCGTCTGCGTTCTCGATTTCCATACCGGTCTGGGTCCCTATGGCTACGCGGAACCCATCATCGGACGATCGCGCGAAGATCCTGAATTCCCGCGTGTCAGCGCGTGGGTCGGTGGTGGTGGCAAATCCCTCTTCGGCGACGGCTCGGTGTCCGCGGAAATCAAGGGAGACAGTCTCACCGCCATCCCCAGCCTGCTGCCGCACGCCAAGGTTGATACCGTAGCGTTGGAATGCGGCATCCGTCCCGTACCCGAAGTGGCGCTGGCCCTGCGCGCCGACGCCTGGCTTCACACACATGGCGATCCTCTATCCGAGCAAGCCAAGCCCATCAAGGCAATGATCCGCGGCGCGTTTCATTGCGACGATCCGGTCTGGCAGGGCATGGCGCTGGGACAGGGCCTGGCTGGTTGCCGCGCGGCGCTCGGTGGCCTGCGTCACCCCTGAAGGGGCTCAGCGTTGCAGGTTGTTCAGGTCCACGCCATAACGGGCGGCGTTGCGCACCATGTAGTCGCGTCTCGGCCGTGGCGGCTGTTGTGTCAGCGTATCGCTGAGGATGTCGAGGAACGTGTGCCA
>DAITMW010000058.1:0-22609 GCA_036834945.1 Steroidobacteraceae bacterium
GTGGAGCGCTGTGTGTATGAGTCCTTGCGCCCCGTATCGGGCTCGATCTCGGCGGAGCACGGCATCGGGCTCGAGCGTAAGGCTTACCTTGGTATCTCGCGCTCGGAAGCGGAGATCGCCACCATGCGGGTGCTGAAGAAGGCGCTCGATCCGCGCGGAATTCTCAATCCGGGGAAGGTTTTCGATGTCCACACAGCCTGAGCATTTCCGGCGCGAGCCGCGACCGGTGCATGTCGCAGCGATCCAGATGAGCTGCACCTGGGACGCCGACGCCAACATCGCCAAGGCCGAGCAGTTGGTGCGCGAGGCCGCCGGGCGCGGCGCGCAGATCATCCTGCTGCCCGAGTTGTTCGAGGCGCCCTATTTCTGCATCGAGCAGGATGTGCGGCATCTGCGCCTGGCGCGCAGCCTCGCCGAGAATCGGGCAGTGCGCCACTTCAGCGCCATCGCGCGTGAGCTGGGCGTTGTGCTGCCCATCAGTTTCTTCGAGCACGCGGGCCAGGCGTATTTCAACTCGATCGCAATCGTGGATGCCGACGGAACGAATCTCGGGATCTATCGCAAGTCGCACATTCCCAACGGCCCGGGGTACCAGGAAAAAACCTACTTCAGCCCGGGCGATACCGGCTTCAAGGTCTGGAACACGAAATTCGCCCGCATCGGTGTGGGGATTTGCTGGGATCAGTGGTTCCCGGAGACCTCGCGTGCGATGGCGTTGTTGGGTGCGGAGATCCTGTTCTACCCGACCGCGATCGGCAGCGAGCCGCCGCCGGCGCTTCCGGTCAACTCCCGCGAGCACTGGCAACGGACCCAACAGGGCCAGGCTGCCGCGAACCTGACACCGCTGGTGGCGTCGAACCGCTACGGACTGGAGCGCTCGACCCAGGACCCGGATGGGCTCTACATCCAGTTCTACGGCTCGTCCTTCATTGCGGACGGTACCGGCGCGAAGGTCGCGGAGGCGGCGGAAGAAGGCGATGCCGTGCTTACGGCAACGTTCGACCTCAACGCCACGGCTCAGCTTCGCGACAACTGGTTCGTGTTCAGAGACCGGCGACCCGACCTGTATGGGCCGCTCGTGTCACTCGACGGGGTGCCGCAGCGCTGAGGCAGGCCGGGGTCAGGTCGCCTTGGCGATCCATTCCTGGGCTTCCTTGAGCTCATTGACGAAACGGGTGTATTCGGCCCGCCGCTGCGCGTCGTCAGGGATGCGCAACAGGAAGGAGGGATGCACCGTCACCCATAAATGCGTCGTGGGTGACAGCCGTGTTGGCGCACCGCGCATCTGGGAAACGGTGACCGGATGTCCCAGCAACGCCCGCGCTGACGTTCCGCCGAGCGCCATCACGAGCTTGGGCGCTACGAGTCGCAGCTCTTCCGCGAGCCACCAACCGCAGGCCTCGATTTCGCTCGCGGCCGGTTTGATGTGCAGCCGCCGCTTGCCGCGCAGCTCGAATTTGAAATGTTTGACCGCGTTGCTGATGTAGACAGTCTCGCGGCTCAGTCCCGCATCGTGCAGCGCACGATCGAGCACGGCGCCCGCGGGACCGACGAAAGGGTGCCCCTGCAGGTCTTCCTGATCGCCGGGTGCCTCGCCGATGAGCATGAGTTTGGAGGGCGCCGCGCCCTCACCGGGCACTCCATGCGTTGCCGATTTCCACAGCGCGCACCGCTTACAATCGTTTACGGCATCACGCAGCTCGCTGATGGACTGCAGCGAGCGCGCCCCCGTAAGCGCGTTCTCCTCCTCGATCGATCTTGTGCGCCGACCGTGCGGCTCGGTGTCTTCTGACTTCATCGTCAATGCGTAATGAGCATCACGCCCGGTGGTTCCCGCGCGTGTGAAAATTGCGACCACGGCGCGACGCGCGCGTATCTATCAAGCAACACCGTATATCACCGACTCGCGCGCGAGCGATTCTCACGCCAAGCGTCGATGTTACATATGTCGCTGTGATGTCTTCATGATGTTTTGCATCACGCCGCCGGATGGGGCTGTGAAGCTTGCGCTTGTTGTGACGGGTCGTATGGCGCGTACGGAGATTGCAAAGAAGCGTTCCTCCATATGCGCGCGTGCAGCTCGCTGCTCCGTGGTGTAGCGGCCGTTGCGTGGCGTGACGCGCTGATATTCTTCTAGGAGAAGACGGGCACGTTTGAATTTGTAGGTGCGCAGGTAAGGACTAACCTGTGCCAGTAAAGTCAAAGCTTGCCGGCTCGTGATGCAATACGTGAAGCTGGGAGAGTGATGCGATTGGGCACATACCTTCGTGGTGACACGACCGGCTCCGATGACCGATCTCACATAGGTCAGAAGCTCCAATTCGGTGCTGCTGATGCTCACGACGGGCCGTCGGTTTTCTCCGCGATGAGTCCTGGTGAGCGTGATAGTCCCCTCACCGTCAATGATTCCAGCTACGTAGGCAGCGTCAACTTCTGAGAGTGCTCTCATGTTTGCAGCGTCATTGGAGGCGGAAGGGGTCGGGCCAGAGGGTTCCCGGCCTGCTGGCCGGGAACCCTGAGCTGGTGGAGGCGGGGGGACAGCACATCCGCGGCTTTCGCTGCGGGCTGGACTATGCCTTCATCCGACGCGCCCCAGTGCGCGCGGCGGATGCGGAGCGTGTTATCCGGTCGATTGCATCAACCAGATCCTAGTGCCCGCCCCAGGCGCAGAGCGCCTTCGGCGAGTCTATGAGTCTCTACAGGGCAGGCCTGAAGTTGGCCTTCTTCCTACCCCTCGGCGTTGCCATGCCGCTCCCGTGTCGGGAGCGCCGTCAGGTTTCGCCGATGTGAGCTCCGTTTTCAGTCACTTCTCACGAAGTGACGCGACCCATTGATCGAACCCCCGTCCGCAAGCGCTAAATTTCAAGATCTACGTACATAGCCAGTCATTGGTTCTCACGCCGCGCTACCCGACGGGCAGGAAAAACGCGACGCCAGCGACAGTAACTCTTAACACTCCGGCCTGTCGCACGCCGGAGAGCGATCCTATGAACGCGTCCCCTGATTCAGTTGCATAGGCACAAGCAGTATCAGAGGTCAGCCGAGATTAGGCGGCTAAGGCGTAGTTGTCGTCGTTGGCAACTATGATTTGCAATGTGATTAACGAGGGCACTGCACCTCGGTACGCCCTTGAAGGTTCACAACCCACGTCGAAGCCGGTCGCCCCCAATGGTCCCCTACATGATACCACGCCGGGGTTAAAGCAAGGGTGGGGGAGTTGGCGGCGTCGCGGCCAGGGCAATTTGGCCGCGCGCGTACGACCTCAGCCCCGCATCCGCGCCAGGCGCTGCTTGTCGCGCTGCCAGTCGCGCTCCTTTTCCGTGGCGCGCTTGTCGTATTGCTTCTTGCCCTTGGCGACACCGATCTGCAGTTTGGCGCGACCGTTTTTCCAGTAGAGCTCGAGCGGCACGAGCGTGTAGCCCTCGCGCTCGACGGAGGCGGCCAGAGTGCTGAGCTCTTTCGCATTCAGCAGCAGTTTGCGTGTGCGGATCGGGTCGGCGACGACATGGGACGACGCCGAGTTGAGAGGCGAAATGTGCGCGCCAAACAGGAACGCCTCGCCGCCTTTCACGTAGACGTAGGATTCCTTCAACTGGGCGCGGCCCGCCCGCATCGACTTGACCTCCCAACCTTGGAGGACGAGGCCGGCCTCGTAGCGCTCCTCGATGAAGTAATCGAAGCGGGCCTTGCGGTTCTCGGCAATGAGACGGGGAGTTTCGGTAGCTGCTTTCGCCATGGGACACGCGGGGGACGGCGGGTCGGCCGCCCCGGGACATATTCTGGTGTGCGGTTTTGGTCCGCGATTGTACCCTCGATACAGTGGAGGCGCTTACGGCGGGTTACAATTGCTTCCATGCGAGAGGTCAAGCACTCGGCGCTCGTCGGCAGGCCGCCGGGCGTACTGTTCACACTCATCAACGATATCGAAAGTTATCCACAGTTCCTGCCCTGGTGCACCCACTCGAAGGTGCAATCGCGGTCGGAGCGAGAGATCATTGCGACCGTTGGGGTCAAGCGCGGGCCGCTGCAAAGCGAGTTCACCACACGCAACGAGCTGGAGCCGGATCGCCGCATCGTCATGCACCTGGTCAGTGGACCGTTTCGAATGCTCGAAGGCGAGTGGTTGTTGACGCCGATCGGCACCGACGGCACACGCGCCGAGCTGACCATGCGGTTTGCCTTCAAGAACTCGCTGTCCGCGCTGCTCTTCGAACAAAAATTCGCCGAAACGGCCACGTCGCTGGTCGACGCCTTCGTCGCCCGCGCGCGTTCAATGACGTGAGGGCAGGGCAATGCCGCAAGCAGGTACCAAGCGTTGCGTAGTGGCCTACGCCACGCGAGATCACCAGTACCTGTGGACTGTCGATTTACCAGCGGAAGCGACCGTCGCCGAGGCCCTCGTCACCGCGCGTGGTTTCGCGGCTAACACTCGAACGACTCGCGGGACAAGCGAGGAAATCCAGCAGATTCCGTGGGACACCGCGGCGATCGGGATCTTTGGTGAGCTCTGCGAACGTCACGCCGTCCCAGCTGACGGCGACCGGATCGAGATCTATCGGCCTCTACACAGCGACCCGCGGGAGCGCCGTCGGGAAAAGGTGCGTCGCGATCGGAAATCGAAGGTCGGATAGTCCCCCGTCAGCACCCCGGATAAGCCCCCCGTCAGCACCGAGCCAGGGGGCTGCCGCCACTAGATCTTCGGGAATTTGGCGATCGGCGCGCCCTCATCCGGCGCCATCGGCGGGGACTCGGGAATGTTGTTGCGATCGAATTTCGCGACCTTGTCTTCCTTGAACCAGACGATCAGGTGTCGCTCTTCCGGACGCCGCAACCGGCCTCTCTTGAAGTAATAGAGGTAGTCCCAACGTTCCTTGTCGAATGCGTCCGGCACCATCGGGGTTCCGAGCAGGTAACGCACCTGGCTGCGGGTCATGCCGACGGTGAGCTGGTCGACGGTGCGTCCTTCCAGGTAGTTGCCCTGCTGGATATTCATGCGGTAGACGCATCCGGAGAGCAGGGTAGCGGTAGCTATGAGCCCTAGGGCCGTAGCACGGAAAATCGGACGGTTCACTACTGACTTTGCCTCGCTGGTCGCACCATGGCCGATGGGCCATACTACCCATAGTACTTGAGCCTGGCCGGCCAAAGGTCGTCAGCCAGGCACCGAGCGGCGCATAATACAGGATCGCGTAATGCAGGCAGCCCGCGCCGTAAGTGGCTGCATGCTGGAGAACACCGTGGAAGGCAAAGACCTTCGAAAAGCCGGTCTGAAGGTGACGCTGCCGCGGTTGAAGATTCTCGAGATTCTCGAGAGCACCACCACCGCGCGCCACCTTTCGGCCGAAGACATCTATCGGACCCTCCTCGAGTCGAACGAGGACATCGGGCTCGCCACCGTTTACCGCGTTCTCACGCAGTTCGAGGCAGCTGGCCTGGTCACGCGCCATCATTTCGAGGATGGCATGGCGGTCTTCGAGCTCAACCAGGGTACTCACCACGATCACATCGTGTGTCTAGACTGCGGCCGAGTTGAAGAGTTCGTGGATACCGGCATCGAAGAGCGCCAGAACTCCGTGGCGCAGCGCCTCGGATTCACCATCCGGGACCATTCACTCATTATGTACGGGCATTGTCGCCGGGCGGATTGCCCTCACCGCGGCGACCGAAAGAAGAATAGCTAACGGGTTAGCGTCTTTTAGCGGCGGCCGGGCGGGGCTGCTTCTGCGTATCGCCCGCGTCGGCCGCGACTTTGAGCATCTCTTTCGCATGGTCGCGCGCTTTGGACGTCACCTCGACGCCGCCCAGCATGCGCGCGATCTCCTCCACACGGTCACTTGCGGAGAGCTCCGTAAGAGAAGTGCGAGTCGTTTTGCCGTCTGTCAGTTTCGTCACGCGAAGGTGATGGTGCCCTTGTGACGCCACCTGAGGTAAGTGCGTCACGCACAATACCTGCCCGCGTGAACCAAGCGAGCGCAGCTCACGCCCGACGATCTCCGCAATAGCACCTCCGATACCGGAGTCCACCTCATCAAACACCATGCAACGCGTCTCGCGTGCCGCGCACGACACCTGCACCGCGAGAGAAAGTCGCGATAGCTCACCACCCGAGGCGACCTTCGAAAGGGCGCGAAGCGGCTGTCCTGGGTTGGCTGTGACCCGGAACTCGATCTGATCGATGCCATGTTGGGCGGGGTCCGAATGACCGTCCTGCGCGACTTCGACCTGAAACCGGCCACCGGCCATACCTAGAGTCTGCATCCGCGACGTGATGTCCTTAGCGAGAGCCCGACCCGCCGTAATACGACGCGCCGATAGCTGCTGCGCCTGACCTCGGTAGCTCTCGAGCGCTGACGCGAGGTCCTTCTTCAGGACGGCCAGATCCATCTCCGCGCGCTCCAGCCCCTCGAGTTCCGTCCCAAGTTGTCCTGTACGCTCCACGAGTTCTTCGGGTTTCACGCGATTCTTACGCGCGAGCTCCTCGATCGCAGATAGCCGTTTTTCAACCTCGTCCTGCCGCGCTGAATCCATGTCGAGATTCTCGCGGTAATGTTCTAACTCACGCGCCGCTTCCGTGATCTGAATCGACGCTTCCTCCAGGACCGGAACGACCGAGGCGATTTTCGGGTCGATGGACGCGAGGCCTCGCAGCGCCTGCAACGCGCGGCTCACGCCGGCATGCGCGCTTCCTTCTTCGCTTTCAAACAGCTGTTGAAGAGCGGCTTGCGCACCCTCGGCAAGGCGTCCGCGATTCGACAGTCGCGCGCGCTCTTCGCTGAGGCTCGCGATCTCACCCTCTTTCAGCTGCAGGGCGTTCAGCTCGTTGACCTGGTAGCGCAGCAACTCGAGTTTCGCGTCCCGGTCGCGGGCTTTGGTCTCGAGATCGAGTGTCCTGTTGAGAATCTCGAGCCAGACCCGGTGTGCGATGCCGACCTGCGCGGCGAGCGAGTCGTGCTTCCCGTAGCCGTCGAGCAGCTCGCGCTGCGCGGCATTTCGCATCAGGGACTGGAATTCGTGCTGGCCATGGATATCGATGAGGATGTTGCCGGCTTCCCGCAGCAACTGCAGCGAAACCGACTGACCGTTGAGGTAGGCGCGCGAGCGACCGTCCGCCGCGACCACGCGACGGATGATGAGCTCTTCACCTCCGCTCAGGGACTGTTCCTCGAGCCATTGCTTGAGCTCGCGTGGCGCCTGGGCGAGGTCGAAGGTGCCCGAGATCTCGGCGCGCTCCGCGCCATGTCGGACGACCTCGGCGCCGGCACGACCGCCCGCTAACAGCTGCAAGGCATCGACGAGGATCGATTTTCCCGCGCCGGTCTCGCCCGTCAGCACCGTCAGACCGGGTCGGAGCTCGAGCTCAATGGCATCGATGATGGCGAAGTCGCGAATCTGCAGATGAGTCAGCATGAGCTTCCTTTGGCGTCAGGAAGCCCTCGCGGACCCCTAGCGCTCAACACTACCTCGTCCCCAATGAAGCTTCGAACGCAACAGCTTGTAATAGTCGTGCCCGGGCGGATGCAGCAGGGTGATGCATTCGGCGGCCGCTTTCACCTGCAACCGCTCGCCGGCCTCGATGCATCCGAGAACCCGGCCGTCACACGTCAACTCGGCACGTGTCTCCGGATACTCGAGCAACTCCACTTCCACCACCGACTGTCCCGAAATCACGATGGGACGGTCCGACAGAGTGTGTGGGCAGATCGGCGCTATCACAATGACATCGAGCCCCGGCTCGACGATCGGTCCGCCACACGACAGCGTGTAGGCGGTCGACCCCGTCGCGGTGGAGACAATGATACCGTCGCCGGCATGCGTGTTGACATATCTCCCGTTGACCCGCGTCTCAAAATCCAGCATGCGCCCGGTGGTCAGTTTCTGTAGCACGACATCGTTGAGAGCCAAACCCTCGGACACCGTTCCATTCGCCTTATAGAGACAGGCCGACAGAAGGGGACGCTTGTCGGCTTCCAGACGTCCCTCGATAGCGTCGTCGACGCAGGCGATCATGTCTTGTGGAAGGACGTCCGTCAGAAACCCGAGCCGACCGCGGTTTATCCCGAGGAGAGGAACCCCGTCGCGAGCCACGAGGCCCGCTGCGTAAAGCAGCGTACCGTCGCCGCCAATGGCAATGATCAGGTCGATGCTCTTGCCAATCTTGCTTTCGGGGACACGCTCGATGTCGTGAGCGTCAGTGGTGCTGGCGAAAACAGCTTCGTCGCTAACCAGGACCTTGATCTTGCGTTCTCGCAGATGGGCGAGCAGCGCATTCACGGACTCCGCAACGCGCGGATCCACAAATCTGCCGACCAATGCGCACGCGCGGACGGGGAAAGCCATCATCAATCTCAATAAAACCCCGCGGGTTTGCGAGGGCGCGCCTTTGTAACACGTGCCCCAAGTCAGTGGCCATCGTCCGTGGGAAGGATGCGGCAGGGCGACCGGTAGGCGCGCAACGGGCAGGCTCGTACGCCAGGCGCGCAACGGCACGGGTGGGCCATGCTCGGGCCGGCCAGGCGGAGGACCCTGGCCGCCGCCCCTCCAGGCCCCCCTGTACGCCACTTCACTGGCTTTTTTGCCCCGCTATGTGCATTGTGTGAAGCAGGGCAGTACTTATGGTGCCTATGGCGCACGAAAGTCGAGAGGAGGCGTTGAGCGAGCGTGCTCAACACCTGCTGCGAATTCTGATCGAAAGCTACATTCGGGACGGGCAGCCCGTGGGTTCCCGCGTGCTGTCTCGCGAGTCCGGACTACAGCTGAGTTCCGCCACGATTCGCAACGTGATGGCCGATCTCGAGGAGCTCGGCTTCGTTTCCTCGCCACACACTTCGGCCGGCCGTATTCCTACGGACAAGGGCTACCGGTTCTTCGTCGACACACTGCTGCACGTGCAGCCCATCGAAGAAGCGGCCGCGGCGGAGATGCGCCGTCAGTTTGAAACCAACCGCGAGAGCTCCAAGGACCTCATCGCGACCGCCTCGCAATTCCTCTCCAGCGTCACCCGTCTCGCCGGCGTCGTGACGTTGCCACGGACCCAACAGGCTTCGATCACACAGATCGAGTTCGTCGGGCTGGCGGAGAACCGTGTTCTGGTGGTCCTGGTCTTCAACGACCGCGAGGTGCAGAACCGCATCATCCAGCTCGAGCGCTATTTCTCGCCGGATGAGCTCAAGCGCGCCTCCAATTTCCTGAACGAGCAGTTCCGTGGCCGTGGCCTGTCGCAGGCGCGCCAGGAGATTCTGCGGCAGCTCTCGGAAACGCAGGCCCACCTGAACCAGGTCATGCTGGATGCCATTTCGGTGGCGCAGCACGTGTTCGAGACCGGCGATGGCGAGGATCGCCTCGAGTACGTGATCAAGGGCGAGACCAATCTCATGGGCGTGGCCGAGCTCACGAGCGTCGAAAAGCTGCGCCGCCTGTTCGAGGCGTTCAATGAGAAGCGCGACTTCCTGCACCTGCTCGACCAGAGTCTCAAGGCCGAGGGCGTGCAGATCTTCATCGGGCACGAGTCGGGCTACCAGATTCTCGATGACTGCAGTGTCGTGACGGCTCCCTACGCGGACGGGGACTCGGTCCTGGGGGTGCTCGGGGTCATCGGGCCCACCCGTATGGCCTACGAAAGGGTCATCCCCATCGTGGATATGACGGCAAAACTTCTCGGCGCCGCCTTGAATTCGCGCCGGTAAGGATTATTCATCTGGCTGAAAGTCGCCTCCGGCGCTTTCAGCGGACGCCCCCCGTTGGCTTCGTTTGGCGGCGAGCGAAAGGCGCGACTTTCGCTCGCGAGGCCAGGAGTTTAGGCTGCTGCGCCTTCGGCGGCTGGCCCATGCTCGGCGGGCTGGAGAGAGGGGGGACAAATAAGATGATCAATCGGAGGTTTTTGAATGACTACGGATGACCGGCAATCCGCCGGCGAGCAGACTGCTGTGCTGCCCGAGACGGCATCCCAGCTCGTGGAGCTCGAGAGGCTGCAGCTGGCTCTCGGCGAGGCCGAGGAGCGAGCCAAGAATCATTGGGAGCAGTACCTGCGCGCGGTCGCGGATCTCGACAACGTCCGTAAGCGGGCGCAGCGCGACATCGAGGCGGCCAACCGCTACGGTCTCGAGAAGTTCGCCCAGGAGCTGCTGCCGGTCCGGGATAGCCTCGAGCTGGCGGTGCAGAACGCCGAAAAGGCCGCCGACATCCGGAGCCTCAAGCAGGGCCAGGAAGCCACGCTGCAATTGCTCGTCAAGGCGCTGGAAAAGCTCGGGATCGTGACCATCAATCCAGTGGGTGAGCCGTTCGACCCGACGCGGCACGAAGCGATGCTGGCGCAGCCGTCGAACAGCGCGGAGCCCAATTCGGTGCTCCAGGTGGTGCAGCCCGGCTACGAGCTGAACGGCCGGTTGTTGCGGCCGGCGCGGGTGATCGTGGCGAAGGCTCCTTAGGAATCGGTGTCCGGAAATGGTGGCCATGCAACAAAACGGCCTTGAATCCGTCCGGTACCCTCCCCAAGAAGAGTCGTCAGAGCGTACCCCTTTAGAAATAGAGCCTTAAATTAAAGAGATTGTTGGCGGAGTAACACCCTATGGCAAAGGTAATCGGCATTGACCTCGGCACGACCAATTCGTGCGTGGCCATCATGGAGGGCGGTAAGCCTCGCGTGATCGAGAACAGCGAAGGCGATCGCACCACACCTTCGATCGTCGCGTTCACCAAGGACAGCGAGGTGCTGGTCGGCCAGCCCGCGAAGCGCCAGGCGGTGACGAATCCGCAGAACACGCTGTTTGCCGTGAAGCGCCTCATCGGACGCAAGTTCGAGGACGAGGTCGTGCAGCGCGACATCAAGATGGTCCCCTACAAGATCGCCAAGGCCGATAACGGTGATGCCTGGGTGGAAGCGCAGGGCAAGAAAATGGCCCCGCCGGAGATCTCGGCGCGCGTCCTCATGAAGATGAAGAAGACCGCCGAGGACTATCTGGGTGAGCCGGTCACCGAGGCCGTCATCACGGTCCCCGCCTATTTCAATGACTCGCAGCGCCAGGCGACCAAGGACGCCGGCCGCATCGCGGGTCTCGACGTCAAGCGCATCATCAACGAGCCCACCGCGGCCGCACTGGCCTATGGTGAGGACAAGCAGGGCGGCGACCGCAAGATCGCGGTGTACGACCTGGGTGGTGGTACGTTCGACGTCTCAATCATCGAGATCGCCGAGGTCGATGGCGAGCGCCAGTTCGAGGTGCTCTCGACGAACGGCGATACCTTCCTGGGCGGTGAGGACTTCGACCTCCGCATCATCAATTTCCTGGGCGAGGAGTTCCTGAAGGAGTCGGGCGTCGACGTCCGCAAGGACCCGCTCGCCATGCAGCGCCTGAAAGAGGCCGCGGAAAAGGCGAAGATCGAATTGTCTTCGACCCAGCAGACCGACATCAACCTGCCGTACATCACGGCCGATGCCTCGGGACCCAAGCACCTCAACATCAAGCTGACTCGCGCGAAGCTCGAGTCGCTTGTGGATGACCTGGTGCAGAAGACCGTAGCTCCGTGCCGCACTGCTCTGAAGGACGCGGGCGTCTCTGCCAAAGACATCGCCGAGGTCATCCTCGTCGGTGGTCAGACTCGCATGCCCCTCGTGCAGAAGGTTGTGAAGGACTTCTTCGGCAAGGAGCCACGCAAGGACGTGAACCCTGATGAGGCTGTTGCCGTGGGTGCCGCGATCCAGGGCGGCGTGCTTGCTGGCGAGGTGAAGGACGTACTGTTGCTCGACGTGACTCCGCTGTCGCTGGGTATCGAGACCCTCGGTGGTGTCATGACGAAGCTCATCGAGAAGAACACGACGATCCCGACCAAGGCGTCGCAGACCTTCTCGACCGCGGACGACAACCAGACCGCTGTGACGATTCACGTGCTGCAGGGTGAGCGCGATCGTGCGGCCGATAACAAGTCGCTCGGTAAGTTTGATCTCTCGGACATTCCGCCCGCGCCGCGTGGCATGCCGCAGGTCGAGGTGTCTTTCGACATCGACGCGAACGGCATTCTGAACGTGTCGGCGAAGGACAAGGCGACCGGCAAGGAACAGAAGATTGTCATCAAGGCCTCGAGCGGCCTGAACGAGGACGAGATCAAGCGGATGGTCCGCGATGCCGAGGCACACGCCGCGGAAGACAAGAAATTCCGCGAGCTGGTCGAGACGCGGAACAAGGCGGACGGGCTGATCCACTCCGTGGAAAAGACCGTCAAGGATCTCGGCGACAAGGTCGACGCCGGCGAGCGGGCGAAAGTGGAGTCGGCGATCTCCGATCTGCGCACCGCGCTCAAGGGTGACGACAAGAACGTCATCGAGAAGAAGACCGAGGCGCTTGCCCAGGCTTCGGCCGGCGTTGCGCAGAAGGCGTACGCTGCGAACCAGGGTGGCCCCGAAGGGGCTTCTGGTCCGACCGGCGATGCCGCGGGTGGCTCGGCGAGCGGCTCCGCTGCTGGCCGGGACGACGTGGTCGACGCCGAGTTCGAAGAAGTCAAAGACAAGGACCGCAAAGCTTCGTAAGCTGAGCGGACCACGCCAGGGTCTACCTGAGCTGAAAAAGGAAACTGGACCGGCGTCATTGCCGGTCCGGTTGTTTCTGGGTTAATGAAATAACGCATGTCCAAGCGCGACTACTACAAGGTACTCGACGTACCGAAGACGGCCACCGAGGCGGAGATCAAAAAGGCTTACCGCCGCCTCGCCATGAAGCACCATCCCGACCGCAATCCGAACGACAAGGAGGCGGAGGAGCTGTTCAAGGAGGCCAAGGAGGCCTGCGAGGTCCTGACCGACCCGCAAAAGCGCGCCATTTACGATCAACACGGTCACGCGGGCCTCGATGCCGCATCGCGTGGCGGCGGCGGCCGCGGCGGATTCGGGCCAGGTGACGCGTTCAGCGATATTTTCGGCGATGTCTTCGGCGATATTTTCGGGACGGCGCGCCGGGGTGCCGGCGGTCGCTCACAGATGTTCCGTGGCGCCGATCTGCGCTACGAGCTGGAGCTCGAACTCGATCAGGCGGTCTTCGGCTACTCGGTCGAGATCGACGTGCCGAAACTCTCCGAGTGCGAGACCTGCAATGGCAGCGGTGCCGCGAAGGGCAGCACAGCCTCGGCCTGCGATACCTGCGGCGGCTCCGGTCAGGTGCGGATCTCCCAAGGCTTCTTCCAACTGCAGCAGACCTGTCCGCGCTGCCGTGGGAACGGAACGGTCATCAAAAATCCCTGTGACACCTGCCTCGGCCAGGGGCGCGTGCGCAGGAGTAAGAAACTCTCGGTGAAGGTGCCCGCGGGTGTCGACACTGGCGACCGCATACGCCTCGGCGGCGAGGGCGAAGCTGGTCGCAATGGCGGACCTGCAGGTGATCTCTATGTCGAGATCAACGTCAAAGAGCACGCGATCTTCGAGCGTGACGGCGAGCATCTGAGTTGCGAGGTGCCGGTGAGCTTTGCGACGGCCGCGTTGGGCGGCACGGTCGAAGTACCGACGCTGGACGGCGAAGTCACGTTGAAGATTCCCGCGGAAACGCAGTCAGGCCGCGTGTTCCGCTTACGTGATAAGGGCGTGAAGCCCGTTCGTGGCGGCTCACGTGGCGACCTGTTCTGCCGGGTGGTCATTGAAACGCCGGTCAACCTGTCTTCCGAGCAACGCGAGCTCATCCGCAAACTCGAGGAGACGCTCAAAGGCGACAGGAACAAACACGCGCCGCGCGAGAAAGGCTTCTTTGAAGGCGTGAAGCGATTCTTCTCGGGCGGATCCGCGTGAGCGTGAGCCAACGCCCGCTGAACCTCGTCATCATCGGTGTCACGGGCCGCATGGGCCTGGCGCTCGTGCGCGCGGCATCGGAGATTTCGGACAAGCTGGCCATCACAGGTGCCGTTGCCTCGACCACCAGTAAATCGCTAGGTCGTGACGCCGGCGAACTGGCGGGAGTCGGCCCAGTCGATGCGCGTGTGACTGACGATCTTGCCGCCGCCCTGGCCCGCGCCGACGTCGTTGTCGATTTCTCTCAGCCACATGCGACACGCGCCAACGTCACGGTGTGTCGTGCGGCGCGCAAGCCGCTGTTGATCGGGACGACCGGGTTCGGAGCCGACCTGACTCCGCTGTTTGACGCGGCGGCCGCGGAGATTCCGCTGCTCATCGCACCTAACACCAGCATTGGCGTGACGCTGTTGACCGAGCTGACACGGATCGCGGCGCGGTCGTTGCCGCCCGACTTCGATATCGAGATCATCGAAGCGCATCACCGGATGAAGAAAGACGCGCCCTCCGGAACGGCGCTCGCCTTGGGCAGGGCTGCCGCTCAGGGGCGGGGACTGCCGGAATCGGCGGTTGCGGAGGCGGCAGGGCTGGCAGGGGCGGGCAACGCGCAACTTGCCGGTGGCGTATCCGCTGGCAGCGCTCCGGCAGGCGGCGCAACCGGGGCCGGCCGCGATGGGCTGCGCAGCCGCTCGGGCGAGCGCCGCACAGGCGACCTGGGCTTCGCGGTCATCCGCGGAGGCGACATCGTCGGCGACCACACCGTCCTGTTCGCCGGCACCGGCGAGCAAATCACCCTCGGACACCGGGCCACTGACCGCGCCGTCTTCGCCCGAGGCGCTCTCAGGGCCGCGCTCTGGCTCGCGGCCCGGCCCGCTGGACGCTACTTTATGCGCGATTTTATCGGTTTAAAAACAGGGGCTTAGAAAGGACTCTGCGGAGATTGGCGGTGTCAGGCAAGGGATTTTTCCATGGACACCCCGGCCGCCGGCCCTTAGAATTTCGCCGTAATCCGAGTACGGGTTAGTCCATGCAAGGCGGGAGGATGTTCGAGAGAACTCCTCCCGCTTTGTATATGCGCGCCTGGCAAAGGGGGGGAAGTCCCATTCCAACCCCACATATAAGCCGGCGCCCGATTGTAAAAGGGGATATGAGTTAAGTGAGCGGCGTACCTGCGGTACTGGCTCTTGCGGATGGCACGATCTTCCGCGGCCAGTCAATTGGAGCGAAAGGCAACACCACAGGCGAAGTCGTTTTCAATACTGCCATTACGGGCTATCAGGAGATCCTCACCGATCCCTCCTACGCCCGGCAGATCGTGACACTGACGACCCCGCACATCGGGAATACGGGCGCGACGCCCGAAGACCTCGAAGCCGCGCAAATCTATCCCGCGGGCCTGATCATCCGTGATCTGCCCATCGTGCCGAGCAACTGGCGCATGAACGAGTCGCTCACCGACTTCCTCGAGCGCGGCAAGGTCGTGGCCATAGCCAACATCGACACGCGCAAGCTCACGCGCATCCTGCGCGAAAAAGGTGCGCAGGCCGGCTGCATCATGACGGGGGACAAGACCGTCGACCCCTCTGCTGCCGTCAAGCTCGCTCGCAAGTTCCCTGGCCTGAAAGGCATGGACCTGGCGAAGGTCGTCACCACCAAGCGCAATTACCAGTGGAACGAAGGGACGGTCTGGCCCGATTCCAACCGCATCCCGATCCGCTCGCACCAGCGCCTGCACGTGGTTGCCTACGACTTCGGAATCAAGCGCAATATCCTGAGATTGTTGGCCGACTTCGGTTGCCGTGTGACGGTCGTACCGGCGCAGACGAGCGCCGAGGAAGCGCAGGCGCTGCTGCCTGATGGCGTATTCCTGTCGAACGGCCCTGGCGACCCCGAGCCGTGCGACTACGCCATCAACGCGACACGTAAATTTCTCGAGACCGACATGCCCGTGTTCGGCATTTGTCTCGGTCACCAGATACTCGGCCTCGCCAGCGGTGCGCAGACCGTGAAGATGAAAGCCGGCCACCACGGTGCGAATCACCCTGTGCAGGATCTCGACTCGGGACGAGTCTTCATCACGAGTCAGAACCACGGATTCGCCGTCGATGAGGCGACGTTGCCCGCGAACGTGAAGGCGACACATCGCTCGCTGTTCGACGGCACGTTGCAGGGCCTGGCTTTCAAGGACAGGCCGGCCTTCGGATTCCAGGGGCACCCGGAAGCGAGCCCCGGACCGCACGATCTGAAGCCCTTGTTCGAACGCTTCAACCACCTGATGCTGCGTCGTCTGCAGATGCAGCTGAAGATGGCCGAGGAAAACGCCCGGAAATAGGTCCGCCACTTTGGCCGGACCCTGCGGGAGGCTAGCGCCGGCCATGCGTCGGCGCTTGAGATGCGGCGCGCGCGTCGCCACGAATCGATAGAACATGCCCAAACGAACTGACATCCAGAGCATCCTGATCATCGGCGCCGGCCCCATCATCATCGGGCAGGCGTGCGAGTTCGATTACTCCGGCGCCCAGGCCTGCAAGGCCCTCAAGGAAGAGGGTTACCGCGTCATCCTGGTGAACTCGAATCCCGCCACGATCATGACGGACCCGGAGATGGCCGACGCCATCTACATCGAGCCGATCAACTGGAAGACCGTGGCGAGCATCATCGAGAAGGAGAAGCCGGACGCGCTGTTGCCCACCATGGGCGGCCAGACGGCGTTGAATACCGCTCTCGACCTCGTCCGCGAAGGAGTGCTCGAGAAGCACGGAGTGCAACTCATCGCCGCCTCGCGCGCCGCGATCGACATGGCCGAGGACCGCGAGCTGTTCCGTAACGCGATGCGTGAGATCGGGCTCGAGTGCCCGAAATCGCAGATCGCGCGCAGCCTCGAGGAAGCGCACGCGATTGCCGCGGAGAACGGTTATCCGGTCGTCATCCGGCCCTCGTTCACGATGGGCGGAACCGGCGGTGGCATCGCCTACAACCGCGAAGAGCTCGAAGCGATCGTCGCCCGGGGCCTCGAAGCCTCGCCGACCAGTGAGGTGTTGATCGAGGAGTCGGTCATCGGTTGGAAAGAGTACGAGATGGAGGTGGTCCGCGATCACAAGGACAACTGCATCATCGTCTGCTCGATCGAGAACTTCGATCCGATGGGCGTGCACACGGGCGACTCCATCACCGTGGCTCCGGCCTTGACGCTCACGGACAAGGAATACCAACGCATGCGCAACGCCTCCATCGCGGTGTTGCGTAAGATCGGTGTCGACACGGGCGGTTCCAACGTGCAGTTCGCGGTGAATCCGCGCGACGGCCGCTTGCTCGTGATCGAAATGAATCCCCGCGTGTCGCGCTCTTCGGCGCTGGCGTCGAAGGCGACCGGCTTCCCGATCGCGAAGATCGCCGCGAAGCTCGCCGTCGGCTACACGCTCGATGAGTTGAAGAATGACATCACCGGGGGCGCCACCCCGGCCTCGTTCGAGCCGTCGATCGACTACGTCGTCACGAAGATCCCGCGATTTACCTTCGAGAAGTTCCCCGCGGCGAACGATCGCCTCACCACGCAGATGAAGTCGGTGGGCGAGGTGATGGCCATAGGCCGCACGTTCCAGGAGTCTCTGCAGAAGGCGTTGCGTGGGTTGGAAACCGGGTTGGATGGCTTGTCGCCGCGCCTGACGCTGCCTCTGTCGGATGAGGCGCGCGACAAGTTGACGAACGAGTTGCAGGCTCCCGGCGCTGATCGCCTCTTGTACGTAGCGGATGCCTTCCGCGCGGGCTGGACGCACGATCGCATCCATGAGCTCACCAACATCGACCCCTGGTTCCTGGCGCAGGTGGAGGACCTCATCAAGGAAGAGGCACGCATCCAGAAGGAAGGGTTCGCGGCGCTCAACGCCGAGCGCCTGCGCTGGCTCAAGCGCAAGGGCTTCTCCGACAGCCGGCTCGGAAAGCTGGTCGACATGCCGGAGCGTGCGATCCGCTCGAAGCGGCACGAGCTCGGCGTCGTGCCCGTCTACAAGCGAGTCGACACCTGCGCGGCGGAATTCGCGACCTCGACCGCCTACCTGTATTCCACCTACGAGGAGGAATGCGAGGCCAATCCCACCGACCGCCGCAAGATCATGATCCTCGGCGGTGGACCGAACCGGATCGGGCAGGGCATCGAGTTCGATTACTGTTGCGTGCACGCCGCGTTGCAACTGCGCGAGGATGGTTTCGAAACCATCATGGTCAATTGCAACCCGGAGACGGTCTCGACCGACTACGACACGTCGGACCGCCTGTACTTCGAGCCGCTCACGCTCGAGGACGTGTTGGAAATCCTCGCGAAGGAGAAGCCCGAAGGCGTGATCGTGCAGTTCGGTGGCCAGACGCCGCTGAAACTCTCGCGCGCCCTGGAAGAGGCCGGTGCGCCGATCATCGGCACGACGCCCGATTCCATCGACGTCGCCGAGGACCGCGAGCGCTTCCAGTCGCTGGTGAAGAACCTGAATCTGAAGCAACCGGCGAACGCGACGGCGCGTACCGAGGACCAGGCGGTGAGCCTGGCGCGCGAAGTCGGGTTCCCGCTGGTCGTCCGTCCTTCGTATGTTCTCGGCGGACGTGCGATGGAGATCGTTTTCAACGAGGACGACCTGCGAGCCTACATGACTCATGCCGTGCAGGTCTCGAACGACAGCCCGGTGTTGCTCGATCGCTTCCTCGACGTGGCGATCGAAGTTGATGTCGACGCCGTCTGTGACGGCGATGACGTGCTGATCGGTGGAATCATGGAGCACGTCGAGCAGGCGGGCGTGCACTCGGGTGATTCGGGGTGCTCACTGCCGCCCAACAGCCTCAATGCGCAGGTGCAGGACGAGTTGCGCGAGCAGACGCGCAAGCTGGCCAAGGCCTTGCATGTCGTTGGCCTGATGAATATTCAGTTCGCCATCCAGAACGGCGTGATCTACGTCCTGGAGGTCAATCCACGCGCCTCGCGTACCGTCCCGTTCGTCTCCAAGGCGACGGGCGCGCCACTCGCGAAGATTGCCGCGCGTGTCATGACCGGACGTAAGCTCAAGGATCTGAACGCGACCGTGGAGCGTGCGCCGCATTTCTTCTCCGTGAAGGAGGCGGTCTTCCCGTTCAATAAATTCCCCGAGGCCGATCCAATCCTGGGCCCGGAGATGAAGTCGACCGGCGAGGTCATGGGCACTGGGCGGACGTTTGGCGAGGCATATGCCAAGGCGCAGACCGCATCGGGAGTGATCCTGCCGCGCAACGGGGTATGCTTCATCAGTGTGCGCGACCGGGACAAGCCGGGAGCGGTGGGCCTGGCCCGCAAGCTGATCGAGCGCGGCTTCGAGGTGCTCGCGACCGAAGGGACGGCGCAGGCGTTGACCGAGGCTGGTGTCGCTTGCCGCCGGGTGAACAAGGTTCGGGAGGGGCGTCCACATATTGTGGATATGATCAAGAACGACGAGATCGATCTGATCGTCAATACGACAGAAGGCAAACAGGCCATCCGGGAGTCGAACTCGATCCGCCGGGAGGCCGTGTATCGCCGGGTGACTTACTACACCACTCTCGCGGCCGGACTTGCCACCTGTGAGGCGATGGATCATCTCGATGAGGTCGAAGTGAATCGCCTGCAGGATTTGCATAAAGAGATACGGGCATGAAACGCACTCCAATGACCATGCGTGGCGCTGAAGCGCTGCGTGCTGAGCTGAAGAAGCTCAAGACGGAATCGCGGCCGAACGTGATCAAGGCGATCGCGGAAGCGCGTGGCCACGGGGACCTGTCGGAGAACGCGGAGTATCACGCCGCGCGCGAGCAGCAGGGTTTCATCGAGGGCCGCATCAAGGAAATCGAGACAAAGCTCTCGACCGCCGATGTCATCGACACCTCCAAGCTCACGAACACGGGCAAGGTCGTGTTCGGAGCGTTGGTGGAGCTCGAGGACCAGGATGACGCCCACCGCGTCACCTACCAGGTGGTAGGCGAGGATGAGGCGGACATCCGGGCGGGACGGATCTCGATTACATCGCCGATCGCACGTGCGGTGGTCGGAAAGTCGGAAGGTGACGTGGTGGACGTCTCGGCGCCGGGCGGCATCCGCTCCTACGAGATCGTCGCCGTCAAATTCGAATGACGGGGCCCTAGTCTAGTCAGGAATCAGAATCCGCTTCAGATCCGGTCGCGGGCGATAAAGCACCGCCACATTGCCGATGCGATGCACCAGGGCGCTGCCGGTGCGTTCGGCGAGAGTGGCGAAGAGGGCGTCCCGGGCGTCGCGATCGCCGCCGGGGCCTTTTACCTTAATCAGCTCGTGGTCAAATAAGGCACGCGTCGTCTCTTTTGCGACCGCTTCCGTGAGACCCTCCTTACCGAGACGGATCACTGGACTGAGCGGGTGTGCGAGCCCCCGCAGGTAGCGACGTTGTTTCTCAGAAAGGTCTGGGGCTGGCGCCGGCGTGTTGCCGGCGGGGTTCGTTTGAGCAGGTTTCTTGTCCATTTCGCGATTGTACTGAACGGGAACCAACGGGATGACCCGGGCGTTCGAAAAGCAGCCTGGATTATGGCGGAGCGGTCTTGAAGCCCCCGGCCACGCCCTGATCAAAGTGTTCCAAGGCACCGGGTTTCAGGGGCTGGCGACGGCGGTCCGGGGCGCATTTGCCCCGGGTAAGCTGCCGAAGCGGCTCGCTTTCGTAAGCCCGGAGTGCCGCGATGTATTTGCTGGCCATGGACTTTCGCTTGGTGTAGCTTGCTGAAAGGTGTGGCTCATGGTAACGGGCGGGAAACGGCTCCCAGCCGCCGCGACATACGAGGCCTTATCGAAGCGTGAACGATTTGACTAAAAACATCCTGCTATGGGTGGTCATTGTCCTCGTGCTATTGGCGGTTTTCAGCCGCTACATGCCGACCGTAGGTCAGCCGGAAGAGGTTCGCTATTCGACCTTCCTCGATGACGTGAAGGCCAACCGGGTGGATTCCGTGGTGCTCCAGGGGGAGATGATCTACGGTTCCCGCAAGGACAAGACCCAGTTCAAGACCTTCAATCCGGAGACGGACTACACGGCGCTCATCGGGACCCTGGAAAAGTCCAATGTGGCCATCGAGGGCCGTCCGCCGAAACAGCCGAATTTCCTGGCACAGCTCCTCCTGCAGCTGGCGCCCGCGCTTCTGTTGATCCTGGTCTTCGTCTACATGCTGCGCCAGATGCAAGGCGCCTCCGGGGGCCGGGGGGCCATGTCCTTCGGCAAGAGCAGGGCCAGGCTCCTGGGTGAGGACCAGGTGAACGTCACGTTCGCCGATGTCGCCGGTGTCGACGAGGCCAAGCAGGAGGTCTCCGAGATCGTCGACTTCCTCAAGGACCCGGGTAAGTTCCAGAAGCTCGGCGGCAAGATCCCGAAGGGCGTCTTGATGGTGGGCTCCCCGGGAACGGGTAAGACGCTGCTCGCGCGCGCCATCGCGGGCGAGGCCAAGGTCCCGTTCTTTACGATCTCCGGCTCCGACTTCGTCGAGATGTTCGTCGGTGTGGGTGCCTCCCGCGTGCGCGATATGTTCGAGCAGGCGAAGAAGCACGCGCCCTGCATCATCTTCATCGATGAGATCGACGCCGTCGGCCGGCACCGCGGGGCGGGGCTGGGTGGCGGTCACGATGAGCGCGAGCAGACTCTGAACCAGTTGCTGGTCGAGATGGATGGCTTCGAGGGCAATGAGGGCATCATTGTCATCGCCGCCACGAACCGGCCGGATGTGCTCGATCCCGCTCTATTGCGTCCGGGCCGCTTCGATCGCCAGGTCGTGGTGCCGCTGCCCGACGTGCGGGGTCGTGAGCAGATTCTGCGCGTCCACATGCGTCGTGTTCCTCTGAACGACGACGTGAAGCCCGGTTATATCGCTCGTGGTACGCCTGGCTTCTCGGGTGCTGACCTTGCCAACCTGGTGAACGAGGCCGCCCTGTTCGCCGCACGCGCCAACAAGCGCATGGTGGGCATGGACGAGTTCGAGCGCGCGAAGGACAAGATCATGATGGGCGCCGAGCGGCGCTCCATGGTGATGAGCGAGTCCGAGAAGAAGATGACCGCCTATCACGAGGCGGGTCATGCGATCGTCGGTATGACAGTTCCCGAGCACGACCCCGTGTACAAGGTGACGATCATCCCGCGCGGCCGCGCGTTGGGTGTCACGCAGTTCCTGCCCGAACAGGATCGCTACAGCTACTCGAAGCGCCGTCTCGAAAGCGCCATCGCCACGCTGTTCGGCGGCCGTATCGCGGAAGAGCTGATTTTCGGGCCCGAGTCGGTGACGACCGGTGCTTCGAACGACATCGAGCGTGCGACCGATCTCGCCCGTAACATGGTCACGAAGTGGGGCCTGTCCGACAAGCTCGGACCGCTCACCTACTCGGAGGACTCCGGCGAAGTGTTCCTGGGCCGCAGCGTGACCCAACACAAACAGGTGTCGGACGTCACGGCGCATGCCATCGACGAGGAAGTACGCCGGGTGATCGAGAGCAACTATCAGCGTGCGCGCCAGATCCTGACGAGCTCGCTCGATAAGCTGCACCTGATGTCCGAAGCGCTCATGAAGTACGAGACCATCGACGAGGAGCAGCTGAAGGACATCATGGCCGGCAAAACTCCGAGGCCGCCGACGGGTTGGGATGACACCCTGTCGAACAAACCGCCCAAGGCGCCCGCGGAAGGCCCGACGGCCGGTGGGCCGATCGGCTCGCCCGCCGGGCAGCACTAAGCCTAAGCCCGGCCTGGCAAGGCAATCGATGAGGCGCGGACGGTAACCTGTCCGCGCCTTTTTGTTTGGGGTGGGGGCGCGAGCTGCCTGGCGCCCGACGCCTTGCACCCAGCG
>DAITMW010000058.1:22709-28578 GCA_036834945.1 Steroidobacteraceae bacterium
CGACGCCTTGCACCCAGCGCCCGGCCCCGGCAGCATCCGCGCCCAATGCTCACAACCCTCCGCTGCGCCGACCAGACCCTCGACCTCACCCGGCCGGTGGTCATGGGCGTCCTGAACGTCACCCCCGACTCCTTTTCCGATGGGGGCCGTTTCCTGGCCGCCGAGTCCGCGGTCGCGCATGGCCTGAAACTGGTCGAGGAGGGCGCCGCCATCATCGACATCGGCGGCGAGTCCACCCGCCCTGGAGCGGCTCCTGTCCCCCCGGAGGAGGAAATCCGCCGCGTTTTGCCGGTCGTGGAGCGCCTCCGCCAGGCGGCGCCCCAGGTCATCCTTTCGGTCGACACCAGCAAGCCCGAGGTCATTCGCGAGGCGGTCGCCGCCGGCGTGGGCCTCCTCAACGACGTCCGGGCATTCCAGGAACCCGGTGCGCTGGACGCCGCGGCGGCCAGCGGTTGCGCCCTGTGTCTGATGCATATGCAGGGCGATCCCCGCACCATGCAGCTGGCGCCCAGTTATGTTGATGTCGTGAAGGAGGTCAAGGCGTTCCTGGATGAGCGGACGCAGACTTGCCGTAGGGCCGGGGTGTCGCCCGAGCGCATTCTCATCGACCCGGGCTTCGGCTTCGGCAAGACGCTGGAGCACAACCTGGAGCTGCTGCGACACCTGCGGGAGCTGGCGGCCGGGGAGTCGCCGCTGTTGGTCGGTTTGTCACGCAAGTCGATTGTAGGCACACTGACCGGCCGGGCCGCCGGAGAGCGGGTCTACGGGAGTGTCGCCCTGGCGGTCATAGCCGCCCTGAACGGCGCCCGGATCATCCGGGCGCACGATGTTGGTGCCACTGTTGACGCTTTACGAATTGTTTCTCGCTTCGAGGGGAGTTGAATGGGTCGCAAGTTCTTCGGTACCGATGGCGTTCGAGGTCGCGTAGGCGAGCTTCCGATGACGGTCGATTTCGCGCTGAACCTCGCGAGTGCCGTCGCCCGCGTACTGACTCCCGATGGCGGCACTGTGCTCATCGGAAAGGACACCCGCGTGTCGGGTTATATGTTCGAATCCGCCCTCGAGGCCGGTTTCGTCGCCGCCGGCGTGAACGTCATGCTCATCGGACCGCTACCGACCCCCGGCATCGCCTACATGACCCGTCGCTTCGAGTGTGATTTCGGCGTCGTCATCAGCGCCTCCCACAACCCCTACGACGACAACGGCATCAAATTCTTCGACGCCACCGGCGCGAAGCTCTCCGACGAGATCGAGGATCGGATCGAGCAGGAGTTGTCGCAACCTCCGGTGACGCGCACTTCGCGCAGCCTCGGCCGTGCCATGCGTGTCGACAAGTCGCGCACGCATTACCAGGATTTCTGCGCTTCGACGCTTCCGCCCGGCATCGACCTCAGCGGCCTGAAGATCGTGGTGGACTGCGCCAACGGTGCCGCCTACAAGGTCGCGCCGCGGGTGCTGGCCGATCTCGGCGCGGAGATTGTCCCGATCGGCTGCTCGCCCAACGGCCGCAACATCAACGACGGTTGCGGGTCCATGGCACCGGATCTTCTGCAGCTGACGGTTCCGGGCGTCCGTGCGAACGTTGGTCTGGCTCTCGATGGTGATGGCGATCGCCTGGTGATGGTCGATCACCTCGGACGTCTCGTCGACGGCGACCAGCTGTTGTACATCATCGCGCGCGCTCACCAGCAGGCCGGCACGTTGCGCGGACCGGTGGTGGGTACTGTCATGAGCAACCTCGGGCTCGAGGTGGCGTTGCGCGAAAACCGCATCGACTTTCAGCGGGCCGCGGTCGGCGATCGCTATGTTCTGGGGATGTTGCGCGACACCGGCGGCATCCTCGGTGGCGAGACTTCGGGACACATCCTGTGTCTGGACAAAACGACGACCGGTGATGGGCTCGTCAGCGCTCTGCAGGTGCTGTCGGTCATGAAGAAGACAGGCCTGTCGCTCGCCGAGCTCGCCTCGGGAATGTTGAAGTTCCCCCAAGTGCTTCTTAACGTGAAGGTGGCCAAGCGCTTCGACCCCTCATCGGTTCCCGCTGTTCAGGACGCGGTGCGCGGCATCGAAAAACGCATGGCCGGTGACGGCAGGGTCGTATTGCGGGCCTCCGGCACCGAGCCCGTGATCCGGGTCATGGTGGAAGGCAGGAACGAGGAGGCGACCCGGTCCGCCGCGACGGAATTGGCGGAAGTTGTGAAGGCGGCCGCCAACGCCTGACCTGTCGGGCAATCAGCTCATTGCGCCAAAGGGGGCACGTCGCTATCATCCCGCGCCCTTGAAGCCCGGACCCTACCCATGCGTCGTCCGATAGTCGCGGGAAACTGGAAAATGCACGGGTCGCGCGGCGAGAACGCGCGGCTCATCGAAGAGATCGTTGGTGGATACCCCGCCAACGCGGTAGGCGATTGCATCGTCTGCCCGCCCTTCGTGTACCTGCAGGAAGTCGGGCGGTTGTTGCGCGATACGCCGATTTCCCTTGGCGCGCAGGATACCTGCGCTGACGCCCACGGCGCCTTCACGGGCGAAGTCTCGGCGGGAATGCTGAAGGATGTCGGTTGCAAATATGTGATCGTCGGACATTCGGAGCGGCGGCTGATTTATCGCGAAAGCGATCAGCTGGTAGCCCGGAAGTTCGCGGCGGCCCATTCGAAAGGGCTGATCCCCATCCTGTGTGTGGGGGAGCAGTTGGCCGATCGCGAGGCGAGCCGCACGGAAGAGGTGATCGGGCGGCAGCTGGACGTGGTGCTGGAGCTTTGCGGCCCGGAGATCCTCGGTCACGGCGTGGTGGCATATGAGCCCGTATGGGCCATCGGGACTGGTCGCAATGCGACTCCCCAGCAGGCTCAGGAGGTTCACGCGTTCATCCGTGCCCGGATTGCGGCCCGGGATGCTAGAATCGCGGTCGACACCCGGATCCTGTATGGCGGCAGCGTGAAGGCCGGCAATGCGGCCGAGCTGTTTGCGATGCCCGATGTCGATGGCGGCCTGATCGGTGGCGCCTCACTCAAGGCGGATGAATTTTTGGCCATCCTGTCCGCGGCCGGGCGGGGATGAGCCTTTTCGTTTAAGAAGCTATGTTGCGCGTAATTCTGACAATAGTGCAGGTCTTCTCTTCGCTGGCCATCATCGGCCTCGTGCTGCTTCAGCGCGGCAAGGGCGCCGAGGCTGGGGCGGGCTTTGGCGCGGGCGCATCCGGGACCGTGTTCGGTGCGCGCGGTGCGAGCACTGCGCTGTCGCGCGCGACCGCGATCTTCGCGGCGGTCTTCATGATCAACAGTCTGCTGCTCACCTACATGGGCACGCATTCCGCCGGGCCGTCGCAGACGAAGACGATTCTGGATGTGGCTGGTGAGAAAGCCAGTGACAAGTCAGGTGCGGTTCCGGGAGCCAACAAGCCCGGGCTGACGCCTGCCGCGCCCGCGAGCACGGGCTCGGGTGCGACGACTGCTCCGGCGCCGAGCGCGCCTGCACCGGCAGCGCCTGCTCCCGAAACGGCTCCGGCTCCCGCGCAGCCGGCGCCTGCAACGCCGCCGCCAAATGGCGCCACGCCAAACGGCGCTGCGCCGAAATAGGCGTGCTGAGTACAAAGATTAAAGTTTTTTTGACTGTCGCGGACGTGGTGGAATTGGTAGACACACCAGCTTGAGGGGCTGGCGCCGTGAGGTGTGCGAGTTCGAGTCTCGCCGTCCGCACCAATTGGGTTCGTACGCTGCTACAATAAGTGGCTGAAAAATGAAGGGGGCAGGTCATCGTGTGATCTGTCCCCTTTGCTTGCGTGCTCACCATGGGCGACTGACTGATGTTGTCGAATTACCTGCCGATTCTGATCTTTCTCGTGGTCGCCACCGGCCTGGCGACGCTACTGCTGGTGTTAGGTAGCGGTCTGGGCCGACTCTCCGCCCGCGACCGAAATGATCCCGCGAAACTCTCACCGTACGAATGCGGCTTCGAAGCCTTCGAGGACAGCCGTATGAAGTTTGACGTGCGGTATTACCTCGTGGCGATCCTGTTCATCGTGTTCGATCTCGAGATCGCTTTCCTGTTTCCCTGGGCGGTGGCGCTCGGCAAGCTCGGAGTGTTCGGTCTCTGGGCCATGGCCATTTTCCTCGGCGTGCTCGTCGTGGGCTTTATCTACGAGTGGAAGAAAGGAGCTCTCGAGTGGGATTAGATTTACAAGAGCGCGGAGTCGCCCCCACCAAAACGACGGAGTCGTCCGCCGCGGCTGCTGAGAGCTTCGCGCAGCGTGGTTTCATCACGACGCAGATCGACGGGCTCATGAACTGGGCGCGTACCGGATCGCTCTGGCCGATGACCTTTGGACTCGCCTGTTGCGCTGTCGAGATGATGCATGCGGGTGCCTCGCGCTATGACCTCGACCGGTTCGGCGTGGTGTTCCGTCCGAGCCCGCGGCAGTCGGATGTCATGATCGTCGCCGGCACTCTCGTGAACAAAATGGCGCCCGCGCTGCGTAAGGTTTATGACCAGATGCCCGAGCCCCGTTGGGTGATCTCGATGGGCTCCTGTGCGAATGGTGGCGGCTACTATCATTACTCATACGCTGTGGTGCGCGGATGCGATCGCGTCGTGCCCGTCGACGTATATGTCCCCGGCTGTCCGCCCACGGCCGAAGCGCTCGTCTACGGCATCATCCAGCTGCAGAAGAAGATCGAGCGCACCAGCACGATTGCGAGGTAAAGGACCAGTGACCTTGAAAGAGCGGGTTGAGGCCCTGGCGCTCAAAGTTGACGCGCAGCTGAAAGACTCGGTGCGTCGCGTTGCGGCGCCTGCGGAAGAGGTGGCGTACGAAGTTGACGCCGCGAATCTGCTGACCGTGTGCCGGACTCTGCGGGACGCGCCGGACCTGAAGTTCGAGATGCTCATGGATCTCGCCGGCGTCGATTATCTTCACTACGGCCGCGACGAGTGGCAGACCCAGAGCGCGACCCGCTCGGGATTCAGCCGAGGTCGCGTGGCCCGCGCCACGAGCCCGGACCCCAACATGGCGGGCCGCTTCGGCATCACCTACAACCTCCTGTCGATCACCAACAATCAGCGGTTGCGGTTGCGCGTGAAGTGCCCGGACACCCAGGAGCCGGTGGTGGATTCGGTGGTCGAGATCTGGGCGGGCGCGAATTGGTTCGAGCGCGAGGCCTTCGACCTGTTCGGCATTCTCTTCCGCGGTCATCCCGACCTGCGCCGCATCCTCACCGATTACGGTTTCATCGGGCACCCGTTCCGCAAGGACTTCCCGCTCAGCGGCAATGTGGAAGTCAAATACGACACCGAGAAGAAGCGCGTGGTCTATCAGCCGGTCAGCATCGTGCCGCGAGTGCTCGTACCGAAGGTGATCCGCCAGGATCATCGCTACGATCCCGCCCTTCACGAAGCGCAGTTACCACGCTGATGGCTACGAATTTCGACAACCGGGGCACCAACCCGGCCGACGACGGCACGGCTCTGACCGAGATCCGCAACTACACGATGAACTTCGGTCCGCAGCATCCCGCGGCCCACGGCGTGTTGCGTCTCGTGTTGGAGATGGATGGCGAGGTCATTCAAAAAGCCGACCCGCACATCGGCTTGCTCCACCGCGCGACCGAGAAGCTGGCCGAATCGAAGCCGTTCAACCAGTCGATCGGCTACATGGACCGTCTCGACTACGTCTCCATGATGTGCAACGAGCACGCTTACGTGCTCGCGATCGAGCAACTCCTCGGCATCAAGCCGCCGGAGCGCGCGCAGTACATCCGTGTCATGTTCGATGAGATCACCCGCGTTCTGAACCACCTGATGTGGCTCGGCGCGCACGGCCTCGACATCGGCGCTATGACGGTCTTCCTCCTGGCGTTCAAGGAGCGCGAGGAGT
>DAITMW010000059.1:0-28420 GCA_036834945.1 Steroidobacteraceae bacterium
GTCAAAGCGCGCATCAATGTCCTTTCTGGTCGATTCGAAGCGCTGCTCCATCTTCGCCCTGAGCGAATCGACCTTCTGATCGAGGTTATCGAACCTCACACGGGTCGCGCGCAGATCCGCCTTGATATCCGTCACATCCGCCTGGATGTGCTCGACGTCGGATCGCAGCTTCGCAACCTGGATTCCCAGTCTATCGTTCTCGCTTTCCGCCATGGATACACCTTCGACCGTGTCGCACTTCAGCATTGCCGCGTTCATACACGTCCACAACCTCCATTGTTGGGATCCCCGCAGAGTGCAAGCAGTGTAGGTATTCCAGCGAAGAATGGAAGTCACCCGGTCTGAAAAAATGCCTCATTTTTTGAGGATAACGCCCCATTGAAACAATGTCTTGTAGAGTGGTTTTCACGTACCAAATCGCGTGCGTGACGGACGACCGTCCAGCGCGTGTGTTGAAGGCGTCTACCATGCGACGTCGGCATACGTCCGTCTCGCGTGCCGCTCCGCCGCGGTGCCGTCGGTCAAGCAGCAGGGCCCGGCGAGAGCTCTGGACAGCCCATCGCCAATTCGTCTATATGGAACCCAAGCCGCCGCAAGCGGCACACCGGGGAGAGCAAATGGCGCAGAAGCGGGCCAATCTGGCCTTCGCATGGGTTGCGATTGTTGGAGGCACCGTCCTCGCGGCCCCGGTGCCCGGCCGAGCCGCGAGCACCAAGCCGGCGGACCCTGACGACGGACAATGGTCGATGCCGTCGAAGGACTATGCAGCCACCCGCTATAGCGCCTTGACGCAGATCACCCGCTCGAACGCACGGGGTTTGCACCCTGTCTGGACCTTTTCGACGGGCGTACTGGGTGGACACGAAGGCCAGCCCCTGGTGGTCAACAACACCCTGTACGTCGTGACACCCTGGCCCAACGTGTTGTATGCCTTCGATCTGACGAAGGAAGGCTACCCCTTGCGCTGGAAGTACCGGCCGGTGGTGAGTCCGAACGCGCTCGGCGTCGCCTGCTGCGACAGCATCAATCGCGGCGCCTTCTATTCCGAAGGCCGCATTTACTACAACCTGCTCGACGGACACACGGTGGCGATCGACGCCAGGAACGGCCGTGAGCTGTGGAAGACTCCGATCGCCGACCCGGCGGCCGGCGAGACCGTGACGATGGCACCGCTCGTCGTCAAGGACCGGGTGATCGTGGGTGCCTCGGGCGGTGAGTTCGGCATCTACGGCTGGCTGAAGGCCTTGGATACCTCCACGGGGAAAGTTGTCTGGACCGCGCGCAATATAGGTCCCGACGCCGGCATGCTCGTGCATCCGGATACCTTCAAGCCTCCTTACGCGCAAGGCGCCGACCAGGGCTCCGCCAGCTGGGCCAATGATTCGTGGAAGACCGGTGGAGCACCGGTGTGGGGATGGCTCTCATACGACCCGGATCTCGACCTGGTCTACTACGGCACCGGTAATCCGTCCCCCTACAACTCGGAGCAGCGCGTCGGGGATAACAAGTGGAGCAACAGCGTGCTGGCGCGGCGGCCGGCCGATGGCACCCTGATCTGGGCATACCAGTTCACGCCACACGACAATTGGGACTACGACTCGACCGGCCCGATGATCCTGGCGGATGTGAAGGTCCATGGCACTCCGGTCAAGGCCCTGGTGCATTTCGACAAGAACGGCTTTCAGTACGTGCTCGACCGCGCGACCGGAAAGGTCCTGGGTGCGACCCCTTTCGTACAGGTGAACTGGGCGACTTCCATCGACCTGGGCACGGGCCGGCCGAGCCTCGACCCGTCGCGCCAGACGGGAGCCTCCAAAGGCAACGTCCGCAACGTCTGCCCCAGCCTCGAGGGCGGTGTCAGCCCCGCCTCGCCGCCGGCCTACTCACCACGTCTCGGGTTGTTCTTCACCTCGACCAACAATTTCTGCATGGACTATGCGGCGACCCGTGCGACCTACATGAAGGGTACGCCCTACATGAGTGTCAATAGTCCGTACACGGCCGGTCCCGGAGGGCACCTGGGCGCCCTCGTGGCCTGGGATGCGGGTGCGGGAAAGAAGGTCTGGGAGATCAACGAGCCGTATCCGAGCTGGAGCGGTGTGCTGGCCACCGCCGGTGACGTCGTGTTTTATGGAACTCTCGACGGCTGGTTCAAATCGGTGGATGCGACCAGTGGCAAGGTGCTCTCGCGGTTCAAGGTCGGCTCCGGCGTCGTGGGCAACCCGATCACCTTTCGCGGCCCGGACGGGAAGCAGTACGTCGCGGTGTACGCCGGATTCGGCGGCGATTGGCAGCTGCTGGCTGGCGACACGCGTTCCGACGATCCGGCCGACGTGCGCGTGCCACTCGACATGATGAAACAGATAGCGCGGCACACCAGCCAGGGCGGCATGGTGTGGATGTTCGGGCTGTAACCATGATCACGAACTGCCTCACTCGCTCATCCGGCATCGTGTGTTGTGTGTTGCTCGCATCCTGCGCACGCCACGAGGCCGGTCCGTCGGCGACAGCGGCTGCGGCGACGCCACCGGCTATACAATATGAAGCGCACATTCCTGCGGGAGGACGCCAGCCAACCGGCGGCGACCTCAACAATCCACTCCGAAATGATCCGACCGCGGCAGGCAACGGCGCGGCGCTGTTCGCCGCAATGAACTGCGATGGCTGCCACGGCGGCGATGGCAGCGGCTGGGTAGGGCCCAGTCTTGCGGATGGCCGCTGGCGCTATGGCGGTGCGGATGCCGAGATCTTCAGCTCGATCTATTTCGGACGCCCCAAGGGCATGCCGGCCTTCGGTGGTACGTTGGGGACGACGGCGATCTGGAGCATCGTGACCTACCTGCAGAAGCTCACTCCGCCCGCGAACGAGCCGACCGAATCCTGGGAAGAATAGCCTTCCACAGTGTCGTGGCCGATTTGAACGGCCGGACCGCGCCGGTGCGCACCTCCTCGACGTGTCCGATCCCGCCGCCGGCGGTGCGCCGATAGAGGCGCACGATGTAGGTTTGTGGCTTGCTGCTCATCAGTGCCCCGCCTGGGTCATGTCGACGACCCGTGCGGGTCTGGGGGCCAGCCAGACCAGGCAGGCCGATACGAGGAACACGATGCCCGCCATCCACATGACCTCGTTGGTCGCCAACATGACACTCTGTCCTTGCAGCAGCCGGTCCAGCATGTTGTTGACCATGTCGGGAGTCAGGCCTGAGGCGCCCAGCGCCTGAGCGGTCTCGCCTGACCGGTCGAGCGTGCCCACGAGCTCCGCGTGAATCACGCTGGTTTTGTCCTCCCACGACGTAGTCACGACGGATGTCGCGACGGCGCCCGCGAGGGTGCGCAGAAAATTCTGCAGACCCGATGCCGAGGCGGTCTCATGTGCCTCCACGCTGCCCAAGGCGAGGGCCGTGAGCGGCACAAAGAAGAACGGCAGCCCGACCCCCATCAGGATGAGCGGACGCGCGATCTGCCAGTACGTCATGTCAGTCGTCGCGACCGTTCGCATCAGCGTGACCACTGCCAACCAGGCGAGCCCGCCAAACACGAGCCGCCGCGGGTCGATCTTCGCGATCGACCGTCCCGCGATGGGAGCGGCGGCGACCGCCAGCACGCCACACCAGGCAGTCGTCAGCCCCGCCCACGTGGCCGTGTAGCCCATGTAACTCTGCAACCATAAGGGCGTCAGCACGTTGGTCGCGAACATGGCCCCGAAACCGAAGGTGATCGTCACGACGGCCGTCGTGAAGCCCCGATGCCTAAAAACACGTAGATCGACGATGGGATGCCGCTCCGTGAACTCCCAGATGAGGAAGCACGCGAAGCCGATGGCCGCGACGATCGCCAGCGCGCAGATCTCCGTCGACTCGAACCAGTCGTGGTCTTTCCCCAGGTCCAACATCAACTGCAGCGAGCCTACGAACAGGATCAACAGGAGCAACCCCACCGTGTCGATGGGAGCGCGCACGAGAGCCTGCTCGTATCGTTTGAGCATGCGCCAGGCGATCGGGCTGCACAGGAAGGCGAGGGGAACGTTGATGAAAAAGATGACCGGCCAGGAGTATTGATCGCACAACCAGCCGCCGAGGATGGGTCCCAGAACGGGCGCCACCAGCGTCGTCATGGCCCAGAGAGCCATTGCCGTGGGCGCTTTTTCCTTGGGAAAAATACGCATCAGGAGTGTCTGCGACAGCGGGATCAACGAGCCGCCGGACAAGCCCTGCATGACGCGGCCGAACACCAGCATCCCGAGCGAGTTGCTCAGGCCGCACAGCGCCGAGAAGGCGCCGAAGAGACTCATGGCGACCGAGAACACACGTACCGCCCCGAAGCGTCCGGCGAGCCATCCGGTGAGCGGCACGATGATGGCTTCGGCGACCGAGTATGACGTGATGACCCATGTCCCCTGGCTGCTGCTGATGCCGAGACTTCCGGCGATGTTCGGCACCGACACGTTGGCGATCGTCATGTCGAGCACCGCGATGAAGTTGGCTGTGGCCAGCAGCACGGCCGCGAGCCACAGCTTGCCATTCGTCAGTGGCCCATTCGTCAGGGGCGTCTCGATCGCCTCGGCGGACCTTGCTTGGGCGTGCATTGCCGGCTCCTCAGTTGTATTGCCGCGTATCGATGGTGGCGGTCATCGAGAGCCCGACCTGCAGCGGCCGTGCGACCAGCTCCGCGGCCTCGATCTCGATTCTGACGGGCACGCGCTGCACGACCTTGATCCAGTTGCCCGTCGCGTTCTGAGCCGGGATGGTTGCGAAGGCCGATCCCGTGCCACCGGAGAGCCCCGTCACTTTCCCGTGATAAGGCGTTGAGCGGCCGTAGACATCCGAAACCAACCGGACGGGCTGCCCGATCCTGACGCGCTCGAGCTGCACTTCCTTGAAATTCGCATCCACGTGCACCCGCGCGACCGGCACAACGGATAGCAAGGAGGCGCCGGCCTGAACCTGCTGACCGAGCTGCACCGAGCGCCGTGCAACCACGCCATCGAGAGGAGCACGTATGACGGTGCGCTCGAGATTGACCCGCGCCTGATCCCGGCGGGCGCGCGCCAGTACGACTTCGGGGTTCGAATCCTCGGTTGTATTGGCGATGAGCACGGCGTTGGCCTCGCGCGATCCGATTGCAACAAAATGGTTGGCGCGAGCCTGTTCTTCCGCTGCTCGTGCCGCGTCGAGGTTGGCCCGGGCGGTCTCGAATGCATTACGCGCCTTCGTGAGTTCCTCACCGGATACTGACCCGGAGTCGGCCAGAGCCTCACGTCGCGACAGGTCTACTTTCGCCCGCTCCAGATCCGCGGTCGCCGCCACCAATTGCGCTGCGGCTCGTTTTTTCTCCGATTCGCGGGCCGCGATCTGCGCGGCGAGGCTGTCATCGTTCGCCACAAAACCACGTACCCGCCGTTCCGCGCGGCCCAACTCCGCTTCGGCTTGCGCCAATGCCAGCCGAGCGTCCGTGTCATCGAGGGCGACGAGGATGTCGCCGCGCTTGACCGCCTGAGTGTCGGAAACAAACACTTCGCGAACGATGCCACCGATGGCGGGAGTGACCTGGGCAGTCTCGACGGACGTGTAGGCGTCGTCCGTCGAAATAAATCTCGATGCGTGGAAATACGCGTAAGTCCCGTACGCAAGCCCGCACGCGGCGACAGTGCCGGCGAGGGCTGTGAAGAGCCGTTTGCGGCGTACTTTGTTGCGCGCGTCCAGTTGGGCGTCCGCGGCACGAAACACTTCGGGTTGCATCTTGGTCATGACAGACTCCTCAATGTGGATCAAGTGGAGTAGCCACCGCCGAGAGCGCGGATGAGAGCTACGTCGAGTGTGAAAGCGCGTGCCTGCAAGTCTGCTTGGGCGCGCAAGTTGGAAAGCAGGTAATCCTCGGCGTTCAAGACCTCGAGATAGGTCGCGAGTCCTCCCTGATAGCGGTTGCTCTGGATCTGCCAGGCTTCCCGCGCGGCGTCGACAGCCTCGCTGGTTCTCGCGGTCTGGGCCCCTAACGCCTTCTGACTGACGGCTGCGTCGGCGACGTCCTGAAGCGCTTGCACGACCGCGCGGTCATAGTTGGCCACCGCTTCGGCGTAATCGGCCTCGGCGCCGTGCAATTGGCCGCGTAGCCGGCCGCCGTTGAAGATCGGTAACGAGATCGCGGGGCCCACACTGCCAGTGAGGGAGCCATGATCGGTCAGCATCCCCAGCCCCAACGCCTGCATGCCGATGAAAGCTGTCAGGTTGACATTCGGGTAGAAGGCGGCTTTGGCAACCTTGATGCGCTTTGCCGCGGCCTCTCCGCGCAGCCGGGCTGCGACGACGTCAGGCCGGCGGCCGAGCAGGTCCAGTGACAACTCACGAGGCAGGCCGAATGACCTGTCGAGGACGATGTCGGGCCGTCCGATCGCAAGCCCCCTGTCGGGACCCGCGCCGAGCAGGGCCGCGATCCGGTTGCGCTGCAGCCCGAGCTGCTCCTCGATGGAAAGCACGTCAGCCTGTGCCGCCGCGCGGCGCGCGTCGACCTGACGCACGCTACCCAAGGTCTCGAGACCGTTCTCCTGGCGTTTACGGAACAGCTCGGCGGTTTTGGTGCGAACTGAGAGCGCTGACTTGGCCGTGTCGAGCAGGGCGTACTGATGTGCGAGCTCGGCATACGCGGAGGCGACGGCCGTAGAGAGAACGAGAGCTGCTTGCGCCGCATCGGCTTTCGCGGCGTACGCTTCCGACGTCGCGGCGGCGAGGGCAGCGCGGTTCTTGCCCCAGAAATCGAGTTCCCACGAGAGATCGAGGGACGCCCGGCCGTAATCATTCCAGCCCTGCGGCGTGAACGCCGGAGGGGTCAGGTAGTTGTAGCTCTGCTTCTGCGCAGTCATGGAAGAGTTGGCACTGACCTGCGGCAACAGGGCAGACTGCTGCACGTCCATGGCCGCCGACGCGCGCTGCAGTCGCGCCCGCGCCGCGGCAATACTCGGCGAATCGGCGAGCGCTGCACGGATGAGCTGATCCAATTGCGGATCGCCATAGCCGCGCCACCAGGCATCATCCGGCCAGGAGCGCTCCGGTGCCGCGAACGACTGAGTGCGGTCGTACTGAGCCAACGGCTTGATTTCAGGGGACTTGTGGGTGGCGGGGTGTGCCGCGCAGCCCGCCAGGAGTAACGCGCAGGCGGTGGACGCCAGGGTCTTCGTTCTCATTTGCAAGGGCCTCCGTTTCATGGAGGGGAGCTTGCAGGGTGACCCGCTATTTATTGCTTACTTATTGGGCTGACTTATTGGCGCAGTGACGCGTAGAGCTTCTCCGTGCTCGCGGAGGGCTTGAGGGCCAGCAGTATGGACAGCATCTTCTTGAGCCGCTGGTACGCGGCGATGGCCTCGCTCTTGCGGTCGAGCCGGGCATAACATCGCATCAGCCCCTGGTAGAACCCTTCGATCGCCGGATCGGCGTCCAATCCACGCAGATAGCACTCCACAGCCTGTTCGTACCGGCCTTCGAGCTCGATGCGTCTGGCGACCTCCCCCAAAGCATGGATGAACTTGCCGCGCAGCCGTTCGCGCATGGTCACCGGCCAGGGCTCGCCCTCGTCTTCGGCCAGAAACCCACCGCGATACAAGCCCAACAATTGCTCCGCATCACACGGGCTGGAGTCGGATGTCAGTTTCTCGAAGGCCCATGCGTCCACCCAGACCCGCGTGATGTCGAGTGACAGCTTGCCACCGAGCTGTTGGATGGCATCGTTGTCGCCCAGCAGGCTGCGTAAACGATGCAGGGCGGCGGTGAGAGACCTGACGGCTACGTCTCCTTCCTCGTCGGACCAGAACGTGTCCAGCAACAACTGCTCGCGCACATTGCGGCCACCGAACGCAATAATGGCTTTGAGCAATGCGAGAGTCTTCTTCGGCGTTTTGCGGGAGAACTCGAGCGGCTGCCCATCGCGCTGCACCTCGAATTGCCCGAGCGTGAGGATTTTCAATGGCCAGGGCCAACGTGCCGGAACAACCGGCGGCGGCAAAAGCCTCAGTCTCCTCACCGTCTCGATCACATAGCCCGTTTCGATATCCGCTGCCAGGGCTTCGGCTGCGAGCCGCGACAGGATCTGCGGCTGCATGCGCAGCAAGAACAGGCCTTGATCGGCTTTGCTCTGATCGAGTCCGCTACGCAGCTTTGTATGACAGGTCACGCTGTCGCCACTCAACAGGGCTCGATAAGCCTCCACGAGGTCGACTTCGTAGGCGAAGTGTGCGTAGGCGGTGCCGGCCAGCTTGTCACGGATGGGTTGTAATGCGGCCGCGCATTCAGCGTCACGACGCGTTTGCGCGCAAACGATGGCGAGCAGAATGTTTGACTCGAATGACAGCATGAAGACGCCGCTGTCGTGGGCCGCCGCCTGGTGCCGCCGCGCGAGCTCCAGTGCCGTGTCCCACTGTCGCCGGTGGCAGGCTATCCAGAACTGCAAGCGCAGATTGGCGGCACCGTCGATCTTCCGGCTCGGCATCCAGTA
Source organism: Steroidobacteraceae bacterium (assembly GCA_036834945.1). Classification (GTDB taxonomy): domain Bacteria; phylum Pseudomonadota; class Gammaproteobacteria; order Steroidobacterales; family Steroidobacteraceae; genus 13-2-20CM-66-19. The sequence continues at coordinate 8,482 of DAITMW010000059.1, forward strand.
TTGCTCGAGCTTCTTGCGGTGCATGTCGGCCTTGGTGGCGTCGCCTCGGGCGAGCGCGCAGAACGCCAAACCAAGATGACTGTAGACGTACACGGTCGACAGTCCGATCGCATGCTCCGCGCCGGTATCCAACGCATGGTTCAGCAGCTCCTCCGCACCTGGTGCGTCTCCGCTGCGCAGGGCGGCGTGACCCAATTGCAGGTATCCCAATGCCCGGGTTACCGGGGAAAGGCCCGAATCTTCGTGCAATGCTCGAATCCGTGCCGCGACCCGCGCGCAGGCATTCAAGTCCGCCATCACATACAGATGCATCAGCAAGCTGCCCGCGGCGAGGGCGGCAATATCCGGCGGAGCATCCGCCGCCAGCAGCTCCTGGACCCGCGCTACACAGACACTCAGCTCATCAGGCCTGGGTTGCCGGAAGCTCAGGGCAAACAACTCTGCAGTCCGAACCTGTAGTTCCGCTGCCGCCGAGGGAAACGACGGGTCTTGCGCCACCAGCCGCTGGAGTTGCATGAGCCACTCATCCAACGGCGCGAGATTGGCGAACTCGTGCATGTATCCGAGCATGATTTCGGTACAGACGGTCCGCTGCGCTCTCACCACGCCTTGGGCGGCGAACTCCCGGAACGCGTGCTCGAAACTGGGGCGCGCTTGTGTAGGTGCGGCACGCGTTATAGCCACTCCCGACCAGAACGATACCCAAGGATCTTGCGCTAGGTCCGTGGGCAGGGCGCCGATCCAATCACGCAACGCGACTCCACGTCCCTGAGCGACCAGTCCAGGTGCCGCGGCGAGCATGAGCCGCTTGGCCCCTGCCCAGTCGGCCGCCTGGAGATACAGGCGGATGGCAGGGTCCTGTTGGCCCTCATCCTCGAGCAATTGCGCCGCAAACCGTTGCAGCCGCACATATTCGTCAGCGGACACGGACCGCTCGAGCTCCGCCAGCAGGAATTCACGGAACAGATCGTGGTAGTGATAGACGGGTGGCCGCAGGTTACGGCGATCGATGAACAGGCCGCGCCGAAACAGATCCTCGAGCAGGACTTCACCATCTTCGCGCTCACTGATCCGATTCGCCATTGATGCCGTCAGCGTGGGCAACAGTGCGGTACGCTCCAGAAACCGCTGCACATCCGCCGGAGCCGAGCTCAACACCTGCGCGGCAAAATACTCGAACATCTCCGCCTGCGCCTCTCGCTCGACGGGCTCGGCTCGATCACGGTGTTGAGTGATTCGTTGCAAAGCGAGCGCGATACCGGCAGCCCAACCGTCCGAAAGCTTGAATACCCGCTCCGCCACCCGCGAGTCACCACCGGCCCGCTCCATCGCGATGGCCCGGGTCTCCGCGATCGTCATACGCAATTGCGGCCAATCGATGACATTCAGACGCTCGCTGCTCTTCAACCTCACCAGGTTGCGCGGGGGCTCCGAGCGGCTGATGACGACGACGTTGATGTCTGGAGGGACCTCCGCAACCGCGTGTTCGAGCGCCGCATGCATCGAGGACGACGCCGGCAGCTCGTGGTAGTTGTCGAGTACGAGGAGGGCAGGGGCAGTCAGGCGCGTGAAGAAAGCCCGGAAGAAGTGCCGATAGAACCCCGGCAGGTCGGCCAGGTAGTCGGGCGTCAACAACGGCAACGGCGGCTCGCGTTTACGCCGGGTCGGAGGTGCCGCCTGCGCGAGGTAGTAAAAGAAGGTGCCCGGATCATCATCGCCCGGATCGACGTGGTACCAAGCGGACCGCAGCTTACGCTCTTCTATGTAGCTCGCGACCAGCGTGGTCTTGCCCGAGCCCGGCGGCGCGACGATCCAGGTAAGCGGCCGCTCCCGGGAAACATCCATGCTTTGGAACAGCCGCTCCCGCGCGAGCGCACGATGTACCTTTGGCCGGGAGAGTTTGGCCAACACGGGTGGTGCCTCCGTAAGGACCGCCACCCATACTACTCCATTGCGATCAGCCCACAACGGCCCTCGAGCGTCGCCGATGCAAAAGCCAGCCGTACGCGAGCACATTGACCAGCACGACCACGCCGGCGAGCACGAATTGAATCCGCTGGGTGAGGCCGGCAGGGTAGATGACCGGAAGCAGGTAATGCTCGATGAATCCCTGCGAATAACCCGATTCGCCGGCGCGATTCCTCAGATCGTTCTCGATGTAAGTGAGCGGGCAGACACGTCCGCTCAGCTCGATGAAGGTGCCCCACGCCGCGGCCGGCAGGTGCGCAAAGACGACCCACGGCCAACGCACGGCGAGCAGCCCGCCAAAGAGCACGAATGCAATGAAGGTGAAGTGAACCAGCAGTACAGTGTCGGCACCCAACCGGTAAAACATAACGCCTCCTGATGCGCATCCTCGTGCATGAGCGTGAACGTGTCGTTATATTGCCGATGACTTTAGGTCACATTGCGCCCATAACCATGACCGACCTGCGTCGCCGCCATTTCCTGAAACTTGCCGCCACCACGGCGGCGGGCTCCGCCGCGCTCAGCGTTTTCCCGCCGAGTATCCGCCGCGCCCTGTCCCTGCCCGCGAAGCAGGTTACCGGCACACTCCACGATGTGCAGCACATCGTCATCCTGATGCAGGAAAACCGCTCCTTCGACCATTACTTCGGCACCCTGCACGGTGTGCGCGGCTTTGGCGACCGGCACCCGGTCCCCCTGGCGAGTGGCAAACCCGTCTGGTTCCAATCCGACGGCAACAGGGAGATTCCGCCGTTCCGTCTGGACACCCGGACCACCAGCGCCCTGCGCATGCCCGGCACCCCCCATACCTTCGACAATGCGCAGGCCGCCTGGAACCAGGGGAAATTCGGCCTCTGGCCGCGGTTCAAGACTCCCATATCCATGGGCCATTATCACCGCGAGGACATCCCGTTCCAGTTCGCCCTCGCCGAAGCCTTCACGATCTGCGACGCGTACCACTGCTCGATTACGACGGGCACCGACCCCAATCGCATCGTCTTCTGGTCGGGGTCGAACTTCGATCCTGGGCACCGCGGCCGTGGTGAGAACTGCACGGCGGATGACGCGGAAGTCAACAACCTGCGTTGTGACATCAGCGGCTCACTCCCGGCTCCCGGATATACCTATAAAGGCTCCGCGTTCGAGTGGCCCACACTACCGGAATTGCTCGAAGGCGCCGGCATCTCCTGGCGGATCTACCAGGACCCGAACGACAACTGGGGTGGGCTGATGCACGGCGCGCTGGCCTTCAGGAGCTTTCGCGAGTCCCGGCCCGGCACACCCTTGTTCGACAAGGGCATGTCCCATCACTCCCTCGAGCAGTTCGCGAGCGATGTCAGAGCCGCGACGCTTCCCCAGGTCTCCTGGGTGCTGCCTCCGATGCTCTGGTCCGAGCATCCCTCGCCCTCGAGTCCGCTCCAGGGCGCCGAATTCAGCGCGCGCGTGTTGGAGGCATTGACCGCCAACCCACAGGTCTGGGGAAAGACGGTGTTGTTCCTGATGTTCGACGAGAACGATGGGCTGTTCGACCATGTCCCTCCACCGTCGCCGCCATCCTATGACCTGGATGGCAAGCTCGCTGGCAAGTCAACACTCGATCTGCGTGGTGAATACTTCTCGGACCCGGATCGGAAGTTCATCCATCCAGATGATCGAACCAGTGGCAACGTCCGTCCGTGGGGACTGGGACCGCGCGTGCCCCTGTATGTCATCTCGCCCTGGAGCCGGGGAGGGTGGGTGAGCTCCCAGGTGTTCGATCACACCTCGATGGGCCGGTTTCTGGAAAAGCGCTTCGGCATCGACGTCCCCGCCATCAGTCCCTGGCATCGCGCCGTGTGCGGTGACCTGACATCCGCGCTCGATTTCGTCACGCCCAACGAGGCGCCTTTCCCGGAAATGCCTGCTGTCCGCAACTCCGCGACGATCATTGCCGCCGCGACCAGGCGCCCCGTGCCCGTGCCACCTGATGTGCCCGAGAAGCTCTTTCAGGAGCCCGGGATGCGTCGCTCGCGCGCGTTGCCATACGAGCTTCACGTCGATGCCGATCGAGACCTTGACGAGGAACACCTGACGCTCGTCTTCAGGAACACTGGCGCCGTTGGCGCGGTTTTCCACGTGTACGACAAGTTGCATCTGGACCGCATCCCACGGCGTTATACCGTGGAGGCGGGCAAGACCCTTTCCGATATCTGGCTTGTGAAACAGGATTCGGGTCAGTATGACCTGTGGGTCTACGGCCCCAACGGCTTTGTACGCGAATTCCGGCTCCGCGGCGGCGCTCCTGGCCATCACCCCGCGCCGCAGATCCGTGTCGAGTACGACGCGCCCAACACGACGATTCGTCTCATCGCCACGAGCAAGGGGCAAGAGGAGCTCACGGTTCACTCCAACGCCTATCGCAGCGACGGCCCCTGGCACTTACGCCTCGCCCGGGGCCGACCTGCAACGCTGGATTGGTCGCTGACAGCCAGCCACCAGTGGTACGACTTCACGGTGGCCTGCGGTCCGGTCGAGCACCGCTTCGCCGGACGGATCGAGACCGGCGCGCCCGCGTTCAGCGACCCCGCCGTCTGATCGCGGGCTACGACAGCGTTGCCGCGATCTTGCGGATTTCCTCGGGCGTGTGCTCACCCGCGAGCGGCGTGCCTGGCACCAGGAACTTACCCTTGTCGAGCCCCCCGACCAGGACCGGCTCGAAGCCGATCTCTCGGATGAGGCGCGAAGCGATCTCGATAGCTTGCTTGTCATCTCCCGCGATCGGCATTCCGACCTTTCCGGGTTGCTCGTGCACCTCGCCCATCCGGGCCGCGTGGACTGCATTGAAGGCGCGCACGATGCGGGCGCCCGGCAGCAGCTCAGCCGACATCCGTCCCGCACCCTGCTCCCGGGCACGAGTGGCGATCTCTCCGTCGCGCTCTGGGAAGGGATTGCAGGCGTCGATGACGACCTTGCCTTTGATCGTGCCGGCCAGGGCCTTGCCGAGGTCCGGTAACGCGCCATAGGGCACCGCGAGCAATAAAACGCTGCCGAACGCCGCAGCTTCCGCTGGCGTCCCGGCACGAGCGTTCGCCCCGATCCCGGCGGCCAACTTCTTGTCGTGATCGAGATTTCTCGAGGCAAACATCACCGGGTGGCCGGCCTTGGCCCACACGCGGCCGAGCTCGCTGCCGACATTTCCGGAGCCGATCACCCCGATCTTGACCTTGGTGTCGGCCGCTGCGCCCATTGCTCGCGAGCCGGGCATTGGACCAAAGGCCAGGATCGTTCCGGCGGCCATCAGAACCTCGCGACGACTCGAGCCACGTGTTTTCATCGGGTCTCCCTACGGGTGGTTTCCAGGTATATTCAATATCATGCATCGGGCAGGCGCAAACACCCAACATCGTCCGCCCTGCGGTAAATTCTTCATCCGGGGCGCCATCCGTACCCCGCCGGGTGCGGGCGCCGCAGCCCAAGCTCCCGTTCCCCCCGATTGCCTCGCCCAACCCTCCGTGACATTCTAACTGGCTCTGTCGTTCTGGGAGAGCGGATTTGTCAACGGAGTTGGTTGAGCCGCAAGAGAGCGGTCAGCAGATGTTTGCCTCACTGTACGACCAGTTGCGTCGCATGGCCAGGCGTGAATTGCGGCGCGGCGGCGGCTCCGCGCTCACGATTGGTGCGACGACTCTGCTGCATGAGGCCTATCTGAACGTGCAGGCGCGCGAGGGCGTGCATTTCCCGGACGAGGCGCGTTTCCTGGGCTACGCCTCCCGCGCGATGCGTGGACTGATCATCGACTATGCACGCCGGCGACAGGCGCTCAAGCGTGGTGGAGCATTCGAGCTCACCTCACTCCCGACAGAGGTCCCTGACGACTCCACCGATCTCGCGCAGCTGGAGCAGCTCAGCGATGCGGTCGAGCGCCTCGGTGCGGTCGAATCCCGCCTGGCCCAGGTGGTGGACCTCAAGTACTTCTGTGGCTTCTCCCTGCGCGACATCGCTGCGATCTGGGGCGTTTCCGAGCGCACCGTGCAGCGTGATTGGGAGAAGGCACGTCTCTTCCTCCATGAGTGTCTGAACAGTCGCGATTCACTGTAGAGGATTTCCGCCGTCCACGTGCGTGCCGGTGATAACAACGTCCCTGGTGGTGACGGATTGGTATGAGGACGCTCGAAGACTCGTGGGTCGAGATCAGCCCCTACCTCGACGAGGTGCTCGGGTTGGATACGTGCGCCCGCGAGACGTGGCTCGATGGTCTCGCGACGCGCGCTCCCGGTATCGCGGGACGGGTCCGCACCTACCTGCAGAGGCTCGAAAATCTCGAGGACCGTCACTTCCTCGAAGCCGGCGGTGTGTCGGTTCTGAGCACGCCGACGAGCCTCGCGGGTCAGCGCTTCGGGGCCTACACACTGGACCGGCCTCTCGGCCATGGAGGGATGGGGACGGTCTGGCTGGCCCACCGCAGCGACGGACGGTTCGAAGGGCAGGTGGCCGTCAAGCTCCTCAATATGGCCCTCGTCGGGCACCCTTCCGAGCGGCGCTTCGTGAGCGAGGGCAGTGTTTTGGCCAGGTTGCGCCATCCGAACATCGCGCACCTGTTGGATGCAGGGGTCGCCGCGGGTCATCAGCCTTATCTCGTTCTGGAGTACGTCCGCGGTGACCGCATCGATCGCTACTGCGACCGGCACGGACTCAATATCAACCAGCGCGTGAAGCTGTTCATCGATGTGTTGCGGGCTGTAGCGCACGCGCATAGCAATCTGGTCGTGCATCGTGACCTGAAACCGTCCAACATCCTCGTGACCGATCACGGGAGCGTCAAGCTGTTGGATTTCGGTGTCGCCGCACTGTTGTCCAGACGGGGTGGTGACGTCACACAACTGACCGGGCCGAATGCACCAGGGCTGACGCCCGGCTACGCGGCGCCGGAGCAGTTGCTGGGAGAGTCGCTCACCACCGCCACTGATGTCTACGCCCTCGGCACGGTACTGTTCGAGTTGTTGGCCGGCTGCCATCCTCTGGTGGGTCATGACGGAAAGGAGAGGACTTCCGCCGAATTGATCCGCTTGACGCTCGATTCCGACCCCCCGCGCGTGTCGGATGTCGCCGTCGATGTCAAGTGGCGGCGGGCTCTGAAAGGCGACCTCGAGAATATCGTGGCCCTGGCGCTGCGCAGGAACCCATCCGAGCGCTACACCACCGCCGATCTCTTTTTGCAGGACTTGCGACGCTATGTTGCCCTCGAGCCGGTCCAGGCGCGCCCGCGCTCGTTCGCATACCTCGCGACGAAGTTCATACGAAGAAACCGTGCCATGGTGTTGAGTGTGAGCGCGGTGGCGCTCGCGCTGATTACTACGGGCGCCTTCGCAGTATGGCAAATGGTGGAGGCGAACCGGCAGCGCCAGGTTGCCGAGGATCAAGCGTCGCGCGCGGAATTCACCCGTGACTTTCTGGAGTTCGTATTGACGGATGCGGGCACGAGTGGCCGACCGTTCACGACATCCGAGTTGCTCGAGCGGGCGGAAAAATCCATTCAGGCCCAATACTCGACGTCCAATCACGCCCTGGCGATCGAGCAGCTCATCAATCTCGGCGTCCTGTTCGCCGGACTCGGACAGAACAAGAAGGCCATGGAGCTCGTCGAGCTGGCGCATCAGCGTGCGGTTGCCCAGAACTACGTCGATCTGCGACGGCAGTCGGCCTGTGAGCTCGGCCGGCTCTTCCACTACGCCGGACGGATCCAGGAGAGCACGGCGTTGCTCGATGCGACCGTCGCGGAGGTCGAGCGGGACGCTCCCGAGTCGAGCGCGCTCATTGAATGCCTGGAGCAGCAGTCGGATCTCGATCTGACCAAGCAGGATATCGCGCCGGGCATCGAGGCCGCCCGGAAGTCGGTGGCGTTGGCGAAGAAGCTGTTCCCGGGCTTCAATCTGCGCCAGGTCACACCGCGCATTCAACTCGCCACGGCCTATCGGGCCGCGGGCGAGTTGAAGGTGGCGGACGACATGTATCGCGAGACCCTCGAGCTTCTCAAGAACCTGGGTCGCGAGCGTTCGGCGGATGGGGTAATGGTGTATAGCAGCTGGGCGGCTGTGAGATCCGACATCGGCGACATCGTGGGGGCCACGAGAATGGTGGAGTCTGCCCTCGATATCGGCCGCGCACTGCGGGCCGACGCGGCACCGGACCAGGTGGTGAATGTGAACTATGCGCGACGCCTGGTACTGCTCAACAGACTCGATGAAGCCGAGGAGCGCTTCTCGAGAGCAAAACGGATGGCTGGCGGCGAGGACGACGCCGACATGGAGGCGATCTCGCTGTTGGGTCTCGCCGAGGTCAAGCGTGGGAGAGGGGCAGTCGAGGAGGCACGGGCCGCCCTGGAAGCGGCCGGCCGCTTCATCCAGATGCACTTTCCCGCCGACCACCCCGCACGCGCCAGCTTGCTTCTGGAGACGGGCCTCGTGGAGTTGGCCGCCGGCCGGTTTTTTGACGCCAAGGACGTGTTGGGTCGGGTCATTACCGAGTACCGGCGTACCAAAACGTATGTTCCCAACCAGATCGTGGCCCTTTCCGGACTGGCCGAGTCCGAAGGCGCGCTCGGTGACTATGGCCTCGCAACCCGGCATGCGGCCGAGGCGAGTCTGCTCGCCTCGCAATTTGCGATACCGGGAGAGCCTTCCTACTGGGTGGGGTACTCACAACTGGCCCAGGCCCGAGTCGAGTTGGCGCTGGGCAACACGGAGTCCGCCCAGGCATTTTCAGCCAAGGCGTTTGCGCAGTTGATGCCGACCGTGGGTCGCGACCACCCCCTGACAGGGAAGGCCGCCGCGCTCGCGCAGATGTCGTCTTTGCTGCCCAACTCCCGATAGCCCCTGTCATAAGCGCGTCGTCCGTTCGATGGCGCACTCACGACGGAGGCAAACACCTGTGTATGAGTTGCATCGGACCCGCAGGGGCGTTCTCTTTGCCCTCGGGGGACTCTCGGCGAGTGCCTGGCTCTCCTCGGTCTGGCCGCAGATAGCGGCGGCCGCTGAGCACGCCGCGCACGCTACTACGGCCGTTCCCACGGCCTTTGTATTTTTCAACACAGCGGATGCGGCCGATGTAGACGCGATCGCCGCGCGGATTCTGCCCGGTGGTGAATCTCCCGGAGCCCGGGAGGCTCACGTTGTGTATTTCATCGATCGCGCGCTCGCCACATTCTTTGCCGAGCGCGCTCCATCGTTCCGCGCCGGCCTTCTGGAGTTTCAACAGTCATTCCAGGCTGCTCACCCCACCGCGACCTCATTCGCGGCGGCGAGCGTGACTGAGCAGGTCGCGTTCCTGACACTGGTGGAGCATTCCCCATTCTTTGACGCGGCACGCACGCTGACGATTCTAGGAACGTTGAGCGCGAGCCAGTACGGGGGGAATTACGCGGGCGTGGGGTGGAAGCTCATAGGATTCGAGGACCAGCACGTCTTCACCCCGCCATTTGGATACTACGATCTCGACTATCCCGGTTTCGCCGCGGTTCCCGATGGAGGCGTGCCGTGAGCGGGCACAAGTTCAAACCTGGCGAAACCGTCGACTTCGCCGTGGTGGGCTCGGGCGCGGCGGGAGGAGTGATCGCACGGGAGTTGGCATTGGCGGGTTTCTCGATCGTCGTGCTGGAGCAGGGGCCACGACTGAGTCCTGCCGATTTCGAGCACGATGAGCTGAAGTACACCTACCTGCACGGCATCATCAACGACCCCTCGGTCAGTCCTCAGACATTCAGACGTGATCCCGATGCCCGAGGGATGCGCCGTTCGGGTCTCAATCCCCTGGTGTATGCGCGCATCGTCGGCGGGAGCAGCACTCATTTCACGGCGAACTATTGGCGCTTCCATGAGATCGACTTCAAGGAACGCACCGTGTTGGGGAGCATCCCCGGCACGGGCTTCTCCGACTGGCCGATCAGTTACGCCGAGCTGGAGCCCTACTACACGAAGGTGGAATGGGAAGTCGGCGTTTCCGGACTTGCCGGCGCGAGCCCTTTCGATCCGCCGCGGACGAAGCCGTACCCGATGCCGCCTCTGCCGGTGAAGTCCTCGGGCGTGCTCCTCGAGCGCGGCGCGCGCAAGTTGGGCCTGCATCCGTTTCCGGCACCCATGGCCATCCTGTCGCAACCTTACCGCGGTCGGCCTGCCTGCGTGAGCTGCGGGTTCTGCATCGGGTTCGGATGCGAGGTGATGGCCAAGTCATCCGTGCTCTACAACATGATTCCGGAGGCGGAAGCGACCGGCCGGTGTGAGGTGCGGCCGGGCAGCTACGTGTTTCGAGTCGAGACGGATGCCCGCGGCAGTGCGACCGGGGTGCACTATTTCGACTCGGGAAAACACGAGGTCTTCCAGAAGGCGCGCGCCGTGATCGTCAGTGCGAACGGGGCGGAGACCCCCCGGTTGCTGTTGAACTCGACGAGCGCCCGGTTTCCCCAGGGCCTGGCCAACTCGAGCGGCATGGTCGGCAAGCACCTCATGTTCAACCAGAACACGGCCGTCCACGCGGTGTTCGAACACGAGCTCAACGAGTACAAGAGCGTGCAGGTGACCCGTGTCGTCCACGACTTCTACGACTCTGATCCGCGGCGCGGTTTCTATGGCGGCGGCGGCATAGACAGCCGCATCGGCCGTCAGCCGATCGGCTGGGCCCTGGCAGCGGGCGGTAATCTGCCCACCTGGGGGCCTGCCCTGAAGGAGCGATTGCAGGCGTTCCCACGCTCCATGGTTTGCGCGGGGCATTCGACCTCCCTGCCTCTGGAAACCAACAGCGTGAGCCTCGACCCGGATCTGAAGGATGCCTGGGGCATACCCGCCATCCGGGTGACATACAGGGACCACCCCGACGACCTGGCGATGGCCCGGTTCCTACGAGATCGCTCGGTCGACATCATGCAAGCCGCTGGAGCGCGGAAGATCTGGACCGAGGACGTCACGGAACGGACGATCTCGGTTCACCTGCTCGGCACCTGTCGAATGGGACACGACGAGACGACTTCCGTGATCGACAAGTCGCACCGCGCCCATGACGTGCCGAACTTGTTCCTGTGCGACGGCTCGAGCTTCGTCACCTCGGGGCGGGGACAACCCACAATGACGATCCAGGCGTTGGCGTTCCGAGCGGCTGATGAGATTACGCGACTCGCGCGCCGGAACGAGATCGGCCCCAGAGCCACGAGCCGGCGATCTACCGCTCGATTGTCGTAGGCCCTTCCCACCCGCCGCCCAACGCCTTATACACGGCCACGAGCGATGTGGCCGCGTCGGTGCGGCCCTGGGAAAGCAACAGCTCGGCGCTCAAGGCCGTGCGCTCCGCGTCGAGTACCTCGAGAAAGTCGATCAAGCCGCCCGCGAACCGCTGACGCGCCAGGTCGGCTGCTTTGTCACTCGCGGTGGCGGCCCGTTGCAGGGCATCGACCCGTGCGCGGGCACGTGCGCTGGTGATCAGTGAGCGCTCGGTATCCTCGAGGGCATTGAGCACCGCGCCCTGATACCTTGCGAGTGCGGCGTCAGTCTGAGCTCTGGCGGAGGAAACACGCGCCAGGACACGACCGAGATCGAACGCCGGCCACGAAATGCTGGGCCCAAAGGAATAGAAGCGTGTATCCCCCTCCCCGAGGGCCGCGAAGCTCGCCGCTTGATACCCGAATGTGCCCGCCACGGTGACTTTGGGAAATAAATCGCCAACAGCCACGCCGATTCGCGCCGTGGCCGCGGCGAGTTGCCGCTCCGCGACACGCACATCCGGCCGTCGTCGGAGCAGTTGTTCCGGCGTTCCGATCGAAATGGATTCGGGGAGCACGGGCTGCGGTGCTGATGGGAACAGCAACGTGTTGAGGGCAGTGGGCTGCCGTCCAGTCAGCACGCTCAACCGGTACATCGTCGTGGCAATCGACGAGTCCAACGTCGGCAGCGTCGCCCGGGTTGTCGCCCATTGCGCCTCGGCCCGCGAGGTATCCAACTCATTGCCCCGCCCCGCCTCCAACCGGATGCGGGTCAGCTTCAAGGTGCTGAACTGGTTGTCCGCATTGCGCAAGGTCAGAGCCTGCTGCTCCTGCAGTCCGCGCAGGATGAGGTAGTTGCGGGTCACCTCGGCAATGACACTGACGCGGGCGTCCTGCACCGAGGCTTTGACGCCACCGACGTCCGCCCGCGCGGCTTCGACATTGCGCCTGACTCGCCCGAACAGATCCAACTCCCACAAGGCATCGAATTGGGTATCCGCGGTGTCGAAATGGCGCGCGCTCTCGGGAATACCCGGAAATTCCGGAAACTGCTGCTGGGAGATCAGTGCATCCGTATAGCCACCGGAGAACGTGATGGTGGGATAGAGATCGAAGCCTGCGAGCCTGCGCTCGGCGCGCGAGGCACGCAGATTGGCGGTGGCCGCCTGGAGATCATAGTTGTGCGCAACCGCATCATCGATGAGACGGTCGAGCAGCGGATCGTTGAAAACGGTCCAATAGGCTTGCACGACGTCGTTCGGTGCGAAGCCCGTCTCGCCGGCATTGCCGAAACCCGTGTCCACCGGTGTAGCAGGGCGCTGATAGTTGGGCCCGACCGCACAGCCGCACACGAGGGTGAAGGCGCACGCGCCCAGCATGAATTTACGCATGGCCGGGCTCCAGTACCCGATGCGGATTGAAGCGCGAGTACAGCGTTACGAAGAACACAGGGGTCAGGAACAACCCGAAGAACGTGACGCCCAACATGCCCGAGAACACGGCGATGCCGATCGCCTGCCGCATTTCACTACCTGCGCCCGATGCCGTCGCAAGTGGAATGACGCCCATGATGAACGCGAACGATGTCATCAGGATCGGGCGAAGCCGCAGCCGTGAAGCCTCGACTGCCGCATCGACGACCGCCATCCCTTCCGCGACGCGCTCCCGTGCGAACTCCACGATGAGAATCGCGTTCTTGCAGGCGAGCCCGACGAGGACGATGAACCCGATCTGGGTGAGCACATTGTTGTCGGAGCCTTTGAGGAAGACACCGGTCATGGCGAACAACAGGCACATGGGCACGATGAGGATCACCGCCAGCGGCAGTACCCAGCTCTCGTACTGTGCCGACAGGATCAGGAAAACCAACAGAACGCAGATGGGAAAGACCAGCAATGCCGTGCTTCCCGAGCTCTTCTGCTGATAGGTGAGATCCGTCCATTCGTAGCCGAAGCCGTTGGGCAGTGTCTCCTTGAGCACCCGCTCCATGGCGGCGTTCGCCTGGCCCGATGAGTAACCGTGGGCGGCCTGGCTGTTGATGTCGGCCGCCAGGTAAACGTTGTAATGGGCGACGCGATCCGGACCGGACTGGAAGCGAACGTTGGCGACAGCGCCCATCGGAACCATCTCGCCGTTGAGATTCTTGGTCTTGAGGTTGGCGATGTCTTCCGGCTTGCCGCGAAAGCGCGGCTCTGCCTGGGCATACACGCGGTAAGTGCGTCCGAAGCGGTTGAAGTCGTTCACGTACACAGACCCCAGGTAAGCCTGCAGGGTGTCGAAGATGTTCGAGAGGGGAACACCCTGGCGCTTGGCTTTCACCCGGTCCACATCCGCATAAAGCTGGGGCACGCTGTTCTGGTAGGTCGTGTAGGTTGCGAGCGCCGCCAGCTCCGGTTGCTGCCGGGCCTTGTTCAACACTTCCTGGGTGACGCGTGCCAACTCTTCATAGCCGTGCGCGCCGCGATCCTGCAGATAGAGCTTGAAGCCGCCCGTGTTGCCCAAGCCCTGCACGGGAGGTGGCGCCACAGCGACGAGAGCCGCTCCTTTGAGGGCGCCGAATTTCTTGTTCAACGTCGCCGCGATCGCGGGACCCGATAATTCCTGCGTCGTGCGCTTGCCGAAGTCCTCGAGTGGGAAGAACACCACGGCGGCATTGCTCAGATTGACGAAACCCTGTACGGACAATCCGGAAAACCCCAGGCTGTGCGCTACACCTGGAGTGTGTGAGCCGATCTGCGACACCCGCCGCACCATCTCTTCGGTGCGATCGAGGGAGGCCGCGTCCGGCAACTGCACGATCCCGACGAGATACGCCTTGTCCTGCGCCGGAATGAAACCGCCCGGCACGGTGTGGAAGAGCCACCACGTCACCCCAAGCAGGCAGGCGAAAATCACGAGAGTCACCGTGCGAAGCGCGGTAATGCGACGAACCGCGCGGCCGTATCCATGGGAGGCGGATTCGAAAGTACGGTTGAAGAGATTGAAAAACCGTCCCAGGACTCGATTGATGCCACGTTGAAACAGGTCCGGCCGGGCGTGTCGGGGCTTGAGGAGGAGGGCTGCAAGTGCCGGAGACAGCGTCAGGGAGTTGAAGGTGGAGATCACCGTGCTGCCGGCGATGGTGATCGCGAACTGCCGGTAGAACTGACCGGTGACCCCGGTGATGAAAGCAACCGGCAGGAAAACCGCGCACAACACCAGCATGATCGAGATGATTGGCGTGGTGACCTCGGCCATCGCCGCATGCGCTGCCGCGCGTGGCTGCAGTCCTCCTTCGATCTTGCGCTCGATGTTCTCTACCACGACGATTGCATCGTCCACCACGATGCCGGTGGCCAGGACCAGGCCAAACAGCGTCAGGTTGTTGATCGAGAATCCCGCGGCCAGGAGAACGGCCATGGTCCCCACGATGGCTACTGGCACGGCGACGAGGGGAATGAGGCTTGCGCGCCAGGTCTGCAGAAAGACCACGACCACCAACACAACCAGCGCCACGGCTTCCAGCAGAGTGTGTACGACGGCCTCGATGGACTTGCGTACGAAGACCGTCGGGTCGTAGTCGATCTCGTAGCTCATTCCCTCCGGAAAGCTCTTCGCGAGCTCTTTCATCGTCTTGCGCACCGCTCTGGACAGCTCGAGCGCATTTGCGCCAGGCAGCTGAAAGACAGGGATGGCCACCGCGGGCCCACCGTCCAGCATGCTGCGCAATGCGTAGGTTTCCGGGCCGAGATCCAGTCGTGCGACATCGCGTAAGTAGGTCGTCTCGCCGGCCTCTCCGGTTTTGACGACAATGTTCCCGAATTCCTGCTCGGTCTGCAGGCGGCCCAACGCGTTGACGATGTACTGGAACTCAGTTCCCGGTAGCGCGGGCTGACCACCGATCTGGCCCGCCGCGACCTGTACGTTCTGCTCACGCACCGCGGCCAGGACATCATCGACATCCATGCTTCGTGATGCGATCTCTTCGGGGTCGAGCCAGAGCCGCATGGCGTAATCGCCCGACCCGAATATCTGCACGTCACCCATGCCCGGCAAGCGCGCGAGCACATCCCTGATGTTGATCACGGCGTAGTTGCGCAGGTAGAGCGAGTCGTAGCGGCCATCCTTGGAGCGCAGAAACACGGCCATCGTCAGATCAGGAGAGCGCTTCTGCACGATCAACCCAACCTGGTTCACTACCTGTGGCAGGCGAGGTTGTGCCTGCGTGACCCGGTTCTGTGTTTGCACCTGCGCGGTGTCGAGGTTGGTCCCGAGCCTGAATGTCACCGTGATCGTGAAATTGCCGTCCGGCGTCGAGGAGGAGCTCGTGTAGATGGCGTTCTCCACGCCGTTGATCTGCTGTTCGAGCGGCGTAATGACCGTTTCGGCTATGGTTTTCGGCGAGGCTCCGGGGTAGGTGCCGGTCACGACGACAGTAGGGGGCACGATCTCCGGATATTCGCTGATCGGCAGAGAGGGGATCGCCAGCAGACCGGCCACGAGGATCAGGATGGCGAGGACGGCGGCGAAGATCGGTCGCTCGATGAAGAAGGATGAGATCTTCATGGTCAGTGCACCGCCTGCGAGTCAGCCGGCATGTCGACTGCCGTCATGGCCACTGTCTCGGGCTTCACGACGATGCCGGGATGAACCCGCTCCGCGCCGTCCACCACGACGACTTCACCGGCCTTCAGGCCTTTGCGCACCACCCGAAGTCCTTCTATGACACGGCCCAGCTCGATACGCCGGTATTCGATCTTGTTGCCGTCGCCGACGACGAACACATACTTCCGGTTCTGGTCCGTGTTGACGGCCCGGTCGAGGATCAGGAGCGCGGGGTAGTCGTTGCGACCGAGGAGTTGAACCCGGGCGAACATGCCCGGGGTGAAGAAGCCCTGGGGATTTTTCAACACGGCGCGCGCCCGGATCGTACCGGTCTGAGGATTGACCCGGTTGTCGACGAAATCCATTTTCCCGGGATGGGGGAAGCCATCCTCATTCGCGAGCCCGACCATGACCGGGTTCGCGACATCCCGCGAGCTTTGGCGCTCGCCCTCGCGCGCCAGCTCGTTGTAGCGCAGGTAGGCTTGCTCGTCGCCGTCGAAGTAGAGATAGATGGGGTCCATCGATACCACCGACGTGAGGATGGTGCCTCCGTTGTTGCCTCCGGTGACCAGGTTGCCGCGTGTGACGATGGCCCGGCTGACACGTCCATCGATGGGGCTGACGACCCGCGTGAAGCTGAGATTCAGCGCGGCGAACTCGAGCGCCGCCTGCGACCCCGCCAGGTTGGCTTCCGCCTGCGCGACAGTGCTATCGCGCTCGTCGAGCTCTTCCTGGGATACCGCACCGCTGAGTCTCAGGCGCTGAACCCGTGTTCGCTCAATATGGGCCAGCTCCACCGCGGTCTTCAGCCGCTTGACCTCCGCTGCCGCACGATCGCGCTCCGCCTGGTATGGCCGCGGATCGATCACGAACAACAGCTCGCCCTGCCTGACCAACTTACCCTCGGTGAAGGCGACCTTGTCGATATACCCGGAGACCCGGGGCCGGATGTCGACGGTTTCGACCGCCTCCAGCTTCCCCGTGAATTCATCCCACTCCTGAATTTTCTTCTCTAAGACCTTGGAAACATTGACTTCCGGTACCGGTGGCGCGCTCTGCGCAACCCCGGACGACATACCGCAGGCAGCAAGACGACAGCTGAGGCCCAAGCAGAGAATGACCCGGGCAATGGATCGCGTGTCATTGGTCATGTGTTCGAATACCCCTGACGGTCTTCTGGCGAGACCGTTGGGCAGGCTGTCGCAGTGGCTGACCGGCTGTATTGAACGTCCTCGTCGGCGTTGCACAAGTGTGTCGGGTCGACAGGCCCAGCTGAAGATCGCGTAAACAGCTTTCGCGAATAGACAACGGCGCCTGTGGTCACATAGGCCCGTTGGAAACAAGAGCGCCTCGAGGGGGAGTCCATGCGACGACGGTTTTCCGCCTGTGCCACTCTGGTCCTGTGTCTGGCCACCGCCCTGTCGAGCGCGCAGCCGCCCCCGCCGGATCCCACGCCACATCCCTTCAGCATCACGAAAGCCGACCCCTCCCTCGACACTCTCATCGCACCCGATGCGAAGCTGACTACCGTGGCAGGGGGATTCGGCTTCATCGATGGCCCTGTCTGGATCAGGGGCCACAACGGCGCGGAGGGTTATCTGCTGGCGAGCAGCATCATCGACAACGTCATCTACAAAGTGACTCCGGCCGGCAAGGTGTCAGTATTCCTGGACAAGGCCGGCTATAGCGGCGAGGACTTCGCCAACACCGGAAAGTTTGCCTACATCGGTCGTGACCACGTGCTCCTGATGGGACCCGGCTGCGCCCATGTGGACCGTCAGGGGCGCATCGTCTGGTGCGCGGGGCAGGACCTGGCCATCAAGCGATTGGAGAAGGACGGCACGCGCACCGTGTTGGCGGCGGGCTTCGAAGGCAAGCACTTCAACGGCCCGAACGACATGGCAGTCGCCGCCGACGGCGCCATCTTCTTCACCGACTCCGATGTGGGTGTGCGCGGCGGGATCCACGGCCCCCTGGTGCAAATGCCCGATTCCGTCTGGAGATGGAAGGACGGCAAGCTCACGATGGCCGTCAGCCGTGAGCAACTCGGCGCCGAGCCGAACGGCATCGCACTATCCCCGGACGACAAATACCTCTACCTGTCCGCCGGAACGGTATCGCCGAATCCCAGGATCATGCGCTTTCCGATCCATGCGGACGGCAGCGTCGGCCCCGGCGAGCTGTTCACCAGCGGCGCCGGCATCGGCGACGGCATGAAAACCGACCCCCGCGGCAACCTCTGGTCAACAGACGCGATGCCCGGCACGGTCCGGATCACATCGCCGGCAGGCAAGCTCCTGGGCCTGCTGCACATGCCGACCCTCGGCGACCAGGAACCCCGCAAAACAACATGTGCCTCGAGCCTGGCGTTCGGCGGGGACGATGCGAAGACCCTGTACGTCACGGGCTGCGAGTTCATTTACTCAATCCCGTTACGCGCACCGGGCGCCCTGGAGGGCCCGGCGGGTTAGTTTCCAATACCGACACCGCAGCGCTCGGGCGCTCGCTCCCCCGGCAGCGGAGGTGGCGACGACTAAGCCATGATCGCCACGAAACGCGTCAATGGCTCGGCGTAACTCCGGTCCCCATTGATCTCGAGCGCGTCGAGCGCCTGGCATGGCGAAATGCCCTTGGTCCAGACTCGCCAAAGCGTATCAGCACTCGCGCTGATCGAGGTCACAGAGTCCGCGACCGCGGCGGTCCACAGCGACCACGTATCCCTCTCCCAACGCAAAGTCCAGGCAACCCCCGCGACGTCCTTGACCAGAATCGAGATCGACGTGCCGTCCCCAGCCTCCAGCGAGCGATACGCAAACGGCAACCCCCGCGCGAACGTCTCCAGCGCAGGCGTCAAGAGCGTCGGGTCGTACAAAGCGGGTCGCCCGGTCGCGTCCCTCAGCTGCTGTTGGTGGTGCCACTTCTCGGTGTACTCACGAGCCACATCAAACCAGTTCTGCGAGATCCACTCGCCAGCCCAAACAACCCCCAACCCCGGCGCGACAGGATCCAACGATTCAAACAATCGCAAGACCTCCGGGTCATAGCGGGCGATCATCTCGACGAGGATCTGCGGACTGACCCGCGCCATCCCCAGCATGAACGCGCGATTGTCATCCTGAATGAACTGGGTAAGCTCCGCGGTCGTGCTGAACTTCTTACCAGCCGGAGGACGATATTGATCCCGCATGCCCGTAAGGCGCCGCAGGCTGCCGTGGAGCAGATGAGCCGTGAGGTCCTTTACGCTCCGATCCTTGTGCACGGTCGTCCGATGCCATTCCTCGGCGCTGAAGTCTGCGAGCAGCTCGAGCAGAGCCTCGTTGACCGTCCTGAAAGCATCGAGCACCGGTATACGCACAGTTGCATCGAGCCGGGTCCCATTCGCGCCCATCGCGACTCCCATTCAGTGCGAGGTCTGCCGCACCCTCGGCAGCAGAATACCCGCTTCCTTGAGTTCCGCAGTCCAGATTTCAGCCTCCACCACGACGTCGGAAAGGTGCGCGCTCACCACGTCAGCCAGCATCCCTCGCGCTCGCGCAACATCTCCAGCCTGCAACTCCGACAACGCGGCGAGCAGGTCCAGCTCGGTCTGACTCGAATAGACGGACCCCAGCCCAAACTCCCGGATGTCGAGCGACCGGCGAGCGTTATCCAACAGCAGCGCCATGCAGCGCTCCAACGCCGTAGCCGCACCCGGCTTGCGCAAAAGATGATGAACCTCGTGCAGCCGCAGGCGCGCGCATTCCGAGCCTTGGGCGCTGAGCTTGGCCACCCGGAAGCACCAGATGGCGAAGCGGATGGAGGAGGGCAGAGCGCACAGCGGCGTCAACTCCAGCTGCCGGCGACGGTGAGCGTGGCGGCCAATCGTCGCGTGGATCAGGGGCGCGTCTGGCTGGGCCATTGGGGTGTCTCGGTAATGCGAATGATTCTTATTTACATCAAGGCCTCCGCGGCTGCAACTCTTATTTATGGACCGACACCATGGATTTATGGACCGACACCATGAACCGCCTGCAGCGCCTTCTGATCGTACTGACCACAATCGCCCTCCAAGCCGCCGTTCCGACCTTTCCAACACGTCCAGCCAACGGCCCCGGCGCGCCGCATTGGAGCGTCGTCGGTTCGGGCGCGAACCCGCCGTCGGATCACAACGGCAACTTCCTCATC